>DATHOY010000270.1:0-20201 GCA_035484435.1 Vulcanimicrobiaceae bacterium | reverse complement strand
TCCCACATCAAGCTCGGAACGGTTGGCGTGCAGGGGAAAGCGGCGGAGTACATCAAGATCATCGAAGCGGCGCGCAAACGCGGCGTGGATTTCCTGGCCGACTGCTATCCCTACGACGCGTGGCACTCCAACCTGAAAGTGGTCGTCCCGGACAAGCAGTATGAGAACCCGAAAAGTGTTTCGACGGCGCTCGATAGTTACGGCGGCGGCTCTCACATCACGATCACCGAATTCTCGCCCAACAAATCCTACGCCGGGCATACCCTCGCTGAACTCGCCAAGTCCAACGGCCTTTCCGAGACGGACATGTACATTCGCATGATCCGCGAAGGCGATGCCGCCCACACCGAAGCGGCCATCATCGGCCAATCCATGATTGAGAGCGACATCAAGGCGTTTTACCGGCAGCCCTGGGTGATGGTGGCCAGCGACGGCGGCGTCGCTTCCCAGCATCCCCGCGGCGCTGGGACTTTTCCGCGCGTGCTTGGCGTGTATGTCCGGGAAAAGCAATGGCTGACGCTGCCGGAAGCGGTGCGCAAAATGACCTCGCTTCCCGCGCAGCGCCTAAATTGGAAAGACCGCGGCATCCTTCGGAAAGGCGCGATGGCGGATCTGGTGCTGTTCGATCCCGCGACCGTGATCGACCGCTCCACCTTCGCCGATCCTACGGCCCTGGCAACGGGAATCGAAAAAGTGTTCGTAAACGGCGTGCTGGTTTGGGATTCAGGGAAGTCCACCGGCGCACGCCCCGGAAGCGTAATCGTCCGCAAGGGCGCAATTCTGGCGGCCGCGGACTGAACCCGATAGCGTAATGCACCGACAGATTACGTGGCGGTACAATAGGGGTTGCTTTTTTCGGAGGCGGCATGGCCAAGGAAGTGGACGACTTTCAGAAATTTCGCGCCGAGCTCAATGAGGAGATCCTCAATTGCGGTCACCTCGGCATCAAGCGTTTCTTCTCCCTGGATCACCAGGCCTACGAACCCGGCCCGCTCGACGCCCGCACCAAGGAACTTCTCGGCCTGGTCGCCTCCACCGTTCTGCGCTGCGACGACTGCATCACCTACCATCTCGTCCGCTGCGGCGAAATCGGCTGGAAGCGCGACGAAGTCATCGACGCGCTCAACGTCGCCCTGGTTGTCGGCGGCTCCATTGCCATCCCCCACGTCCGCCGGGCCTTTGCCAGAATGAGGGAGATACAAGGGCTTCAGCCTGATGTAAAATAAGCGGCACCCCAGTCATGAGCACGACACCCACCGCGATCGCCGCCGAGCAGGCAAAATTCCTGCCCAGGCTACGCGGCTTTCTGGGCGCCGCTCTGTTCTTCGCGCTGCGGCGTTTTCCTCGGCTGCTGCAGCTTCACCGCAATAAAAGTTCCTGGGCATTGTTCCGCGTCGCGCTTGCCTGCTTTGGGGCCGCGCTGGTGGTTCTACCACTCAGCCTGTGGAACGGCTGGATGACCGCCATTTTCGGCCTGATCTTATTCGTGGTGGCCATCCTGTTGCCGCCCGCCCAGCTCGAATCCAGCACCGACCGCAAAGCACGCGAACTCGGCGCGCAGACCGTCGTCAGCGGCGGCGAATACCAGCCGGGCAACGCGCCCGCGGCCAGCGTCCGCCTGTTCATTTCTTCGGAGCACGTCTGGGCGTTGGACTCCCATTTCCATCCCCTCGTCGTCGTACCGGTCGCCGAAATTTCCCGCATGCGCGTGGAGCCTTCCCCCGCCGGTTGGCTGCTCCAGGTTCGCTGGGGAGATCACAAAGCCGAATTTTCCTATCATGGTGTCTTCGCCGAACGCTTCGCGCGTTTGGCGGAGGAGTCCATCGTCGCGGCGAACCCCTCTGCCGCGAGCATCGTCCGGAAGCAACGGGCAGCGGGTGCCTAAGCCTGGGAACGCCCGCAATTTACAGCATCGAATCATTCGCAGGATGTGTGTCACACTAGAACCATGGCACGCGGTTGGGAGAGCAAAGATGTCGAGTCTCAAGTGGAAGCGAAAAACTCTATGAGCACATCCTCCGGAAAAGGTCCCAAAACTCCTGAGGATTTGCGCCGCGAGCAGGAATGCCGCGACCTCCAGCTTTCCCGCATTCGAATCGTCAACGACCTAGAAGTCGCCACCAACCCCAACCACAGAAAATCCCTCGAAGCCGCCCTCGCGCACCTCGACTCCAAAATTGCGAAACTCAGCTGAGTTTTCGTGGAATGTTCCCGCGCTGATTAGACCTTCCGGCTCTGTGCCCCGCTAGTCCGTGAACACCACGCCCACCGCCGTCGTTCCCTTCTCCGCACCCTCTTCGATCCTCACTACGTAACCCCGCAAAATCATTTCCTGCATGCCGTGCGCGCCGGGCGCCTGCATCACCACCTGCACTTCCGATTGCATCCGCGGGCTGTGGTGCAACGAAATCAAAGCCCCCTGGATGGAAAGATCCCTCACCTGGGTGTCTTCCTCAAACCGGTGGCCTTCCGCGGTCACCCCAGTCACGCAAGCCGAAAACTGAGCTTCCCGCCGCAACGCCGTCCGCGAACCCGGCATGTGCGCCTGCACCGGTTCGCTCGCCGCGCCCAGCGTGATGACCATACCCTCGCTCGCCGCGAACACCGAATCAAATTCCTCGCGCGCTTGTCGCAGCAGGTGATCCACCACCCGGTCCGTCGAATCCGGGTCGTGATGAAACAGCACCAGCGTTTTCACACCGGTTTCCCGCGCCACCCGCACACCTTCGTTCCAGGAAGAGTGGCCCCAGCCCTTGCGGTCTTGCGCCAACTGGTTCGGCGAATACTGCGCGTCATTGATAAAGATGTCCGCGCCGGCTGCCAGTTCGCGCAAGTTCAGATCGAGCGAAGGTACTCCCGGCTCGTTATCGGTTGCATAGACAATGGTCCCCGCGCGCGTCTCAATCCGGAATCCCAGGCAGCCCTGCGGATGATTCAGCCACCGCGCCGTAACCTTGTTCTCACCAACCTGAAAAGTTTCACCGCCATCCACTTCGCGGAACTTCCTCTGCGCATTCATCGCCGAAAAGTCCACCGGGAAATAGGGCAACGCCATCTGGGCTTCAAACACCTGCCGCAGCGAGTCAGGCCCCAGGAATTTCGAACGGAAGCTGTAAAACTGGAATTGGTTTTTCTGATCGTACAAAGGCGCGAAGAACGGCAGCCCCTGAATATGATCCCAGTGATAGTGCGTCACCAGGATGTGAGTGGTCGCAGAACTTGCCTGACCTTCCGCGCCCCAGCGGTTTCCCAACACGCGCAATCCGGTCCCGCAATCCAGAATAAACTTTATGCCATCCGGCGCCACGAATTCCAGGCAAGGCGTGTTGCCTCCATAGCGCCACGTCGCCGGATCGACGGTTGGCGTCGAGCCGCGGACTCCCCAAAAGCTCAATTTGGCTATCGGGCTGCTCATCTGTCTATGCGCGGTGCTGGATGACCCTTGCTTGGGCAGATAAAGCCTGCCCATGCGTCCCCTGTGTTGATAGTGGCAGCCGCACGCAGGAGCGTCAACGAATTCGCTGGCCTTGTTGTCAAACTTTCCAATAACAGCTTGAGACTTTGGGATGCGCCCGGGGCGCCAAGCTCGTAGAATAGACTTGGTAGCGATGCACACCCATTCCCACCCCCCGGGCCATTCTCACACGCACAACCATGCGGACGGCCATTCCCACGGCCACAGCCACGATCATGCCCATCCGCCGATGAGCCCCTCCGTTCTTGCCTGGGCCATGGTAGCCACCCTCGGATTGGTCGTCGCAGAAGTTTTCGGCGGCTTCCTCGGCCGCTCCGTCGCCCTTCTGAATGACGCGGTCCACAACCTCAGCGACGTCCCCGCGCTCGGAATCTCCTGGCTCGCGATGCGCTGGGCTCAGCGCCCGGCCGACTCCGAAAAAACCTTTGGATACCACCGCTCTGGCACTCTCGCCGCCTTCACCAACGCCATTGTGCTGGTAATACTCTCGCTCTGGCTGGGGTACGAAGCCATCGACCGCTTGCGCTCGCCGCATCAGGTCGTCGAAAGCTGGATGATCTGGACCTCCATCGCGGCTCTGGCCGTCAATGGCGGCATCACCCTGGCCCTCGTT
Source organism: Vulcanimicrobiaceae bacterium (assembly GCA_035484435.1). Taxonomy (GTDB): domain Bacteria; phylum Acidobacteriota; class Terriglobia; order Acidiferrales; family UBA7541; genus Acidiferrum. The sequence continues at coordinate 16,113 of DATHOY010000270.1, read as the reverse complement.
CGTGGCCATACCGACCTGAACCTCCGCAGCATCCTGGTCCACAACTTCGGCGACGCGCTCTCCAACATCGCGATTATCGTCGGCGCGATCATCATTCAGTACACGCACGCGGCCTGGATCGATCCTCTTCTCGGACTGGCCATCGGCCTGCTTGTTCTCTACTCCTCGATCGGCATTTTGCGCGAGTCGGCCCATATCCTTCTCGAGGGCCGCCCCAAGAGTGCCGGCGTCGAAGAAGTTGCCCGTGCCATCCTCACCATCGAAAATGTCTACGAAGTCCACGACATTCACATCTGGTCGCTCGGCGGCTCGCACAACGCCCTCAGCTGCCACGCCCGCATCCCGGACATGCACATGGATCAGTGCGAAAAAATTATCGCCGCCATTCGGAAAAAGCTTGCGGAAGAGTTTCAGATTGAACACAGCACCGTGCAGCTTGAGCGCGCGGGGCTCCCCGCCTCTTCGGGCTATGTAATGCCCGAACCCTTGCGCAAGAACGCGGGGTAGCGCCGGCATCCTGCCGGCAAGCCGAGCCATACCGAATGGCAGGCCTTACGCAAAGGGACCTCTCCACGCTCCGTGATTTTCAGTAATTCAAATTGTCGGGTAAATACTTCGAGTATTACGCGGGCAGGCGGATGGATACTCCGCGCTGCTCGTTGAACTGTTGCGTTGCGGCGAAATCCAGCGTGTTCAGAGGGATCGTGCGCCGCAGCCCCTCGGCGGTGACGTACTGCAGTCGATCGTTGATCAGCGAATAGGCGACCGCGAAAATCAGGCTGCCATCCTGGCGCACAAATACATACTCAGGCTGCTCCGGCGGCAGCGGTTCAGAGCGCATCCGCTCGCGGAAATTCCGGTCGTCGTCCCGCGCGGAGTTTTGCTCGGACGGTGGAGGCTGATTCCCGGCCTCGCTGTCTTCGGCCTGGGGCCCGGCCGGAGCCTGATCCGCGTACATCGGCACTGGCATATAAAATCCGCCATCAATAAAAGGAATCACGAAGCCTGAATCACGACGAAAGTGGCGCCCAGCATTCGGATGCACGGCAAAAAAGTGGGTGTAGTCAAAGCCAAACCCGGGAACGGGATTCCCGCCGTTCGAAAATCCCCCATTCGGGAAAACCGGGTCCGTCGAAAAATTCGTGCGGCGGGTGGTGTGAGTTTGGTTCCAGCCCGTTGGACGCGTGGCCCGCGGCCCTGAGTTAACCCGCGTGCTCGCCGGGGCGCTGCGGACCACAGGCCGCGCGGAAACCGCACTGCGAGTTGGCGTAGCGTGAGCCATAGCCACGGGCGCGGCGGCAACAAAGGCATGCGCGCCAGACATCGCTCCGCCGCCATGCTGCTGCGCCTGCCCGATGAATGGGAGTGTTGAAACAAGAAGAAAAGCTAGGATGGTACGCCGCATGATCCCTACCCCGGATGAGGCCGTTACTCTACTACATTACATTAGACGCGGTCATCGCCCTGAACGTTACCCCGAATTCACTTTCTCCATTCCCGCGCCCGGCTGGGCTTTCCCGTCACCCGGGACTGTGCTATAACCGAATGGCCGTGAAACATACCGGTCAGCAGGAAATCGCCCTTGCGGCAGCAAGGGGCGTGGTGGTCGGGGAGTCTGGCCCGTCTGCGCAGTTGGCAAGCGAAACTTCCTCTCCCCCGCAGGAAGATGCCTCACGGTATTGCCCGGTGTGTTCGCAACGGCTGGAGTCGCGACGCTGCAAGTTGATTTGCAACGTCTGCGGGTATTATATGTCCTGCGCGGACTACTACTAGTAATCGCGCGGCGGTCAGAGCCCTGAAAAGACCGCTTTGCGAAATCTAAGAAAAGCAGATATGCTTTGCCGTTCCGGGCCGGGTTGCCGCCGGACCTGTAGACGGACCAGGAGGAAATTAACGTGGCATTGAAGATGACTACTCGCGAAGTGGACGGTGTAACCGTCGTTGCAATGGACGGCCGGATCGTGCTGGGCGAAGAATCAAACGCGCTGCGCGAAAAAGTGAAGGCGATGATCGCCGAGGGCAAGAAAAAGATCGTGATGAACATGGACAACGTCACGTTCATCGACAGCGCGGGCCTCGGTACGCTGGTATCGGCGCATCACAGCGCCAAGGCGCAGGGCTCGTCCCTGCGGCTGTGCCACCTGGGCACGAAGTTCACGGAAGTTCTGCAGATCACCAAGCTGATGACCATTTTCGACGTCTACAACACCGAAGCCGAAGCCGTCGCCAGCTTCTCCAAGTAAATTCCCCGTACTCATGTAGGGGCACGATACATCGTGCCCTCTTTCATTCCCCCACGCGATACATCGTAATCCCGCTCAAAAGCTTCGGATAAAAATCCGTAGACTTCTGCGGCATCACCTCACCCGACGTCGCCACCTTCACCACCATCTCCACATCCACCGGATTCAAGAGAAACGCCACCTGCGCCCCGCGATCCACCGCGTCGATCGCCCCCGCAAATTCCCGCTCGTAGGAAAGATTCGATTCCGACGCCACGGCGCGCGGAGTTACTCCCAATGCCGGCTCCAGTATCCCCTGGTGCAACAAGACCACATCCAACTGACGCTGCAGCGGAGATAGTCCCGGTAAGATATGCGCCAAATCTGCCTCCGGCCGAAGCGTCAGCAAATAAAACGCCCGAGAGCCCGCACTCGCGGCTGGATAAACTCCAATCGCCCGCTGCGCTTTCGCCTCCGTCAACTGAGTCCGAAATCTCTCCAGCGCCTCTTTTCGTTGCGCATCGTCTGCAAACGAAAAAACTTCCGTCGCAAACCACGGCTCCAGGTAACGCCGCACTGCGCTCCACGAAAACTCCCTCACGTTGTTCACCACACGATGTGTCGGCAGGATCGTCAGCCCCTCGCTGTGCGTGTTCACGAACGTCATCATCGAACGCTCGTAAGGCGCATCCGGAATCAGCTTCCCCGTCTTCGTTCGCGATTCGTTCCGAAAGTTCAGCGAAGTTTCGTAGCGGTGGTGGCCATCCGCAATCACCAACTTCTGCTCCGCCATGGCTTTCTGAATCGCCTCAATACGGGCGGGATCCGTAATCATCCACAGACGATGCGTCACGCCGTATTCGTCCAGCAACTCAGTAACCGGCTTTTCCGCGGATTCCACCATGCTCAGAACCGCGTCCACGCGTTTCTGCGGATCCGAATAAATCATGAACAGCTGCCCGGTATGCGTATGCGTGTGCCGCAAAAGCTCCAACCGGTCCGCCTTTGGCCCCGAAAGCGTGTGCTCGTGCCGGAACACAACGTTGTTCGCGTAATCCTCCAGTTGCCCCGCGCCGATAAATCCGCGCCTCGTCCGCCGCGTGGAAGTTCCCGGCACCGTGAATTCCTGCGTGTAAGCGTAGAACGCGGGCGCCGCATCCTGCCGAACCGCATTCGCCGCAATCCACCCTTTTATTGCGGCCGCCGCTCGCGTGTAAACATTATTCTGCGGCGTATCCTGCGGCGATGTCCGCCCCTTCTCCACCGCAATCAAATTGTGCGGGTCGGCGGCATAATATTCCTCCTGCCGCGCGGGCGAAATCTTGTCATACGGCTGCGTCAATACGCGGTCAAACGGAGCAATCTCCGGGTTATAACGGTAAGCGCGAAACGGATAAACCTGGGCCATGGGCTCTCCCACCAGAAATTTGCGGAATCTGTAGCCCCTTAGTTTACGCGATTTCTCCATCTTCCGAAAAAAGATCGACGTGGCTGATTTTGTGCCGGATGAATCGAATATGGGCGAGGTATTACAATAGAGGGCTATGCCTAACGCGAATATTTCTTCGGTGCGTGCATTTCTCTTTGACCTGGATGGCACGCTGATTGATTCGAAGCTGGACCTCGTGAACTCCGTCAATTTCATGTTGCGGGAAGTGCACCGTGAAGTTTTGCCACTCGCCACCGTCGCCAGCTACATCGGACACGGTGCGCCTCGCCTGGTCGCCGACGCCCTTGGTCCCAACGCCGCGGAAGCCGACCGCAAGCGCGGCCTGGAGATTTTTCTCGCGCACTACGGGGAACACTGCCTGGACGCTACCCATGCCTATCCCGGCGTAGTCGAAGGCCTCGAAGCTCTTCAGGACCGCCCCATGGCGGTGCTGACCAACAAGCCCGCGAAAATGGGCGTCGAGATTCTCGAGGCCCTCGGCCTGCGCAAATTTTTCCGAGCCGTCTATGGCGGCGACAGCTTCGAAAAGAAAAAACCCGACCCCGTCGGCGCCCTCGCCATCCTGAGAGATATCGGCGCGCCGCCGCACGAAGCCGCCATGATCGGCGACTCCGGCGTCGACATCCAGACCGCCCGCAACGCCGGCATGCTCGCAATCGCCGTCAACTACGGCTTCGGACAGCACAACCGCCAGGCCGACCCCGCCGACTTCTACATCGACAGCCTGCAAGAAATCGCCACGTTCGCGCTGCGCCCCCAGTAGCCAAGATCCCCAACTGAACCCAAGCCGCGACGCATTTTGAGTGCCGCAGCAAAGCTGCCGCTTTTTCGCACTAAGCTCACCTCCAAACTTCAATTGGGTGAAAATCCTTTCGCCGCAAAAGCGGAAGCTCCGCCTCCGCACTCAAAAATCCCACACCCTTCTGCAACCAATCCTTGCCTTCCTGATACAGTGTTTGGCAGACTCACCGCGTGCTTATTGGCCTCTTCCCCGAGTTAAACGCACCCGGCGGCATCCAACGCGCCGGCCGCCATCTTGCGTTTGTGATGAGCGAGTACGCCGCTTCCCACAAAATGGAATCCCGCTTTCTCAGCCTCAACGATACGCAGGAGCTTCATCGCATGCGCGTAGGCGAACGCGAGTTCGTCTTCACCGGCGCCGAGCGCGGTAAATTGAAATTCTTCGCCAACGCCATGCGCGCCGCCCGCCGCCGCCCGAAACTTGTCCTCGCCGCGCATCCGAATCTCGGCCCCATTGTCCGGTCCATGCGCGTGCTGGCGCCGGGCATGAAAAGCATCATCTGCACGCACGGCATCGAAGTTTGGGAACCGATGCCATCCATGCGACGCAACGCCCTCACGCGCGCCACTCTCGTCCTATCACCCAGTCGCGCCACCTCCGAATACCTCATCAACGTCCAGGGCGTTGCCCCCGATCGCATCCGCGTCCTCCCCTGGGCACTCGACCCCGATTTTGCGACGAAAACCGCCGGCGCACCCCTCTCTCCTCTCCCCGGCGAATTTCCATCCGGCCGCGTGATCCTCAGTGTCGGCCGTTGGCTGGCCACCGAGCGCTATAAAGGTATGGACACGCTGATCCTCGCCATGTCGCGCCTGCTCCTTCGCTGGCCCGATTTGCAACTCGCCATTATCGGCTCCGGCGACGATCGAGACTGGCTCGAACACGTTGCCCGCGACTCCGGCGTGCAGCGCCACGTGCATTTCCTCACCGGCATTTCCTACAGCGAACTCTCCGCCTGCTACGAAGCCGCGGAAATCTTTGCGCTCCCCAGCCGCGGCGAAGGTTTTGGCTTCGTCTATCTCGAAGCCATGGCCCACGGCAAACCTGTGATCGGCGGAGCCCACGGCGGCGCGCCCGAAGTCATCCAGGATGGCGTCACCGGCTACGTCGTGCAGCATGGCGACACGGTCCAGCTCGCCACCTCCATCGACACGCTCCTCTCCGATCCGGAAAACGCGCGCCGCATGGGCGAAGCCGGGCGGCAGCGCGTCGAGAATGAGTATCGTTTCAATGTTTTCTCCAAAGCCTTCAAGAGAATCCTCCGCGAATTATGCGAATCCTGAACGTCACGCAGAGCTACGCGCCCTTTTTTGAATTTGGCGGTCCGCCCGAAAAAGTCCGCGCGCTTTCCGAGGGCCTCGCGAACTTGGGCCACGAAGTTACCGTACTCACCGCTGACTGGGGCCTTGAGCGCCGCCTCGCGGAACTTTCCGGCGAACCGCCCGCTGAAAGCAGTCCATTCGGCAAGAAGCGTGAAGTTCGGGGCGTCAAAGCCATCTATCTTGCCAACTGGTTTCATTACCACGCCGTCAGCTGGAATCCGGCGCTCCAGAGATATCTTCGCGCTCGGCTCCAGCATTTTGATGTCGTCCATATATTCGGCCTTTACGACCTCCTCGGCCCGCGTACGGCGGCGGCCGCGCAAAAATTGAAAATTCCCTATGTGGTCGAACCCATCGGCATGTTCGTGCCGATCGTTCGCAATCTCTTCCTGAAGCGCGCCTATCACCGTTTCCTCGGCGCAAAAATGCTGCAGAACGCGGGCGCTATCGTCGCCACCGCCGAGCAGGAAAAATCCGAACTTCTCGCCGGCGGAATTCCCGCCGAAAAGATCGTCTTGCGTAGAAATGGCGTCGCTGGGCCCGCTGCTCTTCCGCCGCGCGGCGCGTTTCGCACCTCGCTGAAAATTCCCGATGACGCCCGCCTTATTCTTTTCCTTGGCCGGCTCTCGCAAAAAAAAAGCCCCGATCTTTTGCTCGAAGCCTTCGCGCAGCTTCCACCCTTCTCTCCAGTTGCGCATCTCGCCTTCGTCGGCCCCGATGAGTCCGGAATGCTCACCCGCCTCCAACAAACAGCCGCGCGGCTAAAACTTTCCTCGCGCGTTCACTTCCCCGGCCCACTTTCCGGGGACGCAAAATGGTCCGCCTATCGCGACGCGGACGTCTTTGTCCTTCCCTCCCAAAACGAAAATTTCGGCAACACCGCCGCGGAATCTGTCGCCGCCGGCACACCTGTCATCCTCACCGATCAATGCGGCATCGCGCCGCTTCTAGATGGCGTAGCCGGAATCTCCGTGCCGCATTCGGCAAGTTCCCTCGCGCAAACAATAGCCACTCTTTTCAATAATCCAGCTCTCTACTGCCAACTGAAGAATGGTTGCGCCTCCGCGGTACAGCGTTTAGACTGGGGCCAGCCCACCCGCGAAATGGATTCGTTGTACAGAAAATTGGCGGGTCTCGCCGCGTCTCAGGAGAAGCGGGCACTCGGGAGTCAACCTTAATCTGTGGGCAGCCATCACGTATTCCGGGCTTTTTGGTGGGCGACCAACGCACTCCTGGCTGTCGCTCTCCTCGCCACCTTGTTCACGGGAATCTGGGAGCATTCCGTTCGCGAATACCTCAGAGGTTTTTCTGACGCCATCATTCCGGAAGCCTCTTCTCCCGAACAAAAAGCCCAGGCCATCCTCACCTGGATGAGCTACGGTCCGCCGCGCCGCGAAGCGCCGGACCCCTCCCTCCTCTCCCCACACGATCCCACCGACACTTTGAATTACCGCCAACTTCTTGAAGTCTGCGGCAGCGCCACCAACGCTTTCCTGAATCTTTCCCGCAGCTCCGGCCTCGAAGCACGGCGGCTGCTTTTGCTCAGCCAGGATCGCACCGCAAAGCATGTCGTTGCAGAAGTGCAAATCGGCGGCCGCTGGGTGATCGTCGACGCCACCTATCGCGCCTTCATGAAGGACTCGCAGGGAAGACTGCTGACGCGCGCCGATCTTCAGGACCCGCGCGTGTTCCAGGAAGCCACCGCGCAAATCCCTGGTTACATCACCGCGTACTCCTACGAGCGCGTGGCCCATGTTCGCGTCGGCGCCCTTCCCATTCTCGGCCCATTTTTACGCCGCGCTCTGGACACCACGTTGTCCGGCTGGGATGAATCTCTCGACTGGAGCCTGCTCCTGGAGCGCCGCTCCTTCGCCTTTTTTTTCCTCTCGCTGTGGGCGCTGATCTTCTTCTTGCTGCTCCGAATCGTGCTGGCCTGGATCGCCGATCATCGCCTGCGCATTCCTCGCCTCCGCCTGCGCGCCAGCCTCTCTCGCGCCACTGCGACTTTCTTTTCGACCCCGGAGATGAAATAGAGCGTGTGCGGTATCTGCGGTTTCGCTTACGCCCCAGCGAGTAACGATGCCGAACGCCGCGTCCGTGCCATGGCCGCGGCGATGCTCCATCGCGGCCCGGATGATGAAGGCTTCCTTGTTGAAGACTCCCGCGTGCCCGGCCTCGCGCTGGGGATGCGCCGCCTCAGCATTATCGACCTTCCCGGCGGGCATCAACCTGTCTGGAACGAATCGCACGACGTCGCGGTCGTTTACAACGGCGAACTCTACAACTATCGCGAATTGCGCGAACGCCTGGTTCTCGCCGGCCACCGCTTCCAGACCAAATCCGACACCGAAGTATTTGTCCACGGTTGGGAAGAGTGGGGCGAAGACCTGCTGGACGAATTGCGCGGCATGTTCGCTTTCGCTCTGCTTGATCTGCGCAAACACTTCGCCACCGTGCCGCTTGTTTTCATGGCCCGTGATCCTCTGGGCATCAAGCCGCTCTACTATTCGCAAACCGAGGACGGCTTCGCGTTTGCCTCCGAGCTTCGCGCCCTTCTCGCGTCTGGCTGCGTGCCGCGCAAACTCTCCACCGACGCGCTCACCAGTTATTTGCTTTTTGGCAGCGTCTCCGAGCCGCTCACGCTGGTCGAAAATGTTTTTTCCCTGCCGCCCGGCCATCGGCTGTTGCTGCACGTTCCGGACCGCCGCCGTACTCCCCGCGCGCGACCCTTCTGGGATCCCCGCCGCAGCGCCGCTGCACGCGATCCGCGTCGTCCGCGCAATTTCACCACCGCCGTCCCGCGCGTCAAAACGCTTCTGGAAGACGCTGTGCGGGCTCACCTCATCGCCGACGTCCCGGTTGGCTTATTCCTTTCCAGCGGCCTCGACTCCAGCGCCATCGCCGCTTTCGCCGCCCGCGCGCAAAAAGGCATCCAGAGCTTCACGCTCTCGTTTCCCGATACGCCGTATGACGAAGCCCCGCTAGCTCGCCGCGTCGCCGATGCCACCGGCACGCAGCACACCGAAGTTCCCTTGCACGGCGCCGACATGCTCGCCCGCCTCGACGAAGCCGTCTCCGCTCTGGATCAACCCACCATGGACGGCGTCAACACGTACTTTGTCTCCTGGGCCGCGCGCCAGGTCGGGCTGAAAGTCGCGCTCTCCGGCCTCGGCGGCGACGAACTTTTCGCCGGCTACTCCACGTTCACAGATACGCCAAGGCTGATGCATCTCGAAACTCTTTCGCGTTTCGTGCCCGCCGCCTTTCGCCGCCTCAGCGCGCCGCTCATCTGTAATTTGCTGGGCAAACAGGGTTCGCCCGACGCCGTGCGCAAAGCCGGCGACGCCTGGCGTATGCCGAACGCGCTGCCGCATCCTTATTTCTTTACCCGCCTGCTCTTCCCGCCTTCGGACCTGCGACGCCTCACCGAACCTCGTTTCCGCAAAAGCACCATCGCCGCGGACGGTGTCACCCTCGAGCCCACCTGGCTCGCCTGGCTCGAACGCATCGCCGACCAGTCCCGCGAATTCGAACCCGTCGCTGCCATCTCCTGGCTCGAACTCCGCACCTACATGGCCAGCACGTTGTTGCGCGACACCGACTCGGTCAGCATGGCTCGCTCGCTCGAAGTCCGCGTCCCTCTGCTCGACACGCCGCTCGTCGAATTCATGTGCGCTCTCCCCGACGAAGCCCGCGTCCGCCCCGAAACTCCCAAAGCCCTCCTCCGCGCCGCGCTAGAAGACCTGCTCCCCGCCGAAATCCTGCAACAGAAAAAACGCACCTTCACCCTACCCTGGGAAAACTGGATGCGCACCGCCCTCCGCCCCCGCCTGGAAGAAAGCTTTTCCAACCTCGCGCCAGCCTTAGCGCCGCATCTCCACTCCGCCGGAGTCCAAATGGTCTGGGACAATTTCCTCCACTCCCGCACCACCTGGTCCCGCCCCTGGTCCCTCTACGTTCTCAACGAATGGTGCCGCCGCCATTTGTCTTGAGAAGTCCTAACCTGTTGGTGAGGCCGCTAGTGCTAACGTTTAGCTCCGCGGCGGTTCTCAATTGACAGCTGCTGACACCGTCGCAGATACTGCAATCTGCGCATGTAGGATGCAACAGCACGTCGCCAAAGGGCAATGCCCACCTACGATCTCATCGTGGAGGCCTACATGCCCAACCTAGAGAACCTCAAAAAGCAGGCGAAGCTCATATTGCGGTGGCACCGCGGACGCCACTATCCCGTCGCCACAGAAATCCGCGAGCATTTGCCGCGTTTCCTTAATATGCCCGACTCCGAGATTCTTGCGGCGAGTTTCAAGCTTTGCGATGCGCAAGAAATGGTCGCAAGGCAGCAAGGCTTCAATAGTTGGCAAGCCCTGAAAACCGGACTTTCGACCACGCCGCTCAAGGTGAAATCATCGCCATCGAAAGCAACCATTGTCGGTGCCGAGCCGCAGCTGTTCGTCATCGATATCAAGAGATCGTACGAATTTTTCCGTGAGAAGTTAGGCTTTTCGCTTGTTTTCAGTTACGGCAAACCTCCCTACTATGCACAGGTGGGTCGGGACGCGGCGCGGATCAATCTAAGGTGTGTCGAGCGACCAGTAATCGAGTCGAAGGTCCGTGAACGGGAAGAACTGCTGTCGGTATCTATGACCGTTGCTACAGCGGACGAGATCAAGCTGCTGTTCCTTGAGTTTCAGTCGACCGGTGTTGCCTTTCACCAGCCACTGAAAAAGCAGCCTTGGGGCGCAAAGAATTTCGTCGTCAAGGATCTGGATGGAAATCTGCTGCTGTTTGCTGGACCGGCAAACTAACGCTGGTCGATCACGATCACGTGGCCGTGCCGCGCAATCCATATCCGTCTTTCGGTGGCTACTGCAGGATGTCTGAGTTCTCTGCCGATACGACGTTATAATGTCTTCATGCCAGTCGCGCATGATTCTCTTCTCTATTCACGCGTCGAAACAGTCCTCGCCAGCGACATCGCCGATGGCGACCTGAAGGTTGGCGACCAACTGCCTACCGAGGACAGCCTGATTGCGCGATTCGGGGTCAGCCGCATTACCGTTCGCCGGGCTATTCAGAATCTTGTCAGCCGCGGCCTCGTCGAGATTCGCCGCGGCAAAGGCACATTCGTTGCTGCGCCGAAAATCACTCACGACCTTAGAGAACTGAGCGGATTCGTCGAGGATATGCACGCAGTTGGCCGCAAGCCGACGGCCCGCGTGATTGGCAAGGAGATTGTGACCGCTGACGCGACCGTGGCGAATCAACTCGCACTGACAAAGGGCGAGCGCGTCGTCAGAATTCGTCGCGTGCGTCTGGCGGATGGTATTCCCCTCTCTTTCGATGAGACTTATCTCCCCTTGGAGATCGGCAAGAAAATCATCACTAACAACCTGAAGGTCGAGCCTATCTTTTCACTTCTTGAACGCAAATACGGTGTTCCGCTGATTGAGGCCGAGTACAAGCTGGACGCAGTGGAAGCCGAGCCCGAAGTCGCAGCGGCACTAAAAGTCAAACAGCGAAGCCCGATCTTTCGCATTGAACGAACTTCCTATTCGACAGGCAACCGTCCCGTCGATTACGAGAAACTGTACTACAGAGGGGATCTCGTCCAGTTCGCGACCCGCCTGGTCCGAAAGGCGCCCCGTTGAGTAAATTCCTGACGGGGTTTCCCACGCGTTGTGGTCAAGCCGCTATAACTTCTTCCTGAGATACTCGTCGATCGCCATCGGCCCGGAGCCACCGAAGACAAGCCCCGCAAGACAAGCGAGATAGAGCAGGTCGCATTCGTAGCCCGGCGGTCCGAACTGTGCTCGGCCGGCCGTAACGCTCATTAGCTTGATCGAACTGAACCCGTACGGCAAATGGACGGTGAAGATCGCCACGAGGAGAAGCACCGCCATCGGCAGGCTAACAAGGGGTACGAAAGCTCCGAGCAAGACGGCGAGACCGCCGATGAACTCGGTCAAAATCGTAAGCCATGCCATGAAATGGGGTGCCGGGACGCTCAACACATGTAGGATCGTGGCGAAGTTTTCGGGCCCCTTGGACAATTTGGCGAACCCGTGCTCCATAAAGCCATAGCCAACAATCAGCCGTAGCGGAATCTGGGCCCAACGAGATAACAACGGTCCTTTTAAGAATGCAAAACGGCTGCTGGTTTCCCCTTCTGGGGATTGGTGAAGTTCGTTCATAAGCGAAAAGCTCCTTCGTTGATTGATGTCGAACACCCGAACGCACGAAGCAATTTAGGTCTAACTTCGACGCCTTGGCATGCATCATTATGATGTTATAATGTCATGAAGGTTACAGCTTTTTGAGGAATTCTTTTATGGACGCCTTGCCTCTAGGACCTGGAATTCGCCCGGTTAAACGGCTCGCTGCGCCACAGCGGCCTTCCTTCGCGGAAGCGCTGCGTTTCTGGTTCAAACTGGGGTGGATCAGTTTCGGTGGTACAGCCGCCCACCTCGCCATCATGCATGACGAGTTGGTCGAGAAGAGGCGATGGATCAGCAACGGAAGATTCCTCCATGCCCTGAGCCATTGCATGATCCTTCCCGGCCCGGAAGCACAGCAGCTTGCCATCTACATCGGATGGAAACTGCATGGCAAACGGGGTGGCATTGCTGCCGGAACGCTCTTTGTGCTGCCCTCCATGTTTATTCTGCTGGTGCTGAGCATGATCTACGTGAGGTTCGGCAGCCTGCTGTGGATTGCTGCGATCTTCAACGGGTTAAAACCCGTCGTCGTCGCTTTAGTAATAGTCGCCTTACAAAGGATTGCCAGAAGAGCCCTGAGCGGTCCCGTACAAGGTGCTATTGCGGCTTCTGCGTTTGCCGCGATGTTCTTCTTTGATGTCTCGCTGCTCGTGGTGATGTTTGGCGCTGTTGTTCTGGGAATCGCCCTGGGGGCGTTGCGGCCCGGCCTTCTCCACCACACTGCAGAAAAGGTCGCTGAAGAGGATGAAGAAAACTACTACATCCAGCGCGGTTCGATAACGCCGGGACCTATCCCTCTACTCAAACCTGCCGCTAAAGTGGCTGCGAGCGCGTTCTTTCTCTGGCTTCTGCCGTTTCCATTCTTCTACATTTTTGCCGGTGACTTCCATTTTTGGCGAGACCTCACACTGTTCTTTACCAAGACCGCCTTCGTGACCATAGGTGGCTCGTACACAGTGATTCCTTACGTAGCTAAGGTTGCGGTTACCAAGCTGCACTGGCTGACCAGGTCCCAAATGATGGACGGTTTCGCACTGGCAGAGACAACCCCGGGACCTCTGATTATCGTGGTTGCTTTTGTTGGCTTCCTGGCCGCGTACAACCACTTCCACGGCTCACTGTGGATGGGAACTCTGGGTCTTCTGGCAACGAGTTTTTATACGTTTCTTCCATGCTTCCTTTTTGTCTTTGCCGGTGCGCCGCTCGTGGAACGAACACAAGACAAGCCCATGATCGGAGGTGTCCTGAAGATGATCACCGCGGTTGTGGTCGGCTCGATCCTTGACCTAACGCTCTTTCTAGGGAAGGCGGCGATCTTTCCATCAGGGGGCGTTGGTCTCAAGCAACTCGATGCGATCTCTCTAATCTGGGCCTTGCTATCGCTTTTCCTCCTCCAGAAACTCAAATGGAAGACCATTCCCCTGATTCTGCTGGGCATTGGGTTCGGTTCGATCCGGTATTTTCTCGGATTGTGAACGACATTGGACGAAATTCCCGTTTGGCCGGGGACTCGGAAGCTATCCTCGGCCCTGACTTCTCATCGGCCGGATAGATAACACGCAAGCCGTGATTTAGGTACACTGAATGATTCGAAGATGAACATTCTTGGGATCAATGCGTACCACGGCAACGCTTCGGCCGCCCTTGTTTGCGACGGCAAGCTGGTTGCCGCCGTCGAAGAAGAGCGCTTCAACCGCGTGAAATATGCCGCGGGCTTTCCCGCCGCGGCGATTCGCTACTGCCTGAAGGAAGCCGGCATCACCCTGGCCGATCTCGATCACGTGGCAGTGCCGCGCAATCCATACGCCCGCCTCGGGACGAAACTTTTCTATGCGCTGCGCATGCCGTCGTTCGCACGCGAACGCGCCAAGGTGCTCACCAAGTTCACTGGGATTCCCACGGCGCTTGCCGCGGCTTTCGACGCAGATCCTGCAAAAATCAAATCCAAGTTTCACCGCGTGGAACACCACCAGGCGCATCTCGCCAGCACCTTCTTCGTTTCCCCGTTCGAAAACGCCGCCCTGCTTTCCGCCGACGGCCTCGGCGACTTCGCCAGCTCCATGTGGGGACTGGGCATCGGCAACCGCATGCGGATTGACGGCGCGATCGCCTTCCCGCATTCGCTCGGCCTCTATTACAGCGCGGTCACGCAATATCTCGGCTTCCTGAAATTTGGCGACGAGTACAAAGTGATGGGCCTCGCCGCCTACGGCCAACCCGCCTACCTCGAACCCTTTCGCGACATCCTGCGTTTCAGCAGCAACGGCGGCGATTTCGGCTTCAAACTCGGCCTCGACTATTTCACTCATCACAAGACCGGCCCGGAAATGTCCTGGGCCGAATCCGACCAAACTCCCATCCTCGGCAAAATGTTTTCGGACGCTATGTCGCGCCTTCTCGGTGCCCCTGCGCGCCAGCCTGATGAACCTCTCGAGCAGCGCCACCAGGATCTGGCATCCACTCTCCAGACCCGCCTCGAAGAAGTTTATCTGGGCATGCTAAAAAAACTCGCGGCGAAGACCAACGCAAAAGCCGTCTGCCTCGCCGGCGGAGTCGCCTTCAACTGTGTCGCCAATGGAAAAATCTTCGACGCTACGCCGTTTGAAAAAGTCTACGTGCATCCCGCCGCGGGCGATGCCGGACTCGCCGTCGGCGCCGCCTATTACATCTGGCACCAGATTCTCGACCAGCCCCGCTCCTTCACAATGAATCACGCCTATTGGGGCCCCGGCTATTCTCCAGAGCAAATCCGCGCTGCAGTCGCAGCCAGCACCGTCTCGCAAGGCGGCTACACGATCGCGGAACTTCCCGAAGAAGAACTCCTCCGCCGCACCGCCGCCATCATCGCCGACGGAAAAATCCTCGGATGGTACCAAGGCCGCGCCGAATGGGGCCCCCGCGCCCTCGGCAACCGCAGCATCGTTGCCGATCCGCGCCGCCCCGAAATGAAGGAAATCCTCAACCGCCGCATCAAGCACCGAGAAATCTTCCGCCCCTTCGCACCCTCGATCCTCGCCGAAAAAACCGGCCAGTGGTTCGATAAATCCCATCCGTCCCCGTTCATGAGCCTCGCGTATTCCGTGCTCCCCGAAAAGCGCGACGCGATTCCCGCCCCCACCCACGTCGACGGCACCGGCCGCCTGCAAACTGTCACCCCCGAAGCCAATCCCCGCTTCTACGCGCTCATCAGCGAATTCGAGCGCCAGACCGGAGTCCCCGTAGTCCTCAACACTTCCTTCAACGACAACGAACCCATCGTTTGCCGCCCCGAAGAAGCGCTAGACTGTTTCCTGCGCACGCAAATGGACGCGCTCGTCCTCGGCAATACACTAATCACACGCCCATGAAACCCTTCAATCCAAAACTCGCAACCTGGGGCCCGCCTGTCCTTCTCGGCATTCCCCTCGACCACAACTCTTCTTTCCTTCGCGGGGCCGCGCAAGCCCCGCCGCTCATCCGCGAAGCCTTCCACTCCGACCACTGGAACAAAACTACCGAAACCCGCGTCGACCTCGGCGCTCCGGGGATCTTCGAAGACGCCGGAGATTTGGCGGTAATGGAATCGCCCGACGCTTTCCAACGGATCGAAGACGCAGTCGCGAAAATCATCGAAGACGGAAAACGCCCCATCAGCCTCGGCGGCGACCACTCCATCACCGCGGCGATTCTCCGCGCCATCGGCAAACGCATTCCCGCCATCACCCTCGTCCATTTCGATGCCCACCCCGATCTTTACGCGGACTACGAAGGTAATCCCCACTCGCACGCCAGCCCCTTCGCGCGAATCATGGAAGAGCAACTTGTCCACCGCCTTATCCAGATCGGCGTCCGCACCATGAACACGCACCAGAACGATCAAGCCGAAAAGTACGCCGTGAGAATTTTCGAAATAAAAGATCTTCCCGATCCGACGCACCTCAACCTCGCCGGCCCCATCTACGTTTCCTTCGACATGGACGCGCTCGATCCCGCCTTCGCACCCGGCGTCTCCCATTGGGAACCCGGAGGCCTCACCACGCGCGAAGCCATCAGCTATATTCACGCCCTCCCCGGCCCCATCATCGGAGCCGACCTTGTTGAATTCAATCCCGTGCACGAC
>DATHOY010000269.1:0-56461 GCA_035484435.1 Vulcanimicrobiaceae bacterium | reverse complement strand
AGATCGTTCGGGCAGGATTGGCTGCACCTGGATGTGCCGCGGCACCTTTATCATTACGGCCGCCGCTCGTTGCGGTTGCTCCATGAGCGAGCTGGATTTCAAGTCCGGGAGGAGCGCCATCAGGAATTCGAATACGATGTTCTCGGATGGTCTCAAAGCGCGCTAAACAGCATGTTGCCTACCCGCAACCTGTTTTTCCGCCAACTGACAGGCAAGGCACAGGGGACACCCTCGGTTGAACGGGCGGCCAACTGGCTGCTGGGGCCGGCGCTTTCCGTTCTGGCTCTGCCATCAACATGGTTAGGAGCAGCGTTTAAACGCGGTGGCACGCTGATCTTTGCCTCGCAGAAATCCTGAGGACCAGCCATGCGGGAGAGTAACCTCCGGTTTATTGACTGGCGCGGAACTTTTGGTTCTACTAATGGCAGGTTGCACCGCCTTCTCTCAGGCGGCTTGGGAGCAGTCGTATCTCCAGCGGAGGCTCCCGATGAAGAAGCGCAGAGTTTTGGTTGTGGACGATTCCTCCACCATCCGTAAAATCATTCAGCATTCCCTCCGGCAAGCCAATCTGAACGTCGGGGATATCCTTGAAGCCAGCAACGGACGCGAAGCTCTCGGGATGGTGCACCGGGTTCACTTTCGACCTGATTGTTACCGATATCGACATGCCCCTGATGGACGGCCTCGAACTCCTCGAGGCTCTGGCCTATGTACGAAGCGCCCAGAACACCCCGGTCGTTGTCATCACCAAGCACACTTCCGAGGAGGGGGTCCTCCGAGCGATGGAGGCGGGAGCCCGAGCCTACATCCGGAAGCCCTTTACGGTTAAGGACCTCTCCGAAAAAATCGAGCCATTGCTCGCCGAAAAGCTGGAAACGGCGAAAACCTAGGGTATTCGGAAGGGGATTCCCGGGGTATCCACAGAGGTGCAGGGCTGGATACTTTTTTGAAACAGTACCATTGACGTGAGGCCGGCACGGGTTTAGCTTTTTAGACGGCCCCCCAGACTGTAATTTCCTCCGTGAGGTGCCTCATGGCTTTGTTGACCCCGGAACAAACGCTTTCGCAGCTTAAGATGATGGAAGAACGCTGGGCCAGCATGCGATCACACCCGCGCGCGACCGCCAGCCTTCGTTTGCGCCTCGAATGGGATGAGGGTGAAGCCCGGCGCACCGCGAATGGCTTGACCGTGGATGTGAGTCACTCTGGTTGTATGGCGGTGGTGGGGGCGGACGTGCCACTGCATCGCGAAGTGCGGTTGGTGTTGCCAGAAACTGGGCGCTGCGCCCAGGGCCAGGTTGTGTGGCGCGGCCACGAAGCCTGGGAAGTGGGGATCGCGCTCGCCGAGCCCGACAAGGCATTCTGGGGCGTCAAGTTTTAAAAGCCAGCGCGTCAGGCGCGCCGGAAGGATCAGTTCTTGGCTTGCACCGGAGTCGCTGGCCGGTGTGGGATTTTCGCGAAGTCCTTTGCGTAGGCCCGAAGGCCAAAGTTTAGCGTGATTTTGGAATATCCAGCCACAAGTTGGTCGCGATAGTGGTCCTGACTCCAATCTATGGGGTCGCCGGAATCAAGGTTCAACACGGTGAGATCGGTGTTTTCCATGGTGAGCTTCCCTAACCGCACCGGATTTCCCTGGAAGCGCATGTAACTCACAGGATCGGTTGCCAAGCCGGGCCTGGCTTCGTCGCCAAAGATCGTGACGATGGAATTATCGCCGATCAGGACCGCGGATACTTTGCCTTTGATATGGGGTGGCGGTAAGAGCACCCCCAAATCCATTAGGACATCATTTTTGTCCGTAACCATGCCGGGAATCTTGCTGGTGCCGACCAGACTTGCCAATTCGATGCCCAACTTATCCATCATCCCCTTCACTGGAACGTGCAGAGCTTTAAGCGTTTCTGTGCTTACGCGGATCCGGCCGTCGGACGTCACAGTGAGGACAGCCGAGGTTTCAAACGGGATCTCGCGTTTGCCACGCAGCTTTCCTTTTATCTGAAGACGGTCTTTATCAATGGAGATGGAGATGTCTTTAAGCGGCGAGTCATTCCCGACAAACACCTGGCTATTCAGGATCGAAGCCATGGCCTCCGGGGTGATGGATATTCTTGCGTTGGTGACGTGCACCTCGAACGAGGTTTTGTCGTCAAAAACCGGCATCTCGTTCTTGCCGGTCGGATACATTTCTCCGGACAGGGATTCGACGTGAGCGGCAGCCTCGTCCGTAAGGTGAAACATCACGTTGCGCATCTCGGTCTTCACGCCCCGCCTGCTTGCCGGCGGCGCCACACTTGCCGGAATTTCCACCACAGGAACAGAGCTGGACCCTTGGGTCGGAGGAGGAGGCTTGGAATCCACTTCCTTGCGTAGCTGGGAAGTCTTTGAACAACCCAGTACATTTAGGGCTAGCAGGAAAAGCCCCGCCATCTTCATTTTCTTGGTCACGGATCCGCCTTGGTAACATGGCTTGCCAGTTATTGGTTTGGGGAATCGCCGGTGGGCGGAGAAGCCATCGATTCCGTTCACTTCGGGAAGGAATCCCTTAGGCCGCCTCCGAAGCTATCACCATGATACAACTCCCGCGCGCTTCCATGGCACGATTAGAACGCGGTCGTGGAGGCACGGACGCCCAGCTCACGGCCCCAGATCACTGGTTCGACTCGGCCCACCAGCAGAGTCCACGAAGCAGCACCGGCGAAGGCCACACCGGCTGCAATCAGGAACGCCCAGTAAAAATGGCCGGTTCGCTGCAATACATATCCGGTGACGGCAGGCGCCACCCACCCCGACATGTTGCCGAAGAAACTCTGGAAGCCCACCCAGCGTCCGGTGGCCCGTTGCCCCGCGAGCGTCTGCGTGATGGCCCAGATGTTGGAGGCGGAGACGCCAAACGCAACCACGCCAAGTACGATTAGTGCTACGCAGAGCTTCTGTCCGCTCACGACCGCCAGCCCCAGGAGGATTCCGCTCAGTCCGATTCCGCCGCCCGTGAACGCCTTGCGAACCAGGGATGGGGTCGCCCCCGCCGCAATCCACCGGTCGGAAAGCCAGCCCGAAACTGTGCAGGCCAAGGCCGCCAGCACGTAGGCGATTCCACCGACCTTGGCCATTGTGTCCATCGAAAAGTGGCGCTCGCGCACCAGATAAAACGGCAGCCAGGTGATCAGGAAATAGTTGACGTAGTTTCCGCAGAAAAGTCCGATGCACGTTCCCCAAGCCGAGCGCAGCAGCACAAACTCGGCAAAATGCGGTGCGCCCGTGGTTTCCGTTTGCGGGGCGTACTGTTTTTTCGGCATCCATTTCAGCCACGGAAAAATCCAGAGCATGCTTACGAGGCCCAACACAATGAAGAGCGGGCGCCACCCGAACCGCGCCATCAGCAGGCCACCGAACAGCATGCCGAAGCCCGGCCCCAGCAGCAGGCCCGAAGCCAGCACAGAGTTGGCGATGCCGCGATGCCTCTCCTCGAAATTCAGCGCGATGATCTTATTGTAGGAGGGATAGCTGGCCGCCTCACCCATACCGAGCAGCAGGCGCAGGACGAAAAGAGCGGCGAAGGTGTGGACAATCCCGGTGGCCGCGGTTGCTGCGGACCAGAGGAGAAAGGCACCGGCGAAGACCCAATTTACGTTCAAACGGTCGACCACCCAACCGTAGAACAGATGCAGGCTCGCATAGGTCCAGAAGAACGCGGAGAGAAGAAAGCCAAGCTGCGCGGCGGAGATGCCCAGTTCGTCTTTCAGCATCGGCGCGGCGATGGAGAGATTGCCTCGGTCGATGTAATTGATGAACACAGAAATCGCCAGCAGAACAATGACGATTAGAAGCGGGCCGGGAATACGCGGGGGCTCGGCTGGCAGGGAAATGGGCATGAACGGTCGGCCACATCTTCTCCGCAGAGGGCGGGTTTTGCAACGTGTATTGAAAGATGCAGCTTACCGCAGTTGGTGCCGGCCCGATGTGAGCGGGGCTTGGAAAGCGCCGCGTGCGAAAGGTTTTCGCGACCCGGCCCTGGGAGCGCGCGAGCTGGGGGGTTGGATTGACTCTGGTTTGGGCGGAGCGGGTTTCGAGGCGGCGACGAAAATCAGTCCTGCTGCTTCCGCTTGGGCGGCATTCCTCTGCGCGGCGACGCGGCGTGCGATGATGCTGCGGCGGTCGCCATAGAGCAACTTGAAGAGCACATAGATCATGAAGTCGAGACCAAGAATGCAAAGAGCCAAGAAGATCGTAAGCGACATCGTTGCCACGCCAGGACCGGTGAGGTCCTGCCTCCATTGGAGACAGGATGGGGGAGAGGGCTTTGAAAAGTCCTGAGGAGTTCATGAGGGATTTGTAAGAGGAAAGCCAGTGACTCGTAACGCCCTCTCTTCTCCGAAACTCTGCGGCCCCGCAGCGGGAGTGATCCCTTCGAAAATTGGAGGGGAAATTGCACCACTTGGGCAGAGGCACCGCCCAGAGTGCTAATTAGCAGCAATTGGGAGCGCAAAGTGAAATTTTTTACCACTACTGGGTCATTTGATTCTGCTACAGATGCCGGCCTTTCCGCAGGGACGTTCCGCCAACGTTTAACTCATTTAATTGCAATTGGCGGCAGACATTTTGTGCCATTGTCGGCCCTAGCCATGGTGTTAGTAAGTGCATCGTACGGCCCGACGGCCAAGGCGGAGACACTCGGGCCGCCAACCATTTGGGATTATTCCTTTTCGACTGACACCGCGACTTGCACGGCTACGGGCCTGACCTGCATTTCAACGAGCGGCAACGTGGTGTTTACGCTGGAATCGGTTAGCCTGAGCGGCTTGGAACCGAACCGCCCCTGCGTGAACGGCGGTTGGGAAGAGGTTGTGGGCATGACCGGGAACATCAACGGAGCAGCCGTGTCGTTCGCGCCGCAAGATGTCTCGAACTGCGGCGCCGATCAACTGTTTCCACAATCGGCGCAGATGGGGTTGATGAGGCCAACCATCGGCTCCTCGATCTTCTTCAGTGCCGGCGGCCTGAATTGGAATATCTTTGGCCCGGATACAGGGCCGTATGGTTCGTCGGTTTTGATCGACAATTCGGCGGGACAGACTGCCGTGATTAACTGGGATCTGGTTGATCCTCCTGCCGTGGC
Organism: Vulcanimicrobiaceae bacterium; assembly: GCA_035484435.1. Taxonomy (GTDB): domain Bacteria; phylum Acidobacteriota; class Terriglobia; order Acidiferrales; family UBA7541; genus Acidiferrum. The sequence continues at coordinate 51,345 of DATHOY010000269.1, read as the reverse complement.
TCCAGAGCCGAGCTCCATTGCAATGGCGTTGGCTGGGCTGGCGGGGCTAGCCTTGCTGCGTCGCAGCCAACGTTTTTCCAAGCAAGCAGTCTGAAGTCTGAACGACAGGTGGACTGCCTGCTTCCTTGGTGGCCAACCAGGAGACCGGTGTGTGTTATTAAGAAGTTTCCAGGGCAAAACGGAATGGAATTATTGACGGTGAGTTAAGAATGACGAAAGTAACCATTGCGAAATGCAAGGTCATAATGTGAATCAACTTGCGCTAATGAAGCTGGCGGGGCTCTTCGGCAGGTGCCAGAGGCTGGAGACTTTGTTGAAAATGAAGAGGTTACAGAGCGCCCAGAGGTCGTCGATTTGGACCTTAGAATGCTCACATCTTGAGTAGGTAGTAGTACTTGCACCCCGTTCCGGATAACAGCAATGGGAACGCGGGAGGCGAAGAGGAGCACGAATCGTGTTGAGATTAGTGTATGCATTTTGCGGTGTGTTGCTGGCTTTGATCCTGGGTGGGCAGCCGGTGAACGCGGATTCTGGCGTCACGTACACGGTTTCCGGCACGTACTCGTCCGCTACGACCAGTTCTCCGTTGAGCGGGCCCTCCGATACGTTCACGATGAGTTTTTCGCTGCCGTCGATGCCGGTTACAACGGATTTTGTGCTTGGCGACGATTTCTTCGTCGATGCGCCGATTCCGTTTACCTATTCCTCGAGCAATGGCGGGACAGCCAGCGGACTGGTTTTCCTGAACTTTTACACGCCAACTTCAAGCTCGCAGGCAGGCGGATTTTTTGTGGATTTTTGCGCAGACGGACCGAGTTGCGCGACTGGCCAGGAATATACATGGGTAGTGCCGGGGCCCCAGCTGTATTCCGGGCTGGAGAGTTCGCCGACGCTGCTTCCCACCTCGTTCGACTTCACGGGTGGGCAATTCCTGGATCAGTGCACGTTCTGCGACAATGCTGACGCGAGCGGCACATTCGACGGAAGTGTTAATGCTAGCGCTGTAGTTCCGACCCCCGAGCCCGCGTCGGCGTTGTTACTCCTGCTCGGAATCTTCGGAATCTTTACGATCAGTTTTCATCAGAAACTACTGAGCGGTTTCGCCAGATCCTAGCGGTTCGCCCCGACAACTGGGCAGTCTTCGGAAGTTGATTTTTGCCGAGCAGGCCCGGTCACGCCTTCGCTGCATTCCTGGATTGCAATCGAAGCCAACTCCTTAGGCTGGCCGATCTAAAGTTCGGCCACTACACGGGATTTGCCACCCTTCCTTCGTCAGGGCAAGCATCAAAAGTGGACGCTACGCAGGTTTAGTTAGTGCGCTGACTGGGTGGCTGCTTTGTCTACCACTACCTGGCCGGATTTCATTACCCAGCGGACGTTATTGATGGCTACGTCGATGTTGGAGAGGGGGTCGCCTTCAACGGCGACCAGGTCGGCGAAATAGCCGGGGGCGACAGCGCCTAGTTCGGTGGGCTTGCCTAGAAGTTCGGCGGCGTTGGTGGTGGCAGTGCGCAGGGCTTGCTCAGGAGTCATGCCCGCTTTGACGAACCAGCCTAGTTCGCGGGTGTTTTCCCCAAACATGGTGTAGATGGCGTCGGAGCCCATGGCGAATTTCACGCCGGCCTTGTGGGCTTTGCGCGCGGTTTCGAGATTGCGTTCGATGAACGCTTTCGTCTTTTCCTGAAAACCGTTTGCGTAGCCAATTTTCTGCCAGTTATCAAGGTAGTAGCGATTGTGGTCGATGGTGGGGACATAGAAGGTGCCGCGGCGGGCCATTTCCTGGATAGTGGCGTTGTCCATGTCGGTGGCGTGTTCGAGCGAGTCGGTGCCGGCGCGAACGGCGTCGCGCGCGCCATCAGGGCCGTAAGAATGGATGGCGATTTTCTTGCCGAACTGGTGCGCGGCGTCAACTGCGGCTTTGATTTCGTCGTAGGAATAGGTTTGAAATTGCGTGACATCGTCGTCGGTGCCGGTTGAGGCGTAGAGCTTGATGACGTCGGCGCCTGCGGCGACCTGCTGGCGGACGGCGCGGAGGACTTCGGGGACTCCATCGGCGATGCCGCCGAGTGGAGGGTTGAGGCCGGGCTTGTAGGGCGTGCTGGTGACGGTGAGGCCGTAACCGCAGACAAACATCCGCGGGCCGACCATTTCGCCGCGATTGATAAGGTCGCGCATGGCGATGTCGAGATATTGATCGGCGCCGAGATCGCGGACGGTGGTGACGCCGGCTTCGAGGGTGCGGAGGGCGCCTTTGCGGGCGATGAAGAGTTCGTAAGCCGGCGGATTGGCCGTGAGCTGCTTAAGCATGGGCTGGCCGGGAGTTTCGTCGGTATATTGCGTCATGTGGGTGTGGACGTCGATTAGGCCGGGAAGGCCGGTGAATTTGGAAAGGTCGATGATTTGCGCGTGGGCGGGGATGTCGGAGGAATTGGTGGTGAGGGATTTGATTTTGTCGTCTTCGACGAGGACGATGGCGTTGGTCCAGATTTTGCCGCGGGCGTCCCAGAGGCGGCCGAATTTGACGGCTTTTACGGATTTCGGGGAGGGATTGGATTGTGCAAAGGAAATTGCGGGAGGAAGAAGCAGGGAGAGGATTAGAAGTGTGCGAACGATTTTCATTGGGAGAAGTCCTGAAAATTATTTTGAATGAGAGCCGAGAGATGTTTTTAGTTCATTCGCGGGAAGAATGCAACGGAGAGGATAGAGATTACGGGGCACCGCCCGGGCTATACTCGACCGCGAAGGCGGACCGCCTCGGAAGGCGGTCCCTACACGGTAGTAGAGAAGAAAAAGCAGATCCTTCACTCGCAAAAGACGCGGGTTCGGGATGACACGTTTTCTTGAGGACGAACTGGGGGTCGACGATGGATTTTCCTAGCTTTGATTTGACTGGGCAGGTGGCGCTGGTTACCGGGGCGGCGCGGGGATTGGGGCGCGCGATTTCACTGGCGCTGGCGCACGCAGGGGCGGATGTTGCGCTGGGATTGCGCGACAGGAAGATGGACAGTGGATTGACCGACGAGATCCGCGCGATGGGGCAGCGTGTGCTGCCTCTGCAGATGGATATGACCAAATTGGAGGAAGTGCAGTGGGCGGTGGCGGAGACGGCGCGAGAGTTTGGCCGGTTGGACATATTGGTCAACAACGCGGGGCTGGCTCCGGAAAATCCGGCGGAGAAGGTGCGCGAGGAGGATTTTGATTTGACGGTGGCGGTGAATTTGAAGGGGACGTTTTTTGCGAGCCAGGCGGCGGGGCGGGTGATGATCCGGCAGGGAAGCGGGAAGATTATCAACATGAGTTCGCAGGCGGGATTCGTGGCCCTGCCGACGGAATCTATTTATTGCATGACGAAGGCGGCGATTGCGCATTTAACGAAATGCCTGGCCGTGGAGTGGGGAAAGCACGGGATTACCGTGAATGCCGTAGCGCCGACGTTTATTCGCACGCCGGGGACGGAGGCGGCACTGGCGGATTCGGCGTTTCGCGCGGATACGATTGAGCGGATTGCGGGATTGCATCGGATTGGTGAGCCGATGGAGGTGGCGGGGGCGGTGGTGTTTTTGGCGTCGCCGGCGGCGTCGTTGATTACCGGGGAGACGATATTGATTGATGGCGGGTGGACGGCGCGGTAGGGGTGGGGAAGAGCATAGCGAAGAATCGCTGTGCCACGAAGAGAAGGGGGCGGCACGCGGGTTATAAGGATTTCAGCGGGCGAGGTTGGGCTTGGATATTGCCGCGGCCCCTCCACTCCATGGCCGACGTTCGCGCAGCGCGAACGCAAGAGAAAGTCGGCCATTTCGGTCGGGATGACAGAGAAGAAGTAACGGCGCGAAAACGACGTTCATTCGAAATGTATGAGGACGATTTCGGGGGCGGTGCATACGCGGAGGGGCGGGCCCCAGGTGCCGGCGCCGCTGGAGGTGTAGACCAGGAGATCACCGAAGCGCTTGAGGCCGTAGGTGTAGGCGCCGAAGATGCGCGAAGTGAACCAGGTGAAGGGGAATATCTGGCCGCCGTGGGTGTGGCCGGAGAGCTGGAGTGAGATGCCCTGCTGCTCTGGAATGGGCAGGCTGTGTGGGACGTGGGAGAGCAGGACGCTGGCGCGCGAGCGGTCGAGATCGGCATTGGCGAGGATGGAGCGGAAGCGCTCGGGATTTGCGGAGTCATGGTAGGGGACGCCGAGAACCTGAAGGCCGTCGAGATTTACCTTTTCATTGTTGAGCACGCGGATGCCGGAGTTGCGGATGGCGCTGAGATAGCCATTCGAATCGGAAAATTCATCGTGATTGCCGGTAACGAAGTAGGAGCCGAACTTTGGCGAAAGCTGGCGCCAGGGAGAGACGAGGCGCTGCGCGTCTACGTGGGTGCCGTCGAACATGTCGCCGCTGATGAAGACCACATCGGCGCGAAGCTGGCGAAGCTTGGTGACGATGCGGGAGATGAAGTTGCGTCCCTTGATGTGGCCGAGATGCGTGTCGGTGACGAGGGCCGCGACTCGCCCACGCCATGAAGCGGGGAGGCCGGGAAGTTTCACGGTGACGCTCTTGACGCGGAGATTGGCGGCGTTAGCGAGGCCGTAGAGCGTGGCGAAAACGGCGAGGCCGAAGAAGAAGATGGCGATCCCTGTTTGGGTGAAGGGGAGATTGAAAATAATTGTGACGCCAATGGCGATCCAGGCGAGGGCGGCGGCGGCGAAGGCGAAGTTCACGAAGCCGAGCCAGATGCTGGCGAGGCCGTAGTAGGCGCGGACCGGGCGATTGAAGAAGCGATGAGCCAGCAGCGAAGAGGTAAGGAAGCTGACGGAAAGCACAACGAAAGAGATCTGGAGAAGGCGGAGCCACACGTGGCTCGGGGCGCCGGCTAGGGCGATCCAGGTTTCGTAGATGAACAGATGGACTAGAAGTAGGACGGATTGGATTGTTGAGATGGCTATGGCGATTCGAGGGTTCAAGCGCGGACTCCCCGCCGGCTCGGATGGTTGCCTGGCGTAGTTATTGGATGAATCGAAGGGGGAGTTGGGTATTTTGGAAGGTAAGAGCGGCCCGCCTCGGAAGGCGGGCCCTACAAAGGAAAGAGAGACCCAAGAACACAGCGAGGAATCGCTGTGCCACGAAGAAGAAGAAAACCCAAGAACACAGGCTGAAGCCTGTGCTACCTGTGGCCACCCATTCCTTCGTCAGGGCAAGCCTGAAGGCGGCCGCTACGCGTTACTCCATGCGGTAGTTGGGGGCTTCCTTGGTGATGACTACGTCGTGGACGTGGGATTCGCGGAGGCCGGCGGCGGTGATGCGCACGAATTTGCTTTTTTCGGTGAGTTCTTTCAGGGTGCGCGCGCCGACGTAGCCCATGCCGCTTTTCAAACCGCCGACAAGCTGATCGGTGAGGCCGTTAAGCGGGCCTTTGTAGGCAACGCGGCCTTCGACGCCTTCGGGTACGGACTTGCCGCGCTCGGCGCCTTCCTGGGAATAGCGGTCTGCGGAGCCTTGTTCCATGGCGCCGGTGGAGCCCATGCCGCGGTAGGACTTGAAGGTGCGGCCCTGATAGAGAATCGTTTCGCCGGGAGCTTCTTCGGTGCCGGCGAAAAGGCTGCCGATCATCACGCAGGAAGCACCTGCGGCGATGGCTTTGGTGATGTCGCCGGAGTATTTGATGCCACCGTCGGCGATGATGGGGACGTCGGTTCCTTTTGCGGCGCGCGCGGCTTCGTTGATCGCGGTGATTTGCGGAACGCCCGCGCCGGTGACGATGCGCGTGGTGCAGATGGAGCCGGGGCCGATGCCGACTTTCAGGCCGTCGATGCCGAGGGAGATGAGATCTTTTGCGGCTTCGTAGGTGGCGACGTTGCCCGCGATGAGCTGCATTTCTGGCAGGCGATGGCGAATCGCCTTGATGGCTTCCATTACGCGTTCGGTGTGGCCGTGCGCCGTGTCGATGGCGAGGACATCGGCCTTGGCCTTGGCCATTTCGACGGCGCGTTCGAGGAAATCGCCTGTGGCACCTACGGCGGCGCCGACGGTGAGGCGGCCGTGGTCGTCTTTTGCGGCGCGGGGATATTCGAGCTTTTTCTGGATGTCTTTTACCGTGATGAGGCCCTTGAGGTTGAAATCCTGGTCAACGACTAGAAGTTTTTCGATGCGATGCTTCTGCAGGATTTTCTCGGCTTCTTCGAGAGTGGTGCCGACGGGGACGGTGACCAGGTTGTCCTTGGTCATGACCTGGCCGACGAGTTGGGTGTGATTTTTTTCGAAGCGCAGGTCGCGATTGGTGAGGATGCCGGTGAGGCGAGTGCCGCGCGTGACGGGCAGGCCGGAGATGCGGTACTTGGTCATGATGTCGAGCGCTTGGCGGAGGGTGATGTCGGGAGAGATGGTGACGGGGTCGACGATCATGCCGGATTCGGAACGCTTGACCCGGTCTACTTCTTCAAACTGGCGGTCGATGGGGAAATTGCGGTGGATGATGCCGATGCCTCCCTGGCGCGCGATGCCGATAGCCAGGCGCGATTCGGTGACCGTGTCCATGGCGGCGGAGGCGAGAGGAATGTTGATCGCAAGTTTGCGCGTGAATTTCGTGGTGGGGTCGACTTCGGTCGGCAGGATGGAGGATTTGCCGGGGAGGAGGAGAACGTCGTCGAAGGTAAGAGCTTCGGGGATGGGACCATCAATCATGGCAGCCTCTTGTATTTGAATTTGTTGCGGGACGCCCAGCGGGATGGAGCGAGAGGGCCGGCGGCCAGAAACAGCGCAGCCCAGCGGGTGGCCACTGGGCTGTGGGATGAGTTCAACAGATCGAAAAATTGCGTCACGGTGAAACTTCTATTTTAGGGGTGCAGGGAGCCCGGGTCAAGTAAGGGTCGGAAAACGCGGATTTTCACTCAGTTTTTGGCCGGTGCGTAGAGCTTTTGGGACACGTTGGAAAGGTAACTTGCGAGTTGCTCTGTGCGGGCCCGGTCGGTGGATTTCTGGATCATGGTGGAGAGGATGGGCTCGAGGAAGCGGTTGTATTTGGCGAGGGTGAGTTGATCGTTGGAGGCGAAGGCGGACTCGACGGCGCGGTTTGTGGCGGGAGTGACAAGTTCGAGGCGGCCGACGAAGACGCGAGTAGTTGTGGCTGGCGCGGGCGAAATGCGGAGCGGGAGAACGGAATCGGTGAAGTGGCGGGGAACGATGTAGATGAGGCGGGAGCCTTCTTCGAACCAGGAATCTTTCCAGGTTTCGAGCATGGCGTGGGCTTCGTCAGCGAAGAGGCCTTGGGAGATGAGGATGCTTTCGAGGGCGGCGGAAAGGGAATCGAGCGAAGAGGAGAGTTCAGGAGGAGCGTAGGCCGCTTGGTCACGCAAGGGGCCGAGCATGCGGAAACCGAGTTGCGCGCCACGGCGTTCAACGAGAATGGCGGCGGGGATTTCGTCGGGCACTTGATTTTCCAGATGGATGGTGGAATCCGCGCTGACGGTGGCGTTGATGGGTACGGAGAAAGCGGAGACGCCACGATAGAAGAGGAATTTCTCGCGCTGCGGGCCGGATTGAGTTTCGACGGAGAGCGAGGCGGCGGAAGTGTTGCGCGCTGCGAAATAGTGATTGCCGGAATTATCCGTGGGGAACTCGGCGGAGCCTTGCGGATCGACGTGGATAGAGTTCCATGCGATGCCTCCGGAGGATTTTATGTTGAAGAGCGAGATGTCGCGCGGAGCGAGGCGCGGATTGACGGAATCGGCGTGGGGATACCACTCGGTGATAAGGCCTTTTGCGAAGGAGACGTTGACGGAGACGGTGGTTTCGCGCGGGGAATAGAAGTAGAGGACGGGAGTTTCCATGCGCACGGTGCCGCGCAGACCGCCCTTGAAGGCGACTTCGCGGAAGTGTTCGACGAAGGTGGGCAGGTCGGTGGAACCGGTGAGAGGAAGCCACCCCATCGAACTGCCATCGGGCCCGGCGATGGAGGTGAAGGTGCCCCATTCGTGGACTGTGAGGTCACTTTCGGGAACTTGTTTTGCGTTGGCGTGAACGAGAGAGAAGGAGATGGCAAAGAGAAGAGTGGCGGCGAAATAGGGAACGGGAGAACGGTTGTTGTTCATATAATTTTCTCCATGCGGACCAATTGGTCGCTCAGTGGGGAGACGTAGGGGTGGGAGTTTGTGTTAACAGGAATGAAGAAAGGAAAGAGTTCATCACACAGAAAGAATAAGGGCCACAGAGAGCACGGAGAATTCCTGGGTCATGTGCGAGCCGTGATTGTTATTTCAGGGGAGACTACTTTTCCTGGAGCAATGGTTGGGTGTTAGGGGGCGGCTGCGGGTAAGCGGATTGTTGCCAGAAGCGCCATTGGGAAATTTCACCGAGGCCCAGGGAGTTCCACCAGAGATCGAGCATGGATTGATCGAGATTGAGGATGCCGGGGCGTGTGACGCCTTGGGGAGGTGGAACGAGCACGGCGAAGCGCGCGTAGACCTGTGAGCGTTCGGCAGCGTTGACGCGGAAGAGAAGATGCCAGAGGGACAGCGCATCGTGCGCGCGGGCTTCGGAAAGCATTTTGGCGATTGCTGCGCTGCGGTCCGTTGAATTCTCCGCGCTGGAGTTGAACTGGGCAACCGCTTCGCGAAACGCGGGTGCGGCGTCTTCGAAATAGGGAATTCCCGGGCCCTGTTCAGGGCGCGTGGAGCACATGGCACCGGCAGGGATGAAAGAATCGTGGCCAAGGAGGTGAAACCCGACCCAGCCATAGGTGGTGTGGAGTTCGCCGGAGCCATCGGGCGCGACGTGAAGAGTGTAGGAGCAGCCGAGGTCGATGGCGACGGCGGAAGGTGTGTCTACAACAAACGTGCCGGGCGGCGCCCAGATGGCGGCGTGAATGGTGCCGACATCGAGCTGGATGCGTTTGCGATTTGCATCAGTCTGGACGAGGCGCACGCGGGAGTTGGGATCGATGCGAATCTCGCCGAGATCGGCCTCGGAAAGCGAAGCACGGGAATCGTTGTTGGTGACGAGCGTTTGGCCTACGCGGAATTTCGCGGCTGTTTGATTCGCGGCGATTGCCTTTGTGCCGATTTGTGGAGCGCCCTGCAGATTGGCGACATCCCATGCGGGGCCGGTCTCTGGCGCGGGTTTCGGGCGCGTGAAGAAAAATAGGGTGAGTCCGGCTGCAAGCAGAATTACAGCGGCTGCGGCGAGGCGCGGCAGAGTAAGCATGGGAATCAGCAAGGCGCGAAACTTGCGTGGAGCAGTGGGCAGTTCGGCGGGAAGAACCAGCGCGCGGTCGGTCTGCCGGAACTCCGAGAGGAGCGATTCGAGGCGCTGGATTTCGAGGTCGGGCGTGCCGGAAGCGTCCCAGAGATAGTCTTCGTCCAGCATTTTTTTATTTTCAGGATTGGTTGGATTTTTCGTCATAGCGCACCCCCAGTGGGTGGCGAAGCTTTGCGGCCAAGAATTTCGCGGAGCTGCTGCATGCCGCGATGAAGCGTGACGCGAACGGAGCCGTGGGTAAGGCCGGTCCGGGCGGCGATTTCAGGGCCGGTCATGCCTTCGACGAGGCGGAGGATGAGGGGTTCGCGGTAGGCGTCGGGGAGCGAGCGGATCGCTTGGAGAATGGCGTGGGCTTCGGCGCTGGAGTGCGAAGAGTGATTCGCGAAAGGAGCGTGAGTGCCTGATTGCGCAGAGTCCGATTCTTCGTCGAATTCGTCGGTGGGTTTCGTGCGGCGATGAAAATCTATGGCGCGATTGCGAGCGATGGAAGCGAGCCATCCGGGGAAGCGGGAGATTTCACGGAGAGTGTTGAGGCGCGGCAAGGCCTGAAGAAAGACGTCCTGCACGAGATCGTCGACCTCGGAGAAGGGAACGCGGGCGAGGAGAATGCCGTGGACCATGCGGGAGTAGCGGGCGTACAGAAGACCGAAGGCGGCGCGATCACCATGCTGAGCTGCGCGAACGAGCGCGTCATCTGGGCCGCCGGTTTCCTGGACACCGTTCACGGCCGGGGGACCGGGGTGGGGAGATCGGAGTTCTGAGAGTGCGGCCAAGTTGCGTCCATGGAGATCGGAAACGTCTCACCGGGTAGACGAGGGGAGACGGCCGAGTGTTAACAATACTCCGCAAGTTCGCGGATTGCAGCCGGCGGTCTGGCGAAATTCATGCGCGGCTTGCCTGTGGCTCTGCTCTCCCCTAAAGTCGAGGGATGGACGGGAAATTCAGAGAGTTTGAGCCGCATGGGTGGCTGCGGAACGCACACCTGCAGACGATGGCGGGGGCGTTTTTGCGGCGGAAGTTTGCGTTGCCGGAGGGCGAGGAGCGGTTGTTCCGCGTGGATGCGGAGACGCAGTTGAAGGGCGTTTGCCATTGGCAGCGTGGAGCGGCGGGCTCGGGGACTCGGCCTGGCCAGTCTAAAGTCTGGCCACTACAGGGTGATCGCTGGCGCGATTTGCCGGTGTTGGTGATTGTTCACGGGCTTGAGGGGTCTTGCGATTCGAATTATGTGCGGGGGATTGCGGATAAGGCATGGGCGCGGGGATATCACTCGATTCGGATGAACCAGCGGAACTGCGGCGGGACCGAGCGGCTGACCCCTACCTTATATAACAGCGGGCTGAGCGGAGATTACCGGGCGATTCTTCTGGAATTGATGGCTGAGGGGTTTACGCAGATTTATTTTGCCGGGTATTCGATGGGAGGAAACCTGGTGACGAAGATGGCCGGAGAGTGGGGAGCGACGCCGCCGGCGCAATTGCGCGGGGTGTGCGCGGTGTGCCCGGCGCTGGATTTGTCGGCTTGCGCTGACGCGCTGGAGGAGACGGAGAATTATTTGTACCAGCGGCATTTTGTGAAGGGGTTGATGATGAGGTACCGGAGGAAGGCAGAGCTTTTTCCGGAGAGATATTCGCGGAATGGATTTGGGGCGATCCGGACGGTGCGAGGATTTGATGACGCGATTACGGCGCCGCAGTTCGGGTACAAGGATGCGGAGGATTATTACGAGCACGCGGGGGCGAAGAGCGTGGTCGGGCAGGTGACTGTGCCGACGTTGATGATTACGGCGAAGGATGATCCGTTTGTGCCGTATGAGGCGTTTTTGAGGACGGACGTGGAGAAGAATGCGCAGGTAAATTTTGTTACTCCGGAGCGCGGGGGACATTGCGGGTTTATTTCGCGATGGGAGGGGACGGAGAGATTTTGGGCGGAGGAGAGAGTGGTGGAGTTTGTGGAAGAGAGAGGTAAGGACGTGAGGAAGTAAGGAAGTAACGAAGTAACGAGGTAAGGGAAAGCGAAGAAAGAATTCTGAGCGCAGAGGCACAGAGGTCGCGGAGAGTTGGGAGTTGAAGGTGGCGTTGTAAAAGCGGAGGCTCCGCCTCCGCACTCAAGAGTTAGCCCAACGGCTTCTCGAGGGAAGGCTGGAAACCTGGAGTGAGGAGTTGGGCGGGGCCTTCGGCGGTGATGGCCATTACGTCTTCGCAGCGGACGCCGAATTCGCCGGGGACGTAGATGCCGGGTTCGTTGGAGAAGGTCATGCCGGGCTCGAGAACGGTTTTGCTGGCGTGAACGAGATACGGATGCTCGTGGATGTCCAGGCCGATGCCGTGGCCGAGACGATGAGAGAAGAATTTGTAGCCGGGGCCGTAGCCTGCGGAGACAACGACGGCGCGGGCAGCGTCATCCACGGAGCCGGAAAATTTTCCAGCGCGGGCCGCTTCGAGGGCGGCGTCCTGGGATTTGCGAACGGTTTCGAAAGCGCGCTGGATTTTTTCGCTGGGTTTGCCGATGACGCCGGTGCGCGTCACGTCAGAGCAGTAGCCTTCGACGGTGCATCCATCGTCGATTAGAACGACGTCGCCCTCCTTCAATGTGCGGGGTTGTTTGCTGCCGTGGGGCAGGGCGGCCGAGGGGCCGAAGAGAACCATTGCGTCGCCGCGCAGGTGCATTTTCGCGTAGCCGGCGGTAACCATGTCGCTGACCTGCTCCTGAGTCATTCCTTCTTTCAAGCTAGAAAAAACCGCGCGGTAGACGTCGCAGGTGGCTTCGCCGGCCAGGCGCATCAGTTCGATTTCGTGCGCGGATTTAACGGCGCGGCAGCCGATGGTGACGGGATCGGCGGAGACGAGATCGTAGGCGGGCGCGGCGGCTCGGAAATGATCGAAAAAGGTGAAGGGAAGGCGCTCTTCGATGCCAATGCGGCCGGTGCGGAGGCCTCGGTCGGCGAGGGAAGTGGCGAGGAGTTGTGACGGGCTTTCGTCTTCTTGCCAGGCGCGGACTTCGGCGGAGTAGAGGAGCGATTCGCGCATGCGGGATTCTTCGAAGGCGGGAGAGATGAGAATGGGCTGGCCGGTGCGCGGGATGACGAGAGCCAGGAGGCGTTCGCTGAGCCACCAGCGAATGCCGGTGAAATAGTAGAGGGACGTGCCGGGGCCGATGAGGACGGCGTCGAAGGCGGGATTCGATTGGGCCATGAGTGATTGCGCGCGAAGGAGACGCGCGTGAAATTCGTCGGCGGTGATGGGACGGACGCGGTCGCCGAGCGGCTTGAGGGTGGAGAAGGCCGGGGGAGTTTGCGTTTGCGGAAGAATGGGCGCGAGAGCGGCGGCGGAGGCTGCGGCCGTGGAGTGGAGAAAGTTGCGACGAGAGATGGGAGTCATGGAATAAGAGGATGAGAGAAGTGCGGGGAGAAGTAAAGAGGGAGGAAAGAGGGAGGAAAGAGGGGAAACTGCGTGCTCTATCTGAAGATTGGGTGATCGGGGTTAGTGGGCAAAAGCGAGAGCTTCGCTCTCGCACTCAAAAAGAAGCCCCGAGTGTTGGACTCGGGGCTCCGAGAGCACGCGAAGAATTGACGGCGTCGATTATCGTTGGGGCGGTTGGTTGTTGCCGGATGGTTGCGCTGGCGGGCCGTCGACGGCTGGATCGGATTGCGGCTGCGGCGGCGCGGACTGGCTTGGGTAGGAAGACTTCCTGGGGAAATAGGTTACGTTGACGGGGTCGTGCAGGGTGAAATCGAGGCGCGTTTCCGAAGGGATTTTCACCTGCTGGCCGTGAGTTAGGGCTTGCACAGCCGTGCCGCCGGCGGCGCCTGCGCCAGCGCCGATGGCCGCGCCCTTGCCGCCTCCCGCGAGGCCGCCGATGATGGCGCCGAGAACTGCGCCTCCGCCGATGACTTCCGCCGAACGTTTGCCGCGCGAGCCGCCCTTTTCCTGCACGTCGCTGCTGGCGATCTGATACGTCCTGCCCTGATAGGTGAAGCTGTCGAGCGAAACGGTGAGTTCGCTGCGGCCTTTGAATTTTCCGGCGGAGCTGGCGTCGACGATTTTCAAATTTACGTTCAGGCCTTTCGGAATGACGACGGTATCGCCGACAACGATCGGCGCGTCGAGCGAGGCGCGAAACGACTGGCCGGGGCGGCTGGCGTTGGAGTCGACGGCATCGATAGTGCGCACGGTGACGATGGTGCCCTCCGGAATGGAGACAGTTACCGGCTGCGGCGGAGGTGGGGGAGGCGGTGGGGCTGGAGCCGAAGGTTTTTCGGGGGCTGGGTCATGAAGAGGACCAGGACTGGGATCGGAAGCCGGAGCTGGCGCCGGAGTAGGGGCCGGGGAGGGCGCGAGAGGAGCAGGTATGGCCGGAGTTTTTGGGGGTTTTGCCGGGCGCGCTGGTTTCGCAGGCCGCGGAGGCGGCGGGAAATTTGTCGCTGTCGTGGCCGAAGCCAGAGGCGCCATGGTGGTCCGGTCGACAACCGTCTTCACGCTTGGCGTGGTTGCGGCAATGTGCTGGGCGGCGAGGCGGGCTGCATCATCGGGCACCTGGCCGGTGAGGGTGACGATACCGTCCTTGGCCACGACGTCGATCGAGGCGGACTTCAGCAGCGGCTCGGAATAAAGCTTGGCCTTGATGCTGGTGGTGACGGAGTCATCGCTCGGCTTGTTGCAAGCGACGACCGACAGTGTCGCTAGGACGATACCGGAAAGAATGAATCTGAGTTGGTGCATGGATGCCCCTCCTGGCTCTGGGCGTGGAACATTATTCGGTTGGATGCATGGCGAACTGGAAGAGCGGCATCGGACGAAGCGGGCCACCAATTCCCATTGGAAAATTAGCGATTGGAGCGAGAAATAGCAAATTCAGCTAGCCCAGCTCGAAGCTTAAGGAATCCACGAATACATAAAAGATACGTTAAATTGTAAGCTCGAATGAGTCACAATCCGAGTCTCGTCCATCGTCCTTGTAACATGTTGAAAATAAATTAAATATAACGTGCAGAGTTCGGCTGGCGCCGTAGACTTTGGAGAGTCGATTGCACTTCAGCATGCCAACGGTTGCTTTCTAGTTGTTCTGAGTGTGGCTGTCTGTCTGAAAAATCTCAAGTAGGAATGGCAGGTACGGGGTTATTCCGCGCCGGACTAGCAGCTTTAGATTTCTCGACCACAGCGACCGGATTCTCGCACGCTCATTAGTCTCCAGGAGGAGCTATGGAACAAGTGAAGAATTTTAGGGTGTGGGTAGGGTTGTGCCTGGCGTTGGTCCTGCTGCTGGGATTGCCGGGAATCGGTCAGGCTCAAACCAATAAGGGATCCATCTCGGGGGTAGTTTTCGATTCTCAGGGTGCAACAGTGCCCAATGCCAGTGTGAAAGCGGTCAATAAGGATACCGGGGAAGCTGCATCCACGGAGACCGACGACGCCGGTCGCTTCCGTCTTAATCTCCTCACTATCGGAAGCTACCGCGTGGAAATCGCCAAGGGCGGATTCCGAAAGGTGGTGCTGGACGGCGTGACGGTGGATTCGGCGCAAGACCACGGACTGGGAAACGTGAACCTGGAAGTTGGCGACGTATCCACGACAGTTGAAGTAAGCGCGGCGACGCCGCTGGTGGACGTTACGGAAGCCCAGATCTCTACGAGCTTTCCTGTAGCCACACTGACCAGTTTGCCGAGCATTCTTGCGAACCAGGGGTTGGATAACCTGGCGACCTATGTTCCGGGCGTTTCCAGTTCCCGGCAATTGGGATTCAGTAACTCCAACGGCGGCGGCGGGTTTGCGGTTGAAGGTCTTCGCGGCCGTAACAACGACCAGCAGATTGACGGTCAATATAACAACGATAACTCCGTCGGCGGGCCGGGCCTGTTCTTAAGCGACTCGCAATTTGTGCAGGAGTATCAGATCACAACGAACAACATGAGCGCCGAGTACGGCCGGAACTCCGGATCGGTGATCAACATCCTGACCAAGAGCGGCAGCAACAAGGTGCACGGGTCGATTTACGGCACCGAAGGCAATGCGGGCCTGGATACTTTGTACGCCACCGACAAGGAGTTCAACGGGCTGACGCAAGTGCCCCACTACAATGATGCATTTGCCGGCGCGACTGTGGGCGGCCCAATGGTGAAAGATAAGCTGTTTTATTTCGGCGGATTCAATACCGAGATCATTCACCAGACTAACGTTGATGCGAGCGGAAGCCTGACGCCTACGCCGGCGGGAATCACCACACTGGAAGGGTGCTACCCCTACACCGATCCCGACACGGGTTTGCCGGCGATCGCACCCGCGATGCAAGTGTTGACGAAGTTTGGGCCGTTCGGAGTCCTGGGTGGAAACCCGGTATCGATAGGGACCACTACAAAGCATTTCTTGAACCCACCTGCGCCGAATGGAATATTCACCGACCCGGTGACGGGGCTTCAAACGCCGGCCTGCTTTGTGGAGGAAAGCGGAGTTCAGAGAACGCTGCCGACCGGCTCACACCAATACAACTTCATCTACAAGATGGACTTCAACACGGCGAAGAATCGGTTTTATGGCCGGTACATCTATAACTACGCCAATTTCTATAACGCGGACGCGTTCGGGACAGCCGCCGCGGGCTATCCCGTCAACGAACCTGGACGTGCACAGCAGTATGGATTCAGCTGGGTGCGCACGATCACTGACCGGCAGACCAACGAATTCCGCGCAAGTTACGGCCGCGAGAACTTCGGTTTTGGCGGAAACTCCATCGGGAACACCGTTCCTACGGCAGCAGGGATCTCAGACGCGCTCACCCACGTCGGCACAGGGAGCGGAAACTTGTCGTTTGGTCCGGCCACGACCGCTCCGCAAGGACGCATCGTGAACAGCTATCAGTTCCAGGACAACTGGTCGTATGTCCGGGGACGTCACGCTCTGAAAGCGGGTATTAACTTCACTTACCAGCGTTCGCCAAATTTCTTTCTGCCGAACGTGAATGGCTCCTACTCGTATTCGAGCTACGCCAACTTGGCAAAGAACCTCCCGAGTTCCATCAGCGTAACTGCGGGGAATCCGATCCTGGATTTCCGGGAGAAAGATTCCTTCCTCTATGTGCAGGATGATTTCAAGCTCAAGAGCAACCTGACGCTGAACCTCGGTCTGACTTGGAGCTACTACGGGCAGCCGGCAAACCTGTTCCACGACAAGACGACAGCGCAGCAAGCTAGCTCGCAGCCCTTTTGGGATCCGACGTTGCCGACTTCGATCACCACGTTCCCCTCTATTCCATCCCCGAAGGCCAGCTTTGGCCCCAACGTCGGGTTCGCCTGGACACCAGGAAGCCGCGACGGGATTACGGGAAAGGTTCTGGGGAACAACAAGACCACGATCCGCGGCGGCTATCGCTATGCCTATGACCCGCCGTTCTACAACATTTATTTGAATATCGCGTCCGCGGCACCGAATGCCTTGGCGCAAACGATCACAGCCGCGTCAATTGGCAAAGCGCTACCAAGCATCCCGACCGACCCATTCGGGCCGACAGTACGCGACTCGCTCAGTAATTTTCTCACCTTTGGGGTGAGTGATCCGAGAACCTTCAATCAAACAAACATCACTCCCGATTTCGGGCCGCAGAAGACCAGCCGCTGGTCGTTGGGCATCCAACGCGAGTTGAACGCTTCCGCGGCAATCGAGGCGCGGTACGTGGGAAACCACGCAACGAATCTCTTCCAGTCGATCAATGCGAACCCGTATATCGCGGGGATCGCGGCGGACTTTCCGAACCTGATTCCCGCGGGCGAAACCCCCTGCACAACTCCCGCGCCCGGGGTCCCGAGCGCACTGGGGCGCGTGAACTGCAACGAAGGAGTCATCCGCGAACGGACCAACAGCGCTTACTCCGACTACAATGGCGTGGAGATCGAGCTGCGGACACAAAACCTCTGGCGCCAGTTGACTATGCGCGCCAATTACACCTACAGCAAAACAACGGACAATGCCGACGAAATCTTCGGCACGTTCGGGGCCGGTTCTGGCATTGCGTTCTCCCAGAATCCCTTGGACTTCAAGGGTGGAGAGCACGGCCTTTCAGGTCTGGATTTCCCCCACCAGTTTAACCTGTTGATTACCGAGGACCTTCCCTTCTTCCGAGGCCAGCACGGTTATCTCGGTCATGTGCTCGGCGGCTGGGCCGTTTCAGCCGGCTACCACTTGGCCTCGGGCCAGACTTACACCCCAGGTCAAATATTTCTGGCGCAGGGTTCAGTATCTACACAGACAAATCCTCCTGCTTTCGATCCTAATCCCTTTGTTGACACCGCTTTCAACTCCGCATTTGCTGGATTTGGCACAGCCGATGGCGGGATCCGTCCATTCATTGGCAGCTTGTCCGCGCCGGCAACTCAAGTCGGTATTTTTGCGGGCGACGCCTGCAGCCCTCAGCTCTACGGCGCCGGCTGCAGCCTGCCTAGCAATCAACTCCTCAGCCTCAATGCACTGAACACGACGGGGGCTGAAGTTCTGGTCACAAAGAATGATGTGCGATACATTGCAAACGGGATCACAGCGAATGCGGTCTTTGGGACGCCCTTCGGCAATGCCGCCCGTAATTCTCTTCGCGGCGCGAAGATCAACAACGTGGATATGTCCATCTTCAAGAACATCAAGTTCTGGGAGAGGACGACTGTCCAACTGCACCTTGATGCCACTAACGTGTTCAACCACACCCAGCCCAATAACGTCGATCCGTTTATTGACGATGCTGGGTTCCACGACTTTGAGAGCGGCTTCGCTAATCCGGCGCTATTTCCGAGCGGCAACCAAACCAGCAACCGCATCGTTCGTATCGGCATGGTGATTACCTTCTAAAGCAGTCGGTACAACACTTCCAACCGGCGCCGGTGGTCGAGGAATCGTCACCGTTGAAGATAGCGCACGCAATATTTCGCACTTTTGAAGAGGGCCTGATTGGTAAAACAGAGGGCCTGAGGAAGGCCCGAGAGGAGTGGCGAAGGAGCCTACTGCACGTTCCCGAGCGAGTGCTGGCGGTGCGAACGAACAACACGGGGAGTAGGCGCGTGGCCAAGTCGGTGTTGATGTGCAAGACTGCGTCACGTGCCAGGCAGGAAGTGGGGCCACGCGTCCGCTGCCTGGAACGCCTATGCAAAAACTTTCGGCTCGCCCGAGGGGGGAGCCGGGCAAGACCCCATGTAATCGATACTTGAATAAATGTGCGGAATCTCTGGACGCTACCCCACTACCACTCCAAGCCACCATCAGGCATAACCCGACGTCCAGCCTTGCAGGTGTGCCAGGCACTCCTGTGGTTACAAAAAAAAGGCCCCGGAAGGGAATTCCGGGGCCTTGGTTGAGGTTGAAGATTGGTTAGAAGATGATCTTGGCGGCGACTTGAATTTGCCGGGCACTAGTGGTGCCGTCGGGCCGGGTGAGAGTGGAGGTAGACAATCCAAACGTGCCAGGAGCCGCGAGAGCGTTCCCCGGCTGGCCGAATTGGGCATGGTTAAAGAGATTGTAGAACTCGAAACGCAATTGAAGTTTGGCGCGCTCGGTGATGGAGGTGTTCTTCAGCAGGGCGGAGTCCACGTTGACTTCGTCGGGACCGTAGAAGAAGTTCTTGGAGAGATTTGGCTGTTGATTGTAGGGGGTCAGCTCAAACGCGCTGAGAGCTGGCCCGGTGAACGTTTTGTCGGTGCCCGCCGGTTGAGCCGGATTGCCGATGATGGTGGCCCTGGCGGAGAGGCCGGTATGGTTGCTGTCGACATTGCCGAAGATGTCGTAGGGGTGGCCGGTCTGAGCGCTTATCACGCTGGTGATGGACCAGCCTTCCAGAATGCGGCCAACGAAACCCTCGTTCAGATGGGCGCGGCCTCTGCCGAGGTTGGGTTCGTAAATGAAGTTGACGACGCCGCGGTGGCGGACGTCGAAGTCGGAATTTCCGCGCTCCGCCGCGAGGTCGAAGGAGTTGCGGGGGAAGCTTCTGTTCCCCGCACCCGGCACGATGGGATCGTTAATGTCGTCGATGGAGTGGGCGAAGGTGTAGGCGCCCTGGATCTGGAAGCCATTCGAAAGGCGCTTCTGGAGGTTCACCTGAAGGCCGTTGTAGGTGGAGTTACCGATGGATTTGTTCAATGCTGCGCCTGGAGTGGAGAAGGGTTGCTGGAACGCATTGTTGTTCACGGCATTGAACGGCAGTACGCCGAATTCCGCGCCCAGCCAGAGGTTCGCGAAAGTAATCGTGCTCTGATTGCATTGCCCGTCAACGGTGCCGAAGGTCTGGCTTCCGAGAACTTGGAAGCCCGTGTTAAGCGGATTTCCCGGCACGCAAAAGGCAACCAACTGAGAAACCAGATTTGGCTGGGGGGGATTGCCATCCACGACGCGGAAGAGGCGAGTGCCCTTCACGCCGACATAGTTGACTTCGAGGGTCAGCGAAGTGGTCAATTGTCGCTGGATTCCGATATTCCAGTTCTGGCTATAGGGTGTCTTGAAATTCGGGTCGAAAAGGGTGGGGAAAATCTCACCTCCCAGGCCGGTGTTGGGGTCTATGTTGGTTACGGTCGCAGAGGTCGGTTGGGTCGTGGGCATTTCCAGGTCTGTAGTCTGAGCGAACGGGTTTCGGGCGAATGTAAGCTGGATGGGAGGATTCCCCTTGGCGTTTCCGACAAGGTTGCCGAAGACGCGATCATGGAAGATGCCGTAGCCCGCTCGAACGGAGGTCTTGCCGTCCTTGAAGGGATCCCACGCAATGCCTAGGCGGGGTTCGAAGTTGTCGAACTGGTTGGCGTACAGAGTCTTGCCCGTGCCGGGCCCGACGCGGGTGAAGGTAAAAGGAGCCTGCCCGCTGGCGTCGGTGAAGAGATTAGCCAGGTTGTTGTTGACTTCAAACGGAACGCCAAAATACTCCCAGCGCAAGCCCGCTGAAAGCGTCAGGTTTCTCATTAGCTTCCAGATGTCCTGAGCATAAGCGCCCCATTCGCGCTGGCGGAAGCCACGAACGTCGTCGGCCGAGCGTACGCCGGCGAAATTGAAGAACTGGGATTCCGACTGTGAATCGACGAAACCGAGAAGACCCAGAGTTTGGTCTTCAACCGCCGTGTTTCGGGAGACACATGGAGAAGGTGTATTGGGAGGAGCGGGGGGCGATGGCTCCAGCGGGCAATTGTTGTCGACATTCTGTAATGCCTCGACACCAAAGTCCGAGAACGCTGAAAAGGACAAGGCTTGGCGAGTGTTGAAGTTATCGAAGGAGTTGGAGTAAGTGGCGCGGAATTCACCGCCGAACTTAAAGGCATGTTTGCCTCGGGTATAGCTGATGCCATCGATGGTCTGGTAGGTGCCGGTGTAACGAGTTTGTCCGTTGGACTCAGTTAGAGTGAGGCAGCCGAAGCCAGAGATGCCCGGGAGGAGGTAATCGGGACCGCGGCCGAGGGAATCCAGGTTGCCAAAGCTATCGAAAACACTGGTTCCGGTGCAGGTAAATTTCAGGTTGGTGCGGTTAGCGCCGAAATGAAATTCATTCACAAGATTGCTGCGGAGCGTGGTGGTTAGCCCGATGGAGGCGCCTTGTGTTCGCTGGTATGTGGCAACGGCCCCCAAATCACCGGGAAGGAAGTCACTGTGGAAGGCAT
Source organism: Vulcanimicrobiaceae bacterium (assembly GCA_035484435.1). Classification (GTDB taxonomy): domain Bacteria; phylum Acidobacteriota; class Terriglobia; order Acidiferrales; family UBA7541; genus Acidiferrum. Next base: position 30,501 of record DATHOY010000269.1, on the reverse strand, counting down.
TAGGATCGGTAAAGCGATTGTAGGAATAGCGAACGCTCAAGATATTTTTGGTGTTGATGTTGTGATCGACTTTAATCGTGAAATCATCCACCCGCTGGCGGGAAGTGCTGGGGAAAAACAGGATACCGCTGATGTCGTTTACGGCCGGGCCGTTCGGTGTGGGATACAAGGCCAGAATTTTCTGGATGTTCGGATCAAGCCCGAAGCCGACGGCGTTGTTGGGCGAATTGGCCTGGCTGACGTCCACGTTGACGGGAGTAATCGGGTTTCCGTTCTGGTCTTGCGTGATGGTGAACTTTCCAGTCTTAAAGGCGGCGGTAGGAACGGTGCTGGCGTTGGTGAGGGTCGTCACAAAGCGCTGACCTTCATAATTGCCGAACCAGAAAGTCTTGTCCTTCTTGATAGGGCCGCCGGCGGAAGCGCCAAAATCGTTGCGAACGTAGGGGTTTTGCGGGCCGCCATTGGGGCCGTCCGCGGGATTGAAAAAGTCGCGAGCGCCCATGGCGTTGTAGCGGCCAAACTCGTAAGCAGTGCCATGAATCTGGTTGCTGCCGCTCTTGGTGATGGCCTCGATTACGGCTCCGTTATTGCGACCGTATTCCGCCGCGTAATTGTTGGTGATGACGCGGAATTCCTGCGTGGAATCAGGGTTCAAGGAGTTCAAGCCGCTCGGGATACCGGGGACCTCGGTGTCGTTGTTGTCCACGCCATCCAGCAGAAAGTTGTTGCTGCGCTCACTGGTGCCGTTCGCGGAAAAACCGCCCAGTTGACTGTTACTTTGGGTCACGCCGGGGCTCAGGAGGACCAGCGAGTACGGGTCGCGCAGGAGGAGAGGAAGATCTGTCATTCGCTTTGCATCCACCAGGTTGCTGATCTGGGCGTTCTCCAATTCGATGGGAGGCACAATCGAAGCTTGCACTTCCACGGTTGAAGAGACGGTGCCGATTTCGAGATTCTCATCGACCGTCAAGATCTGGCCGACAGTAAGCGTGACTCCGGCAAACTTGGCTACTTTGAAGCCCGATTTTTCAAAGGTGAGGACGTACTGGCCTGCGGGAAGTTCAACCAGGCGGTACAGACCGGAATCGTTGGTAAAAGCCGAATGGCTCGCGTTGGTTTCGGTATTCCGCGCGGTTACCGTGACGGAGACAACCGGGGCTTGGCTCGGGTCAGCGACAGTGCCGGTAATGGTTGCGTTTTGGGCGAGGGAATTCTTGGGCGAGCAGAGCACCAGGATTAGCAGAAGTAAACCAATGAAGACACTACGAGAGCAGGCACACGACCATTTTATCATTTAGACAACCCTCCACAAGGGTGAGGGCTGCAAGATGCAGACCAAGTCAGGAGGATTGCTTGCGAGCTGTATCCTATTGATTATCAGTATGGAATTAAAAGGGTTAGGTGTATTTTGGAGGGGCATTGGAAGGGGTCGAGTGCCACCACTGCTTGGGAAGAAAAGGAGGAATACCAAAAAGTATATACATTCAAGGTCAGGCTACGGAAATCAATAAGGCTCGTACAGTATTTATGAATGCACCAACAACTGCGGAACTCCACAGACCTGTCATTTGTAACAGGCTAGCTTAGACAGAGCAGCGACTTTTCGAGCGCCTACTCCGAGCGGATGGCAAGAATCTGCTTGCCTTGGATTTTGATTTCGACGCCGAGAGGCGGGCGAATGTCGCTGCCCTGAACGATTCCCCCACGCATCCAGATATCGCCGGGCAGATTGGAAGTCTTGAGAGGATCGTAAAGAGTGTGGCTGCAAGGATTGCCGACAAGGGGATGATTGGCGCGGGGAAAGCCATAGTCGTCCCGGAGCCTGTTCAGATCAGAGACGTATTCGAGCTGGCAGGAACCGTAGGGAGCCTTTTTTGAGAAAGCCCAATAGCCAGTTGGAAGAGTGGGAGAACCTGTCGGCAGTCGTACAATCGTCGCGGGTATGTTTTCCCCTGTGAGACGATTGCGGACAAAAAAGTCCGCGGAGGTCCAGGGCTTGGAAAGGTCAGTTACATTGGCGATAACAGGGTCAGACTCCGTGGCATGCGGCAACAGGGAAGAAGGGTCGGGTGGTGGCGCAGGAATTTCCAGTTGAGGAGATTGTTCGGCCACGGCAGGCTCAACGGGTTTACTCCGGGATAGCCAACGGACCGCAAACAGTAGGATGATGCCGATGACGATCAGGCCGACAATGAGCGGCAGCATGGGGTTCGGTTGAGACTTCCGGGGGCCGGCGACGCCCGGAATCTGGGGCATCTCCGCTTTCAAATGAGCCGGGGTTTGGTGGTCTGCCATATTGTTCGAGGGCCTGCAGGAACCCACATCGCCCAGGAAGGGAGCCGGGATGGGCGCTAGCCGAACAGGCCAGGACAGATTGTACCGATGAGCCGGGCACAAGAGCAACCCGCCAGGGCAACAAGGTAGGAATGTATCGGAAAAGATACTTATGTTAGTCAGATGGCGACATAAAACACACGAACGCTTGTTTCCTGTGGAGAGGCAGCCTAGTGTAGGGATAAGGTAAGACTGAGGGAAGTCCGAATAAATGGCTGGAGATACACGACAGTCGGCCCGCGCGTTTGTTCGCAGCCTGAACATTCTGCTGAAATTCGCGCGCCTGTATGAATTCGGGCACGTGCGGACGATGGCTCAATTCGAAACAGCGTGGCAAGAATTGCACGCCGCACTGCAAGAAAGCCGCGACACGGGTCTTCTGCTGGGCGCGTCGGGGAATCAGATTTTGCTGGACGGAGTGCCGTTGGGCGCGGCGGCGGCGGAAAAAAGTTTCGCGCAATTGCTTACGTCTTCTGGAATCGCGAGCATTCACTTCGCGCCCAATCTTAACCAACCACAATTCGCGCGATTTGTTCGCGCATTTCCCAGCGGAAACGCCAAGCCAAATTCGCTGGCGGAACAATTAAAATCCGCGATGGCGGGAGATCCAAGCATTCGTATCAACGAAATTCGATTCGTTGCGGAAGATGGATCCATCGCGGGAATAAAAGTCGCCGCACAACTGACGTCGAAGGTGCTTGGCGCACAGGGAGATAAATTCCGTGAAATTTTTGAAGACCCGCAAAAATTGTTGCAACTGATTCTGGCCGCGGAAAGCAACCGCGGAGGATCCGGTGGCGGCGGAGGAGGGCTGGGATTTGGCCCTGGCGGTGGAGGCGGAGGAACGGGCGGCAGCGGCGCCGCAAGCTGGAGCGGGGGCACCGGCGGCGCGGGAAGTTTGTGGGAGGCGGGCAAACCTGGCACAGCAACTGGCGGTGGGCCGGGTGGCGGCGCTCCGGGCGGTGGCGGCGGAACTGGCGTAGGTGGGCCTGGTGGTGGTGGTGGAGACGGCAGCGGTAGCGGAGGCCCCGGTAGTGGAGGCGGCGCCGGTGGTAGTGGCGGCCCGGGCGGCAGCGGCGGATCGGGTGGAGGACCTGGAGGTGGTGGGGCGGGTGGTGGAGGCGGAACCGGAGGAAGCGGGGGAGTTGGTGGCGGGTCCGGTGCGACGAGCGAGCCGGGCAAGTGGTTGGCCGCGACAGCAATGCTCAAGGGAGGGGTGCTTGGCGGAGTTCCGGGAGTAGCCGGAGGCGCACCGGGCGCAGGCGGCGCGTACGGGGTTGCCGAAGACGATGTGCGCTCGATGATCGGGCTGTTTGCACAGCTTGGCAAAGCGCGGAAGGATCCAGATTCGCGCATGGACGCCGCGGCCTTCCAATCACGGCTTTCGACTCTGCCGGTGCGGGCGCAAGTGACGCTGCAACAGGCGCTGGCGGGCCTGGCTGCTCAGGCGCCGAACGACAAACCGGACAAACCGATGCTGTTAAAGCTGGCCGAGCACGTGGCAATCCGGTTCGCGCTGGACAGCTACGAGCGCGGCGAACTACGCGTGAACGCGGTGAAGCAGTTGCTCGACCGCATGAACGCGGAGATCGAAGCGTTGCGGAAAATATTGGGACAGCAGGAAGAGACAATGTCCCAGGCGGGACTGCAGATGCAGTCCTACACGGAATTGCTGGACCAGGAATTCTGGCTGAATGTTCCCGAAGAAAACAAGAAAGAAGTTCTCACGTCGGATGAAGCGTGGTGCGTGCCGCCGCGAAACGTGCGCGGATTCCTGGAAGAGATGCTGCGCCGCGGCGAGTTAAAAACCGTCAATGAAATCCTGTTGAAATACGCGGCTTGCATCAGCCTGGAAGCGCCGGAAGCCCGAAGAACGACCGCGATCGGCCTATCGGACCTGGCGGAATTTTACGGGAGCGGCGACGGCAGCGCGCTGATCGACGTGATCCAGCGGCTGGGGAATCAACTCGGCGTGGAGCGCGAATCGGACCTGCAAACGCTGGTTGGCGCGGCCTTCGTGCGCATGAGCCAAGAGGCGGGCTCGAAACGGTTCTATCCCGCGATGCAACAGGCATTGGCTTCGTTGGACAGCGTCGAAACACTTCGGCCCGGCTCTACCACAAACATCCGGCAGAGAATTGGAATGGAAGAGCGCCTGCCGGAATTTATCGAAGACGCGATGAGGGCGGGGCATCCGCAAGACGGTTTGCTGGACATTCTGGGCTTGATGCCGAAAGCATCGCTCCACTACATCACAAACCGTTACGCCAATTGCGGATTTAAGGAAGATTGCGAGTTGCTTGGCGAAATGGTGCGCGGACTGGGCGAAGAGGCAATACACCGCCTGGTGGAAACGATGCAAACGGCGCCAGCGACGGAAGCCACCGAAGTGATCGGACTGCTGAGCCTGCTTTCGCCGGAGTCGGTGGAGCAATCCCTGCCCACTCGATTGGCGCAATGGCCAAGAACTTCGCATGACCGAGCGGTGAGGCAGTTGTCGTCCACGCCCCCGGAACAGCGGGCCTTACTGCTGGGAGCGATGTACGCGTCGCTCGATCCGTTGATCCGGCCGCTGGCACTGGACGAGATGGGGATGAGCGGACGGACGGAATGCATTCCGCTGCTGCTGGATCTGATTCGTGACGACAGTATGCCGGGATTCACGCGAATTAAAGCAATTGAGGCGGCCGGGCGCTTGCGGGCCAGCGCGGCCAGCGGAATGCTGCAACTGTTCCTGGAATCGAAACAGGTGTGGCGCTGGGCATATCACACGGAGCTGAGAATCGCGGCAGCCCAGGCATTGCAAAAGGTGGAACCTGCGCTGGCAATCGAAAAAATCATGGCCAGCGGGCTGGATCGAAAAGAACTGGTGCTGGAGCCCACGGATCCGGAACCAAATGTGGCCGTGACAAGGCAGCGCCGGTATGCGCGGTTGAAATTGACGAAGCACGTTCCGGCAATCACCACGAATTTGCGCGAAAATCTGCGCCTAACCGTTGCCGAACTGAATATGGGCGGTGGCCTCGGGGCGGCGGACCGTCATCTGGCGCCGGGATCTTTGCTGACACTGAAATTTTCACACGGCGTCCGGAGCATCCGCGCGCAGGCGATCGTCCGGGGCGCCAGACCACAGGCGATGGCGTTTGAATTCGTGGACATGGAATTGGACGAGCGTTCGAGGCTGAGGAAATTGCTGCTGGAATTGGGCGGATTGCCACAGCCCTCGAACGTAGTGAATCGCACCAAACGGCCGGGCCGAATCGCCATCATGAAATAATCCCCGGTTGCGCGTCACAGACAACCCACTTGTCCTCAAGATAAATTTAACCGTCCTTTCGTGCAGTGTATAACACTGTACGAACGACGAGCTTACGCAGGGGTCACACGGGACCTCTGTACCATTGTGGGGACAGTGCGAGAGCCCTACGGTACTAGTGAGAAGGTTCCAGTCGGTTGGCTCAAAAGTTGACTAGCCGGAGCATCACTAGCCTGGATGAAGACGGATCCCAAAGCGACCGCGGCACGGGCATTCGTACGCAGCCTGAACATTCTCTTGAAGTTTGCTCGTTTGTATGGGCATGACCACGCCCGCGTCGTGGAGCAGTTGACGATCGCCTTCAGCGAACTTCGGACCGCCATTCCCGAAGGCGCAGAGACCGGCTTGCTGCTGGGAGCTTCGGGAGCACAATTGTTGCTCGACGGGGTGCCGCTTGAGGGATCGCCAGCGGAAAAACAGTTTGCGCAACTCCTTTCCGCAGCCGGATTGGCCAGCGTGCAATTCACACAGCAGGTTACCCACGAAGAACTCGCCAAATTTGCCCACGCTTTTCCCACCGGAAAAGCCAAACCTTCCGAACTTGCCGAACAATTAAAAAGGGCGATTGCCGACGCCAAGGGCATTCGTGTGAACGAAGTTTGCTTTGTGGCGACGGATTCGAGGCTGAAAGATTCCACAAGTTTGGCCGCACAAATTGCGGCTGCCTCGATGGGCGACCAGCAGGACCAATTCCGCAAGATGCTGAACGATCCAAAGAAATTGCTGGAACTGATTGCGGCGGCAGAGGGATCGAAGACCGGCGGAGAGGTCGGCACCGGCGGCGAAGGCGCAGGTCCCGGTGCGGGAGAAGGATGGGGCGGGGGCGGAGGCGGAGCAGGTGCTGAGGGCTTTGGTGAACTCGGAGGCGGAACGGGTGCTGGCGGGACCGGTGGAACCGGTGGTGGTATGGGAGGCGAGACTGGACTTGGCGCAGGGCCTGGCGGCGGGAGTGGGTCCGGCCCGGGTGGGGCATTAGGCGGAAGCGGAGGAGCCGGAACGAAAGTGGGAGTTGCAGGTGCCGGAGTAGGAGCAGGCGCAGGTCTGGGGCCGGGAAAAGGGAGCGGGGCGGGTGGTGGGATCGGGATTGGAATCGGCGGCCTCGGGACCGGAATCGGAAAAGCTGGGCTCGGAAGCGGGCCAGGATGGGGGCCGGGACTGGGTGGCGGCGCTGGAAAAGGCGCGGGCGCCGGCAGCAGGATGTTTGGAGGTCCGGATGACGAATCGATCTATCGGATCCTGCGGGCACTGGCGACATTTGGCAGCATCGGAACAAGCCCGAATCCGTCGGCGACTACGGTGGAGTTTCAGGATCAGGTGTCGCAATTGCCTGGCAAGGCGCAAGAGACGCTGAGGAATGCGCTGGCCGGACTTGCCGAGCAGGGAAAAAACAAAAAGCTGGACGAGGGCGTGCTGATTGAGCTGGCGGAACATTTGTCCATCCGCTTTGCCCTGGAGCAATTCGAACGCGGAGATGTGAAGGTAAGTGCGGTGCGGCAGATGCTGGACCGCATGAACCAGGAAATCGAGCAGCTGCGAAAAATTCTGGGGCAGCACGAAGACAAAATGGCGGATGCGGGAATCCTGGTGGAATCGCACCGGGAAATGCTGGACCGCGTCTTCTGGGCTTCAGTGCCGGAGAGCGCAAAACGCGAAGTGCTGCTTTCCCAGGAGGCGTGGTGCATTCCTCCTAAAAACGTGCAGTCCTACGTGGTGGATTTACTGAAGCAGGGAGAAACCGCGGATGCGATCAGCATTCTGAGAAACTATGCAAGCTGCACGGACAGCGAGGAGCCGGACGCCCGGAAGCGCGCGGCCACGGGTCTTTCCGAGATGGCAGGCCTGTACGCGGAGGCGGATCCGAGATTGTTACAGGAAGCGCTTCGGCACATCGGACTGAGGCTCAGTATTGAGCAGGACCAGGATTTGCAATCGTTGGTGAGCGCGGCGTTCGTCCGGCTGAGCCAGGAAGCAGCAACACACCGCCACTACGCGGCCATGGCCCAGGCTTTGGACAGGGTGGAGGCGGTGGAAAGTCAGCGCCCCGGAATAGGGAAAACGCTGCGGGCAAAGATGGGGATTGAGGAGCGAGTGCCGGAGTTTGTGGAAGAGGCTCTACGCGCGCGAAGCCTGGTGGCGGGTTTGACCGGAGTGTTGAAACATCTGCCGCAGACGGCCATGGAGCAGTTGTCCATGCGTTTCAATCGTTGCCAGTTCCGAAGCGATCTGGAAAATGTGGCCAGCCTGGCGCATGACCTGGGCGAAGAAGCGCTGCAGTATATGCGCAGCACTGTGCGTCGCGGGGCGGTATCGGAAGCAGCGGAGATGGCGGGATTGCTCACCCGGCTGGACACGCAAGCCGCGGAGGTCTATCTACCCGCGCGCATGAAGGACTTTCCCCGGACGGCGCAGGACCGCGTGATCCGGCAAGTGGCGGCAAGCGGCGCGCACGGCACGTGCCGATTACTGCTGGGGCTGCTGGACTATGTGGATCCGTTGGTGATGCCGCTGGTGATTGACGAGGTCGGAATCACAGGAGACCGCGAAGCACTGGGGCGATTGCTGACGATCGCCGACGGAGACATGCCCACCGCCGCCGCTCCCTACCTTCGAGTGAAGGCTCTGGAGGCACTGGGCAGACTGCGTGCGCCGGAGTCGATCAACACCCTCCGGCGAATAGTGGAAGCCAAGAAACTTTTCGGATGGGCGAATCCCCAGGAGTTGCGGATTGCGGCGTTTCAAGCGCTGGCGAAAATGGAGCCCGAGTGGGCTCGGAAGTTTTTGCCAGGAAGTGGAATCGAAGCGGAGGAACTGGCATTGGAGCCGCTGGAGGTTTCCGTGACGTCAAAATTTGTACGGCAACGCAGGCACGCGCGGATCCGGCTGCAGAAGAGTGTTGCGGCCGTAAGCACGAACCTGAAGCAGAATTGCCGGCTGGAAATCAAGACGGCCAGCCTGGCGGGAGGATTGGCAACGACCAACATGCACCTGGCGCCGGGCACGAAAGTGCAGTTGCGGATGCAGTTGGGGATGCGAAACGTGCAGGCGACGGCCCTGATGCGGGACTATCGGGCCCAGGATATGTCATTTGAAATCATAGACATGGGCCTGGATGAGCGGAGCAGGCTGCGCAAATTGCTGATGGAGAGCTTCAGTAAGGGCAACGTCGAATAGGCGGCCCAAAAGGCTAACCTGGAAACGACGGGAGCCACCGGGCAAGTGAAGATATAGCTAGCCCCTTGTTTTAGTATACAACCAGTAACCATTCGCAAGTACTACAACGCGGTACCTTTGAGGTATTTACCCTACACGGATTCCTCTCTAATCTGTTTTTAACGCGAATTGTTGTGTCCTGGTGCGCCCCTTGCGGGGCGAGAAAGTCGAAATGACGGTGGCATTGCCCTGTGTCTAAAGCATTCCGAATCCGGATCGGCGTAGTTCTGTGTGCCCTCGCAGCAGGGCTGGCAGGTGTGCGCGCGCAAGAGGTGCGTTCCGATTTTCCCGACAATCCCAGATTCACCGTTCAGCGATTCGAAGATCAGGAAGGCATGGGAGCGGTAACGTCTACCGCACTGGGACAAGATTCGCAGGGATTTCTGTGGATCGGAACGCAAACAGGCTTGTACCGCTACGACGGAACGCGCGCCAAGAAAATGCCGGAAGTGGAGAGCATCATCGGCCACTACGTCGTGGACCTGCTGATTGCGCCGGACGGGACGCCGTGGTTTGCCGGAACGCGAGGAATTGCGTTTTACAAAGACGGCCAGTTCCAGAAACTGGAAATCCCGGCGAATTCGATGCCGCTGTTGAACGGTGTGCAGGTTTTTGCAGTGGATAGAAAAGGAATTGTGTACGCGCTGATGTACAAGCGCGGACTGCTGATCATCGATCCGAAAAATCCGGGCAAGCCGGAGATGATCGCGCAGGAGCTGGGCGCGTGGGAAACGCCCGAGGGAATTGTGCGGGCATTGGATGATTCGATCTGGTTTACCGTGGGGCGCAAACTGGTGCAGCTAAGCGCGGGAAGCCGGAAGATTGAAGTGCAGCCGGGAATTCACTTGCCCAATGAGCGAATTGTGGCGCTGCAGTTCGACGGCATCGGCATGCTGTGGTTGCGGACCGCGACCAGGCTAGCCCATGTGGATACGCGCGAGCACAGACTGATATTTGACGTAGAAGTGGCCGGCGAGGCCAACGAAGAAGAGGGCAAACCCTCGGTCGACTCCGAGGGGAGACTGCTGGTGCCGAGTTCCTCTGGATTGTATTGGCAGCAAAACGGGCGCTGGCGCCTGGTGAACGTAAAGCATGGATTGGCGAGCAACCTGATTCAATGCGCGATGGAAGATCGCGAAGGCACGTTATGGGTTGGTGGCTCGGGCACGGGGCTGGACCGGTTGACCGGAGTGCGCGAGTGGTCGGCGTGGACGACGGCGGAGGGTTTGCCGGACAACTCCACCTGGGCGACGCTGCGGGATCGCCGCGGACGTCTGTGGGTAAGCACGGCGCACGGAATCGGAATCTGGAACGGGCAGGCGCGGCGCTGGGAAGATGTGCCATCGTTGCGTGAGCATGTGGGACGGCAAATCCGGCAGATGCAGGTTGCGCGAGACGGCTCTATCTGGACGCTGACGATCACCGGCGCCATCGTGCAGATCGATCCAGAGACGTATACGACAACGACCATCGCGAATTTCCGGGGAAGAAATTTTGTGAGCATTCAGGCCGCGCCGGATGGCAGCATCTGGGCCACCACGCGCGCGCGGCTGGTGCGATTCGTGCCGCGCGGGCCATCCACCCGGCCGGTGGAGATTCCGCTTCCTGCGATGGATGGAGCGGAGATCGAATACTTGACGTTTTCTCCGAAAGGCGTGTTGTGGGCCACGGGTCCCGGCATGCTGTACCGCTACGATGGCAAGAACTGGAAAGTTTTGACGACGAAGGATGGTTTGAACGGCCAGACGATGACCAGCCTGGCGGCGCTGAACGACGACGAAGTCTGGGTTGCGTATAACGACGTGGTCGGCGTGACGCACGTGGCGCTGGGGCCAAACGGGAGTTCGCGCTTTGGATTTCGCGATTGGGACCGGACGGTGGTGGGCCGCGACGCGAAGAACCGGATGTGGTTCAACGGAACCGATGGAATCATGATTCTATGGCCGGACGGGCACATGCAGCGGCTGAATCACGCGAATGGATTGATCTGGGACGATTTGAGTCCGTGGACGGGAGCGCGGGAAGAAGATGACGGCAGCTATCTGATTGCCACGTCGCGGGGATTGTCGCGGTATAAGCCGGTTGGCGAGGTGAAAAAAGAAGCTCCGCCGAAAGTGGTGTTGACCACCGTGTCGCTTGGCGGAACGGAACGCGGCGTGAACCAGAAGTCGTTTGTCGATTCAACGGACGGATCACTGATGGTGCAATTTTCACCGGTGGTGCTGGACACGCCGGAGCAAGTCTCTTGCCGCTACCAGTTGGACGGGTTGGAAAAACGCCCGACGGAAACACAGCAGCGCGAAGTGCGCTACGGCGGATTGCCGCCGGGGAGTTACGAATTTTGGGTGCAGTGCAAAGAGGCGGATTCGCCGAGTTATTCCGCGAAAACGAGTTTCTACTTCCGCGTGTTGCCGAACTTGTGGCAGTCCAGCTGGTCCCGCGGATTGGTGGTTATCGGGTTGATGGGCGGAATCTGGGGGTTCGTATCTCTGCGCACGCGAACGCTGAACCGGCGGAAAAGCGAGCTGGAAAAAGCTGTGGCGCAACGCAGCGCCGAACTGCTGCAAAAAAACAAGGAATTGGAGCAGATTTCGCTGACCGATCCGCTAACCGGCACGCGAAACCGGCGATATTTCTACGAAACGATTCCGACCGACCAGGCGCAGACGTTGCGCTCGCACCAGAGGTTCGGGGATCCGCAGAAGGGTAGTGCGGCCCCGCGGGAATTGATTTTTGTGCTGGTGGATATAGACCGGTTCAAGCGAGTGAACGACGAGATGGGGCACGCGGCGGGAGACAGATTGCTACAGGAAGTGGCGAAGCGCATCGGTTCCGTGATGAGGCGCTCGGACGATCTGGTCCGCTGGGGCGGGGAAGAGTTCCTGTTGGTGTGCCGGACCACGGACCGCGAGAATGCGGCGTTGTTGTGCACGCGCGTGCTGGAAGCCGTGCGCGACCTGCCGTTTGACGTCGGCAACGGAGTGCAGCTGCACAAGACGTGCTCGATCGGGTGGGCCCCCTACCCATGGGTGCCGGGCGACACGCAGATGCTTTCCATCGACAACGTGATTGAGCTGGCGGATAAGGCGCTGTATCTGGCGAAGCGCGAAGGCCGCAACCGCAGCTACGGCCTGGTGCCGGCTGCCACTGCTACTTGTTCAGAGAAGAGCATTTCCATTGAGAATCTGCGCGATTGCCCGTCGGAGTTGGTACAGATCGTCTAATCCCGCAGGACCTCATTCCCTGCAGTGCATGCAGTTTCCAATCCGAGTCATTTTCAATTCTTGAAAGGCAAGTTCACGCGGGCAGGCATTTCGCGATGATTAGTGTGATGTCGTCATGCTGCTCATGTGGACTGAACCTGCGGACTTCGTCTACGACGGAGGCGAGAAGATCGCATGGCGGAAGGGCGCGATGGCGTCGCAGGGCCTCCACCAGGCGCTCTTCGCCGAACTCTTCGCGATGCGGGCTGAAGGCTTCAGTGATGCCGTCGGTATAAAGAGCGAGGGTGTCGCCGGGGTAGAGCTGGCTTTCTTCCACCTCGCAATCCCACTCCTTGAAAGCGCCGAGAATGGTAGCGGTGGAGCTGAGGCGGTCAAGGGAGTCATCCGCGCGCAGCAGCAAGGCGCAGAGATGTCCGCAGTTGATGTACCGCAAGCGGCGAGCCGCGTCGTTGTATTCGGCGAAGAACAGCGTGGCGAAGGAGCCGCCGGAGGTGTTTTGGCAGAAAAGCTGATTCACAGAACAGAGAAATCGCTGGGGTTGATCCAGCGCGACCGCGGACTGGCTGCGCAGATTGGCCTGCAGATTGGCCATCAGCAGAGCCGCCGCGATGCCTTTTCCGGAAATGTCGCCCACGACCAGGCCCAGCCGCTCTCCACCGAGGTCGAGGAAATCGTAGTAGTCGCCACCAACCTGGCGTGCCTGGTGGCAAACCCCGGCATATTCGAGGGTGCGCATGCGGGGAAGCGTCTGCGGGAAGAGCCGCGCTTGCACCTGCTGGGCAATTTCGAGTTCTTGTGCGGAGCGGCGTTCCGCTTCCTGGCGCTCGGCGACCAGGCGGCGTTGGATTTCGACCGCGTGGGTGACTTCATCGAAGCTGACCAGCGAAAAAGTGTTTCCGTCGGGATCGCGGAAGCGGCTGAAAACGGCCCCCCAAATCGGCGGAGCATGGTCGTCGGAAGCGGGGCGATCATTCGGCAGCGTAGGTTTCAATTGCAGCGCGTGCTTGAATCGCCGGAGCCGCGGATTGGAGAGAAAACGGACGCCGCGCTTGGTCCACTCACGGAATTTCGTGAGTACGTCCTCGGTAACAAAGGTGACGTGGGAAGCGCGGCCGATCTGCTTGAACTGCTCGGAGTCCGTGCGCGGGACAATCAGCGTGAGGTTGGCGGTGCCGTCGGGCGGCGCGACGACAACCCACTGTTGCCCGGGTTGGCCGGATTGCTTGCGCCCGTCAAAGACGATCTGGAAGCCGAGCAGTTCCTGGTAAAACTCCAGGCTGCGGTCCAGATTCCGAACGTAGACCATCACCGACTGCAGGCGCAGGAATGGATCCTGGCGCTGCGGGGTGCTGCTTGCGCTTTCTGGCGAATGGGGCGCGCTGCTGGTCATGCGCGCATTATATAGGGTCGCGTGAATTTTTATGAGCGAGCTTGTAGGTCGCACGTTCTGGCGAATTGAATGAGCATTGTACCGGCTGCGAAGGCGAATCTGGCCCGGAGCATTGCGCCAATCCGTTCATGTCGTTTTATGCACAAGTACCAGCAGGTGGTTCTTGCCAGAGGTGCTGCGTTGGGTTGAGATGGAGGGGTAGCGTTCCATTTACTTAAACCGGCAGGTACCGCATGAAACCCTTGATTTTCTTTACTGGCGGCGCGCTGTGCCTTCTCTTTTCTTTGCCCGCGCACGCGCAAAACACTGGACGGATTGATTGCGCCCGCGATGGCGGGTATGTCTACCTTTACAGCTCGATGACTACGCTTGATGTGCGCATGACGCTGCAGTGCGGCGATGTGGTGCGCATCACGGGCCGCAGCGACGATTACTACAGCGTGCGGACCGCCTCGGGCGAGGCCGGATTTGTTCCGCGGACGAGCGTATCTTTGCTGAAGGACCAGCCGGGAACCGGATTGCCGGCGACGGCGGCGAAGCAGCCCACGCGGGAACGCACCCACTATGACGATCCACGGAGTGCCCCTGCCGCACCGGCCCAAACTGGATCGACTTCGTTCGCACTGGCCAATAACACGCCCATCCGGTTGAAACTGAACAAGACGATTTCCTCGGCAACGGCCCATGTTGGGGACGCCGTCGAGCTGGAAGTGGTGGAAGACGTGGTCATCGATGGCGTTACGGTTTTGCAGACGGGGTGGAAGGTGAACGGCGCCATTGCGGAGGCGGAAGCCAAAAAGCGGTTCGGGCACGGCGGCAAGCTGGCGTTCAGCATTACTTCGATGACGCTGCCCGATGGGGAGCAGGTGAAGGTGCGCTGCTATCAGGAGGCTTCCGGTTCTTCGAACACTTCCGCGGATTCGGTTATCCCGCTGAGTTCCGGGAAAGATGTGACGATTCCGAAGGATGTGGAATTCACCGCGCTGGTGGACGGCGAAGCGCGCCTGAACCGCGAAGGTTTCGAAAACCTGAAAACTCACCCGGCCACCTCGCCCGCAACGACAGTGCTTAAATCCGAACCCGCGCATTGATATTCGTTAGCGATTGATTAACGGACTCTGCGCATTCCAGCCCGAATCGCCTTTTTCAGCGATTAAGCCTATTTAGACAAGGTGTTTGGGCTAAGCCAGCCGCCTTGTTCCGACGGCGCGGTGTTTCTTGGCGGTAGCGCGCCTGACCAGTTACAATGAATTGTTTGGGTGGTGCGGCTGGAGTGAGCAGGGCCGCGAGCTTGCAGAATCCCGTCAGGAGACGGCGAACTTTCCATGGATTTAGCCAAGGTAGTTGACGGCGTTATCGCGCGGTTTATCGGCACGAAGCACGAGCGCGACCTGAAAAAGCTGGAGCCGCTGGTTGCTGCGATGAATGCGCAGGAGCCGGAAGTGCAGGCGTTGAGCGATGAGCAACTGAGGGAACGCTTCGCCGCGCTGCGGACGCAGGTGCAGGAACAGTTGAAGGACGCGGATCCCGCGGAACCCACCTACAAGGATGAGTTGCAGAAGGCCCTGGCAGGTGCGATTGTGCCGGCGTTCGCGTTGGTGCGCGAGGCCGGGCGGCGATTCCTGAAGATGCGGCATTTCGACGTGCAGCTGATCGGTGGAATGGTGCTGAACGACGGAAAAATCGCCGAAATGAAAACGGGCGAAGGGAAAACGCTCGTGGCTACTCTGCCGGCGGCGCTGAACGCGCTGGCCGGGCGCGGCGTGCACATCGTAACGGTGAACGATTACCTGGCGCGGCGCGACGCGGAGTGGATGAGCCCGCTATATAAAGCGCTGGGCTTGACCGTCGGCGTGATTGTGCATGACCTGGACGATGTGCAGCGCCGGGCGGCGTACGCGGCGGATTTGACCTACGGCACGAACAACGAGTTTGGCTTCGATTACCTGCGCGACAACATGAAGTACGACCTGGCGAGTTGCGTGCAGCGCGGGCACCAGTTCGCGATCGTGGACGAAGTGGACTCGATCCTGATCGACGAGGCCCGGACGCCGCTGATTATTTCCGGCCCGTCCGAAGAATCCACCGACAAGTATTTCAAGATCGACAAGATTATTCCCAAGCTGATTCAGGATATCGATTACACGCTCGACGAAAAGCATCGCACCGCCACGTTGACGGAAGAAGGCGTAAGCAAGTGCGAGCGACTGCTGGGGTTGGGGAATCTGTACGACCCTGCGCACATGGAGCAGATCCACCACGTTTACCAGGCACTGCGAGCGCACACGCTGTACAAGAACGACGTGGATTACGTTGTGAAAGACGGCGAAGTAATTATCGTCGATGAATTCACCGGGCGGCAGATGCCGGGGCGGCGTTGGTCAGACGGCTTGCACCAGGCCGTGGAAGCCAAAGAAGGCGTGAAGATCGAGCGGGAAAACCAGACCCTGGCGACCATCACCTTCCAGAACTATTTCCGCATGTACAAAAAGCTGGCCGGCATGACCGGAACGGCGGAGACGGAAGCGGCCGAGTTCGGGAAGATTTACAACCTGGACGTGGTGGTGATCCCGACGAACCGTACGCTGATCCGCAAGGAACATCCGGACGTCGTTTACCGCACCGAGAGGGAAAAGTTTGAGGCGGTGGTGAACGGCATCCTGCAGGAAGACAATTCGCTTGCGAATGGAATCCGGCACTATCACGAGCGCGGGCAACCGGTGTTAGTTGGCACAATCTCGATCGAGAAGTCCGAGACGATCGCGGAAATTTTGAAGAAGGCCGGAGTGCCGCACCAGGTGCTGAACGCGAAGCAGCACGAGCGCGAATCGCGCATCGTGGCCCAGGCGGGACGCAGGGGCGCCGTGACGGTGGCGACGAACATGGCCGGCCGCGGAACCGACATCCTGCTCGGCGGGAATCCGGAAGCGATGACCCGCGAGCACTTCCTGAAAAACAAACTGGCGATTCCGTATGCGGCGGCGCCCGCGGTAATCGGCGTGGAAAGCACGAACGGCGATGAGCCCGCGGCCGTGCAGATGGTTTTGTTCCAGCACGAAGGCAAGATTTTCCAGGTGCCGAAGGACCAGTGGGATCCGATCTACCAGCAATTCGCGGATCAGTGCAAAACGGAACACGACGAAGTGGTGGCTCTGGGCGGCCTGCACATTCTGGGCACGGAACGCCACGAAGCGCGGCGCATTGACAATCAACTGCGCGGGCGCGCGGGACGCCAGGGCGACCCGGGCTCTTCGCGATTCTTTTTGTCGCTGGAAGACGACCTGATGCGGATTTTCGGCGGCGAGCGCGTGAAGCAGATGATGTTCCGGCTTGGAATGACCGAGGGCGTGCCGATCGAATCGAAGCTGATTTCGAATCGCATTGAAAATGCGCAGAAATCCGTGGAAGCGCAGAACTTTGACGCTCGCAAGCACCTCCTGGAATACGACGATGTAATGAACAAGCAGCGCGAGACGATTTATGCGATTCGCCGCTCCGCGCTGGAAGGCAAAGATCAACGGGATTACGTTTTGGGAATCGCTGAAGACGTGGCGCGCGAGCTGGTGGAGACGTATTGCCCGCGCGAGCAGCATCCCGGGCAATGGAACACCACGCAACTGCTGGCCGAGGTGAACAGCCAGTTTGGAATCGACGCGAAGGCAATGGGCGCGGACCCCGCTGCCCTGAACCACGACCAGTTGGCCGAAGCGTTGTCGGACGCGGTGAAAACGCGCTACGAGGAAAAAGAAAAACAGTTCAGCCCGGATTTGCTGCGCTGGCTGGAGCGCCGCATCATTCTGGACGTGGTGGACACGCAGTGGAAAGACCACCTGCTTTCTCTCGACCACTTGAAGGAAGGCATCGGGCTGCGCGGCTACGGGCAGAAAGATCCGCTGGTCGAATTCAAGAAGGAAGCGTTTATCCTGTTCGAAGACATGATGGCGCGCATTGACAACGAAACGATCCGCTATCTGTATCACGTGCAGATTCAGCAGGGAGAACCTGGCTCGGCGGCACCCGGGGAACCGCAGCAGGCGCCTCCACGACAGCATCAGCCAAGCGCGATTGCAGCCGCAGCCAGCGCGGCTGCACGCGCAGAAGAGGCTCCGGCGCAGAAGTTACCCGACTTTGCGCGCGCCTTGGAGAAGCGGCAGGAGCGCCAACAAAAAGATTTGCAGTTCCAAGCCGGAGCAGCGCAGGCCGAGGCTCCAAAGCCGGTGCGCGCGGGCGCAAAAGTGGGGCGCAACGATCCCTGCCCCTGCGGTTCGGGGAAGAAATACAAGAAGTGCCACGGGACGTAGGGAAGAATCGCCGGCGGCCGGCGGGCTGTGAAGAGGAAGAGATTCGAAGTTAGGCCAAAAGGCTATTCGTAATTTTTTCGGAATTCTCGGACTTAGAACTAACTACTGAAAACTAACAACTCACGCAGATCGCCTGAGATTCAGGAAGCGAAGAGGACACATGCCACCAGGAACGATGCCGGGACAACAGCCAGCGCCGCAGAGACAGGGAATACCCGGGGTGAAAAACCTGGTCGCGGTGGCCAGCGGAAAGGGCGGCGTCGGAAAAACGACCGTCGCCGTGAACCTGGCACTCGCCTTCGCGAAGCTTGGGTACAAGGTGGGCCTGCTGGACGCAGACGTGTATGGCCCCAATGTGCCGATCATGCTGGGCTCAACGCAAGAGCCGATGGCCACGGCGCAACAGCGGATTATTCCCGTGGAAGCGCAGGGCGTGAAAATGATTTCGATGGGCCTGCTGAATCCCGGCGACAAGCCGGTGATCTGGCGCGGGCCGATGCTGCACAGTGTGATCACGCAATTTTTGCGCAGCGTGGAGTGGGGCGAGCTGGATTATCTGGTGATCGATCTCCCTCCGGGAACGGGCGACGTGCAGTTGACGCTGATCCAGACTGTAGCAGTGACGGGCGCGGTGGTGGTGACGACGCCGTCGCTGGTGGCGGTCGCTGATGTGCGCAAAGCGATTGAAATGTTTCGCCAGGTGAACGTGGAAGTGCTCGGCGTCGTGGAAAACATGAGCACGTTTGCGTGTCCCCATTGCGGGAAGGCGGTGGATATTTTTGGCCACGGCGAAGGCACGAAAACCGCCGTCGCCTATGGCGTGCCGGTCCTGGGCGAAATTGAAATCGATCCGCGAATCCGCATGGGCGGAGACACGGGCAGTCCCGTGGCCGCGCAGGGAGAGTCGGCGCCCGCCGCGCAGAGTTTGTACCGTGTGGCGAAAGCGGTGACAGCGCGGTTAGCGGAAGTGGGTGCAACCTCGACTGGACCCGCGGTGGAAATCGATTGAACTTGCCTGTAATATCAGCAGAACATTTTCGAGATTGACTTCGTTGTTTGGGGTGAGGTTGTTCTGATCATGGCCTCTGCACCGGTCGAAGCTTCCCTACAGACACCCACTGAAAGCCGCCGAGGAGATTGGGCGCTCCTCGGCGGGTTCGCATTCCTGTTATTTCTTGCACACATGTTGGTCAGCGGGCGATACGGCTATTTTGTCGATGAGCTGTATTACCTGGCGTGCAGCCAGCATCTCGATTGGGGCTATGTGGACCAGGCTCCGCTGATTGCGGTGATTACCTGGTTTGTACGGAAGACATTGGGCGATTCGCTGACCGCGCTGCATTTTTTCCCAGCTGTGGCGGCAGCGCTGAAAGTGGTGTTAACAGGACTGATCGCGCGGGAATTGGGAGCGCGGCGGTTTGGGATGGCGCTCGCGTGCGTTTCCGTAATGGTGGCGCCGTTCTGGCTGGGCATGGACAGCCTGCTGACCATGAACGCGTTCGAGCCCTGTTTCTGGATGGCTTGTGCGCTGATTGCTTTGAAGATTTTCAACGGCGCAAGTCCAAAGTTGTGGCTGCTCTTTGGCTCGGTCGCGGGGTTGGGACTCGAGAATAAACATTCCACCCTGATATTTGGATTCGGGCTGTTTGTCGGCATGCTGCTGACCCGTCAGCGAAAGCAGTTTGCCGGGCCTTGGATCTGGCTGGGCGGTGTGTTGGCATTTTTGATTTTTCTTCCAAATCTTTTGTGGGAAGCGCACCGCGGTTTTCCAACCGCGGAATTGTTGAGAAACGTACAGGCGAGCGGGCGGAATACGGAACTTGGTCCGCTGACGTTTATGGCGGTGCAGGTGTTAATTCTGAACCCGCTGGCGGCTCCGGTCTGGATTGCAGGCTTGGTGGAATTACTACGCGACCGCGAGGGACGTGGCTGGCGGGTTCTGGGCGTTTGTTACGTGGTGGTGATGGTCGTGATGCTGACGATGCACGGGCGGCTCTACTATCCCGTCCCGGCGTATCCGATGCTGTTCGCCGCGGGAGGCGTGGCATTCGAGCGATGGTTCGGACAATGGCAGAGCGGAAGATGGCTGAAGCCCGCGTACGTGACGCTCATCGCGATTGCGGGATTAATCCTTGCGCCTGCAGCGTATTTCCCGATGTTGAACGTGGATCAGTACATTGCGTATTCACGTTTCTTGCATATTCAGCCACCGCGCATTGAAAATCACCGGATGGGACCGCTGCCGCAATTGTATGCGGACCAGTTTGGGTGGAAAGAGATGGCGCAGGTGGTCGCCGACGCGTATCACAAGCTGCCGCCTGACGAGCAGAAGTCCTGCGCGATTTTTGGCCAGAATTACGGGCAGGCCGGAGCAATGGATTTCTTCGGAGCGAAGATGGGATTGCCGCCGGCGATTTCAGGGCACCAGAGTTATTTTTACTGGGGCCCGCGGGGATATTCCGGCGAATGCATGATCGTGCTGGATGATACGCCGGGGCGGCTCAGCGAATTGTACCGGGACGTGGAGAACGTGGGAACGGTCTATCACCCGTTGTCGATGCCATACCAGCATTTTGATGTGTATCTGTGCCGCGGCGCGAAATTCGGAACGCTGGAAAAAGTCTGGCCGCAGCTTAAGCGCTGGAATTAGCGCGAATTCAATCGCGGGGCGCTGAAGAATCTGAGATGGGCCGAATGCCGCTGGCGGAGGATGCGCCGGCGGCTTTTATTTTTTCGAGGAGGCAGCTTCGGCAGAGGCAGCCGTCGGATTCAGCGCCGGCGGTGGGCATCGGGATGACGTGCGGCAGTTCGGCGCACCAGCAACCGCTTTCCTGTTTGCAGGTCATCGGCGCATCGCATTGGGAGCAGCGAGTTTCCACCGGGAGATTATGGGGCGGCGGACGCCGAACGTCCAGCGTGAGACAATTTGCTGCGTGGGGAGCGGGCGGTTTTCTTGTCAGCGGGGCAAAGCGGGTGATATCTTGGATATTCGCTAGCGGCTCGCGAAATGAGCGGGGCGGTGTATTTCTTGCTCCTGCAATCACTTACGGGAAATTCAAATTGTTGATGCGCACACCGGATATCCGTCCATATAAAGGTAGATTCCCGCAGATTGCGGCGTCGGCCTATATCGACCCGGCGGCGGTGGTGATTGGCGACGTCGTGATCGGCGAAGAGTCGAGCGTGTGGCCGATGACCGTGGTGCGGGGCGACGTCCACCACATTCGGATTGGCAAGCGCACGAATATTCAGGATGGCTGCGTGCTGCACGTGATGAAGGATCAGTATCCGCTGCTGCTCGGCGACGAAGTGACGGTAGGACATTCCGTGACGCTGCACGGGTGCAACATTCACTCTCACGTTTTGATCGGGATGGGCTGCATCATTTTGAACGGCGCAGTGATTGGGGAGAATTCGATCATCGCGGCGGGGACGCTAATTACTGAACGAACTGTTATTCCCTCGGGGAGTTTGGTTATGGGTTCGCCCGGCAAAGTGAAACGGGAATTGACGGACGAGGACTGCGAATCGATTAGCAAATATGCGGAGCGGTATGCGGGATATAGCGTGATTTACCGCGAGGAAGCGGCGGAGCGCGGGGAACAAATTGATTGGAGCAAGTTGGAAGACTGAACGGGCGGATGCGGCATTCCAGAGGCTCATGGCAGAGAAAAAGAAATTTCAGGCAATCAAGGGCACGCGCGATTTGCTTCCACCGGAGACGGAGTTGTGGAACAGGGTGGAGCAGACCGCGCGCGAGGTGTTTGGCACATTCGGATTCGGTGAGATACGTCCACCGATTTTTGAACCCACGGAATTGTTTGCGCGATCGATTGGCGCGGATACAGATGTGGTGGGCAAGGAAATGTATACATTTCTTGATCCTCCGCGCGACCTCGATCCACTTCCCAGAGAGCTCCTGGAGGGGAAAAAAGAGCGAATTGGAAAACTCTCGGATCTGCTTCCAAGGGAAGTTATTTCGTTACGGCCGGAGGCGACGGCTTCGGTGTGCCGGGCTTATATCGAGCATGGGATGCATGCGCTGCCGCAGCCGGTGAAGCTGTGGTACACGGGGCCGATGTTTCGGCGGGAGCGGCCGCAGAAGGGGAGATACCGGCAGTTCTATCAGATTGGGGCGGAAGTGCTGGAGATGGTGCCCTCCTTCGCCGCAAAGGACGCGGCTACGGCGGGCGGCGCGAAAAGCGCGCCGAAAGACGCGGCGGTGGACGCGGAAGTGATCGAGATGGTGATGGCGTTTTTCGCGCGGCTGGGGCTCGAAGGCGTAAAGCTGGAGATTAATTCGATTGGAGATCGCGAGTGCCGGCCGAAGTATGTGGAATTGTTGCGCGCGGAATTGCTGAAGGTGAAAGACAAGCTGGGGCCGGACAGCCAGCGGCGGATTGAGACGAATCCGCTGCGAGTGCTCGATTCGAAACTGGAAAGCGAGCAGGGAATTATCGCGGGGCTGCCGAAGATTGCGGATCACCTTTGCGCGAATTGCGCAGCGCAGTATGCGGAAGTGAAGCGCCAACTGGGAATGCGCGGCGTGGCGTACGCGGAGAATTGGCGGCTGGTGCGCGGGCTGGACTACTACATGCGCACGACGTTTGAAATCACCGCGCAGGGATTGGGTTCGCAGAATGCGGTGTGCGGCGGCGGGCGGTATGATGGATTGGTGGAATTGCTGGGTGGGCAGCCAACAAAAGGAATTGGGTTTGCGATCGGTGAAGATCGGCTGATTTTGTCGCTGCAGGAAGCAGGGAAGGGCGGCACGGCGCTGGGGCGCGACGTTTTTGTGGCGTGGATGGGAGAGAAGGCGCAGGCCACGGCTATTGCGGCGGGGCAGAAGTTGCGGGCGGCTGGATTCCGCGTGGAACTTCCGCCGGTGGAGCAGAAGTTCGGGAAGGCGTTAGGGCAGGCGGACAAGTTGGGCGCGCGGTACGCGTTGATTCTGGGCGATGACGAGATCGCGACGGGGCAGTGGACGGTGAAGACGTTGGCCGATGGTTCGCAGGCCAAGATGAGCGAGGCGGAGTTTTTGGAGTTGTTGCGAAAGAGTTTGTAGCTCAGGCCTTCAGGCCTGAGGGTTTTCGTTGTGGCAGCTTGGTCGAAAATGGAGTGGAAAGCCTCACCCCTGAAGGGGTGAGCTACAGGTGAATCGAACGTGTTGGACTTTTTGGGGAATCTGAAGCGGACACATTACTGCGGAGCGCTGCGAGCGACCGACGCGGGGCGCGATGCCACGGTGATGGGCTGGGTGGCGAAGCGGCGGGACCTGGGCAATTTGTTGTTCCTCGATGTGCGCGACCGCTCGGGAATCGTGCAGGTGGTCTTCAACAAGGAAACGCAGCCGGAAGCGCACGCGAAAGCGGAACAGGCGCGCAGCGAATTTGTGGTGGCGGTGGAAGGCAAAGTCACCCTGCGCGGAAAGGCCAACCCGGAACTTCCCAGCGGGGAAGTGGAAATTGTCGCGGCGCGGCTGCACATTTTGAACAATGCGAAGACGCCTCCGTTCGCGATTGAAGATGAAATCAACGCGGCGGAAGAGACCCGGCTGCGATTCCGCTATCTGGATTTGCGGCGGCCGAAGCCGCACCGCAATCTGGCGTTGCGCCACAAGATTGTCCTGGAAATCCGCAGGACGATGGACGAAATGGGCTTCATCGAAGTGGAAACGCCGATGTTGACGCGTTCTACTCCCGAGGGTGCTCGCGACTATCTGGTGCCGAGCCGCGTGCACAACGGCCAGTTTTACGCGCTGCCGCAATCGCCGCAAATCTTCAAGCAGATCCTGATGATCGGCGGGCTCGACCGATATTTCCAGATCGTGAAGTGTTTTCGCGATGAAGATTTGCGCGCCGACCGCCAGCCGGAATTTACGCAGCTCGATTTGGAAATGTCGTTTCCCCGGCAGGAAGACATTTTCAGTGTGATCGAAAACGTGATGGTGCGCGCATGCCAGGTGGCGGGAGTGGAAGCGAAGGCACCGTTTCCTCACATGCTTTATAAGGATGCGATTCGCAAGTACGGCAGCGATAAGCCGGACATGCGCTTCGGGATGGAGTTGCACGAAGTGACAGACTGCTTCCCGCAAGAAGCGAAAGAGAAGCTGCAGATCGGCGGAAGCGTGTTCGCGTTTGCCGCGCCGGGTGCGGCGGCGTATTCGCGGAAGCAGCTGGACGAGCTGACAGAAAAAGCGAAATCGCACGGCGCGCGTGGGGCGTACTTCGTCAAGCTGGCGGCGGAGGGAACGACGTCGACCGTGGAGAAACTGATCGGCGCGGAAAACGTGAAGAAGCTGGCCGAGGCATGCGGCGCGAAAACCGGCGATCTTGTCGTGGCGGTTTCGGCGAAAGTAGAAATCAAGGGAACCGAAGCTGCGGCGCTGGTGGCGGGACAGTTGCGGCTGCAACTTGGAGAAGCGCTAGGCCTGATCGACAAGAAGCAGTGGAAATTCCTGTGGCTGACGGGCTTCCCGTTGTTTGAATGGAGCGAATCAGACAAAACCTGGGTGAGCGCGCAGCATCCCTTCACCGGCATCGTGGACGAAGATCTGGAGAAATTGGAGACGGCGCCGTGGGAAGTTCGTTCTAAAGGCTACGACCTAGTGCTGAATGGCTACGAACTGGGTTCCGGCAGCATTCGAATTCACCGCCAGGATATTCAGGAGCGGCTCTTCAAAGCCCTCGGCTTGAGCGAAGAACAGCTGCGGCGGCGATTTGGGTTTTTCCTCGATGCCCTGACATACGGCACACCTCCGCACGGCGGAATCGCGCTGGGCATTGACCGCGTGGTGATGTTGCTCGCCGGCGAAAAATCCATCCGTGAAGTGATTGCGTTTGCGAAGACGACGACGGCGGTGGACTTGATGGCGGAGTCGCCGAGCGATGTGGACCAGGCGCAGCTGGAGCAGTTAGGAATACAAATAAAGGGCGCGGTCGCAAGAAACGTCTAGGAGATGATTTGGGGGTCGGAGCTTTAGCTCCGACATCAAATTGCGAAGTCAAAGGGCTTTAGCCCCTGAGGAATTGTTTTATGGGCAGACTAACGCACCGTACATCGCCGGGTTGGACGTATTTGTCACGACCAAGAGTTGGGAAGGTACTTTTTGGTTTCAAGTCATACAGTCAGCGCAAATTGTTGTAAACAAGATGCTAGAGCATCGGGACAAGGCCAATTACCTCTTGCACGATTTTGTTCTTATGCCGAATTATTTACATCTGATTCTCACTCCTTCTTCCGCTACCTTGGAAAAGTGCATGCAACTTATCAAGGGTGGAAGTTCCTTTGAGATTCACAAACTTCGGGGAAGCAGGACCGAGATCTGGCAGTCCGGTTTTCACGAATCACGGGTAAAGAGCTGGGCGGATTATCAGAGAAAAAGAGACTATGTGATCTTTAATCCGGTGGCGGCAAAGCTTGTCGAGCGGCCAGAAGAATGGGCTTTCGGTTCCGCGAGTGGGAAATACAAGATGGACCCAATTCCTCAGGGGCTAAAGCCCATTGGTGCGTCGGGGCTTGATGTCGGAGCTAAAGCTCCGACCCCCAACATCGCAGAGAATGCAGCAAAGGAATGAGTCGGATTCGCATATTGGCGGAGGCGGTGGCGAACCGGATTGCGGCCGGGGAGGTGGTGGAGCGGCCTGCGTCGGTGGTGAAGGAGTTGCTGGAGAACGCGCTTGATGCGGGCGCGAACTCCGTGCGAATCGAGACGGAGATGGGCGGGAAGCGCATGATCCGCGTGATCGATGACGGGCACGGGATGATGCATGACGACGCGCTGCTGGCGTTCGAGCAACACGCGACGAGCAAGCTGCGGTCCGCGGACGATTTGATCACGATTTCGACGCTGGGATTTCGCGGGGAGGCGCTGCCTTCCATCGCGTCGGTTTCGCGGCTGTTGCTGGAAACGCGCGACGCAAGCGAGGCGGAAGGTACGCGGGTCGAATTTGCCGGCGGAAAATTGGTGGGCGTGAAACCCGCGGGCTTGCCGGCGGGCACAACCGTAAGCGTGGCCGATCTCTTTTATTGCGTGCCGGCGCGGCGAAAGTTTTTGAAGTCGGATACGACGGAACTGGGGCACATCGCATCGCTCGTGACCCACTATGCGCTGGCGAATCCGACGAAGCAGTTCACGCTGACGACGCCGACGCAGGAGATCCTGAACTGTCCCCCGGTGGAGAAACTGGCGGACCGTGTCTACCAACTGTTCGGGCGGCAGGCATTGGATGAGCTGGTAGAAATCCCCAGTGTTTCCGCGGCGTTTCGCGCGGCCATCACCGAGCCGGAAATGGACGCGGGAGAAGAGGCGGCGACGCTGACGGTCAGCGGGTTCACTTCGCGTCCGGATATCCAGCGCCCGAATCGCAATGGGATTTATGTATTCGTGAACCGCCGGCTGGTGCGCGACCGTCTGATTCTGCACGCGATTCATGAGGCGTACCGGAACATCCTGCCACCCAGCGTGTTCCCGGCGACGCTGCTGTTTCTGGAAATGCCGTACGACGAAGTGGACGTGAACGTGCACCCGGCGAAAATTGAGGTGAGATTCCGGCGGTCGCAGTTCGTTCACGATTTCACGCGCGACGCGATCCGCCAGGCGCTGATGGGCACGCGGCCCATCGCAAGTTTCGCAACTGCGGCCGGAGGAGCGATCGCGCCCAACCCAGCCGCGCCCCCGGCTTCTTTTGCAGGAGGTTTGGCGGAGACGAATCCGGATTCCGGCATCCCCCGCGCGATGATCCCGCTGATGGAAGAGTTGGGAGTCGGCTCTGGCGTGGGCTCGGATTATTCTGCGGGAAATGGATTTGACCTGTCAGCGGCACCCGCGCAACCGGTGCCGCAACGATTTCCGTTCGAACCGGGAAGTTCCTTCGCGGGCGGGTATGCTCCTGGCGCGATGCCTTCAGGGCCGGGCCGCGAGCCCAACTGGGCCGAGAATTTTTCGCGAGCGGGCGCCGACGCTCCCGCAACACTCCCGCGTCCGGAGCAGATTGCGGATTTGAAGCCGCTGGGGCAGGTGAGCGCGAGCTTTATCGTGGCCGTGAATGGCGAAGGGCTGTGGATCGTCGACCAGCACGTGGCGCACGAACGGGTACTGTTCGAACAGCACCTCGAAGCGCGTCGCGCCGGGAAAGTGGAAGCACAGCGCATGCTGATGCCGCTAGTATTCGAGCTTTCTCCGCGCCAGATTGTGACTTACGAGAAAATTGCCGAAGAGCTGGCGGCCAATGGTTTTGAAGTGGAGCCGATGGGGCCGAAAAGCGTGGCGATCCAGGCCGTGCCCGCGGGCGTAGCCACGAATGATGCCGAGCACTTGTTGACCGAGATCATCGATGGCATTGAGCGCGAAAATGCGGCGATTTCGATCGATACACTGCAGGCGAAGATTGCCGCTTCCACTGCGTGTCACGCGGCGATCAAGGTGAACATGCCACTAGATCAGACCAAGATGGAATGGCTGCTGGGCGCGCTGGCAAAAACGGATTGTCCGATGAGCTGTCCGCACGGCAGACCGGTTGTGCTCCGGTACTCAGTACGCGAGATTGAACGAGCGTTTCATCGGATCTAGTCGTGATGTGTGGGTGGAACTGTTCTGAGTAATCAGTAGTCAGTCAAACGGAAATCAGCGAGCAGATCGGGAAGCAAGAACGCGAATCACGGGAGGAAACGTGAGCGAAGGACAGAAGACGGCGGTGATTTTCGGGCTGGCAAACAAGCGCAGCATCGCGTGGGCAATTGCGCAGAAGCTGAACGAAGCCGGCTGGCGGCTTGCGATTACGTATCAGAACGAGCGATTGGAGCAGGAAGCGAAGGATCTAATCACAGATTTGCCGGGCGCAGATGGTTTCATGTGCGACGTCACGTCAGACGCGGAGATCGCGAAACTTTTTGAGCAATTGAAGGTGCGTTATGGCGTGCTGGATGGATTGGTGCACAGTGTGGCGTTTGCGCCGGCCGAGGATATGAAGGGCGAGTTCCTGAATACGACCCGCGAGGGATTCCGGATTGCCCATGACGTAAGCGTGTACTCGCTGATTGCAGTTGCCCGCGCGGCGGCTCCACTGATGACAAATGGCGGCAGCATCGTGACGCTGACGTATTACGGCGCTGAAAAAGTGGTGCCGAAATATAACGTGATGGGCGTGGCGAAAGCGGCGCTGGAGGCGACGGTGCGCTATCTGGCCAACGATCTTGGCCCAAAGGGTATTCGGGTGAATGCCATCTCCGCAGGGCCGATCAAGACGCTGGCCGCGCGGGGAGTATCGCAGTTGGGCGAAATGCTCAAGTCGCACGCGGAACGCTCGCCGCTGAAGCGCAATGTAGATCCAGCCGAAGTGGGCGGCACGGCGGCGTTTTTGCTGTCGCCCGCAGGCTCGGGAATTACCGGTGAAACGCTGTATGTGGATTGCGGTTACAACATCATGGGATTTTAGCAATGGTGCCGCGACCATCGAAGAAATAGAAAGGGAGATGAGACTCAACTTGGGATTGCATTGCGACTGACCATTGCGATTGACGGGCCGGCGGGCTCGGGCAAGAGCACTGTGGCACGCCGCGTGGCGGCGATGCTTGGCTACGTTTATCTGGACAGCGGCGCGATGTACCGCGCCGTAGCGCTGAAGGCCCTGGAACGAAAAATTCCGCTCGAAGACGAAACCCAACTGGAGAACCTGACACGTGAAACGCACATCGAATTGAAGCAGCCGACTCCGGATCAGGAGGCGGTGGGGCTAAAAAATCGTGTGTTCCTGGACGGCCGCGAGGTCACACAGGAGATCCGCACTGGTGACGTAGCGCAGGCGGCGTCGCGGCTAGCGACAATTGCCGGCGTGCGTGAAGTTCTGGTAGCCGAACAACAGAAAGCCGGCGAGGGCGGCGGCGTAGTGATGGAAGGGCGCGACATCGGCACCGTGGTTTTTCCGAACGCGGAGCTGAAAATATTCCTGGAAGCATCGGCTGTAACGCGTGCCCAACGCCGCTGGATGGAGCACCAGGAAAAAGGCGAGAAGGTTTCGGTGGGGCAAGTAATGGAGGAAGTGCGCGAGCGCGACAAACGCGACCGCGAGCGAAAGGTTTCTCCGCTGGTGCGCGCGGAAGATGCCGTGCTGGTGGACAACACCGCAATGGGAATCGAAGAGACCGCGCGGCTGATCGTCCAGCTGGCGCGGGAGCGAGAGAAAGCCACGGCCTGAAATTCCTGGAGGACAAAATGCTGCGAATAATCACTTTGGCGATTCTCATGATTGCGCCGATGGCGGCGGTGTGCCCTATGGCAACACTCGGACAGGTTTCGAGCAACAGGGAAGGAATGAAGAGCGAGGCATCCCTGGAGTTACGCGCGTTTCTGGAACAGGACTGGAAGAGGTGGATGGAAGAGTATCCAGAGTTGGCGACGGCCGTCGGGTATCCGGGACAGAACCGTAGATGGACAGATGATTCGCCTGCAGGCGTTGCCGCGCAGGAAAACCATCTGCACCAAAGCCTGGAACGACTGAAGAAAATAAACCGCGCGGCCCTGCCGACGAATGAGCAATTGAATTTCGACCTGTATGAAGAATTGCTCGAGACGACCATCGAGGGGCTGAAGTACGGGGACGATCCGATGCCCTTCCGCGGAGTCGTGCCCGGAAATCGCTGGATGCCCGTCGATCAAATGGGCAGCCCAGCGCGGGTGGCGGACCTGTTTGCGATCATGCCCCAGGAAAAAGTGTCCGACTACGAAAACATCCTGGCGAGGATGGAGACGCTGCATACGCCCCTCGAACAGGGCATCTGGTGGATGCAGGAAGGGCTGAAGCGCGGTTACTCGCCACCAAAAATCACGTTGCGCGATGTCCCCAAGCAGATTGCGGATGTGACTCCCGCCGATCCGATGAAGAGCGCACTGCTGCAGCCCTTTCAGAAATTTCCACCGGGCATCGGCGCCGAGGATCGCCAGCGGTTGACGGAGCGGGCAAAACAGATTTACACGAGCAGCATGGCGCCGGCGTTTCAGAAATTCTACGCTTATCTCGTGAATACCTATATCCCGGCGTGCCGCGAGTCTATCGCGGCGTCGGCTCTGCCTGACGGCGCCGCGGCCTACGCCTATCACATTCGTTGGGAGACCACGGTGAATCTGACGCCGCAGCAGATCCACGAGATCGGCCTCGCGGAAGTGAAACGCATTCGCGGCGAAATGGATAAGGTGATCCAGTCCGCGGGGTTCAAAGGCAGCTTTCACGAGTTCACAGAATTTCTGCGCACCGATCCCCGTTTTTATTACGACAAGCCGGAAGACCTGGTGAACGGCTACCGGATCATCGCGAAGAAAATCGATCCGGAGCTCGCGCTTGAATTTGGAAAGCTGCCGAGACTGCCTTACGGCGTGAAGACGGTTCCGGACTATGATGCGCCATCGCAGACCACGGCGTACTACGAGGCGGGATCACCGGAAGCGCACCGGCCGGGCTATTTCAATGTGAACACATACAAACTGGAGGCACGGCCGAAGTGGGAGATGGAGGCGCTGTCGCTGCATGAGTCCGTGCCGGGGCATCATTTGCAGATTGCACTGGCGCAGGAACAGCAGAACGTGCCGGAGTTCCGGAAGAACATCGGGTATTCGGCGTTCGTGGAAGGATGGGCGCTCTACTGCGAAGGATTGGGCGAAGACCTTGGTCTGTACAAGGATCCGTACTCGAAGTTCGGGCAATTGACCTATGAGATGTGGCGCGCAGTGCG
>DATHOY010000268.1:0-35484 GCA_035484435.1 Vulcanimicrobiaceae bacterium | reverse complement strand
GTAGAAACGATTTCAAACAATTCATGACTGCCCTCCAGACCAGGAGCCATCGGCAGGCTGCATCCGCAGTGACTTTACGGAAGTGATTCAGCGTTATTCTTAGAAAAATGGTGGGGTTTAACTACTAGGGAAATCCCCAGTTCAAGTTAGACCACACTGGCGAGCAGGACGTAGTTATGCGAAGCACTGTACCGGCAGTGGCGAGGATAGTGAAAAGAATGGCTGATGGACTGTATGCGCGACAGTTGAACCTGTGCCAAGTCCCGGTTAGTCGTGCCAACCGGACAAGTCCGGTACCATTATCCATTTGTCCGGTTTGCGCGGTGGTCTCAATGGGTCGACGCGACACGAAGTTTGAAGTCTACCGTTCATCAGGCATGGGCCAAGCGGGAGTCCGGAGAATTCCTAGGGATACCCCTAGTTGCAGGAGAATCGTTACTCGTCTATCGGTTAGAGAATGGCGGAACTCAATTTTCTCGAGGAATCGGACGATTTCTCCTTGGTACTGGGAGGCCCGATCTATCAGTTCTTTCGAAGGGCTCGTCTAGCCGGAGATCATCTAGAACTCCTAATTCGCAGATTGCTCATTATCACGCTAGTCGCATGGCTACCACTGTTGCTCCTCGCCACCCTGGGCTTCCCGGCTAGGAGCGTTAGTCGACTATCCTTCTTTCACGACGTTGAAGTACATGTGCGATTCCTCGTCGCACTTCCGGTCCTCATCTGGGCCGAAATGCTCGTTCATTCGCGTATCCGTCCTGTTGTGTATCGCTTTGTCGAGCGGCGCATTGTCTTGCCGCAGGATCTGCCCCGTTTTCACAAGGCAATTGAATCGGCTATCCGGCTTCGCAATTCCATCCCGGCCGAGATTGGTCTCCTGGCTTTTGTCTACACTCTTGGCCTGTGGCTGTGGCATAGCCGAATTGCTGTCGAAGCCTCGACTTGGTATGCCATGCCGGGGGGACGCTGGCACCTTACCCCTGCTGGTTTCTGGTACGTTTTCGTCAGCATCCCCATCTTGCAATTCATCCTCTTGCGCTGGTACATGAGGCTGTTCATCTGGTTTCGCTTCCTGGGGCAAGTCTCCAGAATCGACCTTAACCTCATTCCGACTCACCCCGATCGCTGCGCCGGTCTCGCTTTTATCGGCAAGAGTGCCTACGCCTTCGGCCCAATCCTTTTCGCTCAGGGGGCGATGCTTGCCGGTCTCGTCGCCAGTCGCGTCCTCTACAGAGGAGAAAGCCTGATGTCCTTCAAGTTACAAATCTGCGGCTTTATAGCTTTCTTCGTTCTCGCAATTCTCGGCCCACTTTTGATGTTTACTCCTGGGATGGCTCGTGCAAAAAGAAAGGGTTTGGCCGACTACGGCCTGCTCGCTCAACGCTATGTCCAGAGCTTCGAGCAGAAATGGGTTTACCGCGATCCCGCCCCTTCGGAGGAGCTTCTCGGAGCTGCCGATATCCAATCTCTCGCTGATCTGGACAACAGCTACGGGTTTGTACGCGAAATGCGTCCCGTCCCGTTCGGCCTAGAGGATATCTCTCGTCTGGCAATCGCCACCGCGGCTCCTCTCGTACCCCTCCTGCTCACCATTTTCTCTCCGGAAGAAGTCATCATGCGCATCATCAAGGTCATATTTTGAAAACGCGCCACCAATTGCTGAACGTGATGCTTTCGCACCATTTGTGTTCGATGAAGCTTTTCACGCGATTTGTTGTTCTTTGTCTCTTCGTATTCGCTGCGCTCTCTGCAGCAAGGCCTGCTGATGCCCCGGTTTTCGAGATTACGCCGGTGCACAGCTGGATTAAATTCGATGTGAAGGCCTCCGTGGACATTGCTGGAAGATTCGATAAATGGGATGCTAGCCTAAAATTCACCTCTCCTGACGAAACGACAGGTGTTTTAGAGATCAGAATTCAGTCAGACAGCGTGGATACGGGAAGTGGCATGAAGAACCGCAAGCTCAAGGGCAAAGATTTCTTCGATGTAGAGAGGAATCCGGTGATCACGTTCAAGTCCACGAAGATCGTGCGGACCGGCCATGATACCTATGAGGTCGATGGTGACTTCACAATACGCGGAGTATCAAACCCAGAGAAGCTGACGCTAGTAGTTTCCGGTCGGGGGACGGGCTCGGGGGAGATTAAGGGGAAAATGATGTTCAACCGCAAGGACTACGGGATGAACAAGGGTATTCCGTTCATCTCCATCGCCGACCATGTTGAGGTAAATTTTCACCTGAAGGGGAAGCGCGTTAGCGGGCCTCCGCTACTCGATAAGTAATAGAAGACTCGGATTCACACGTCTAACTCCTGTTGAGTCGGCTTACCGGACATGTGGGTGTTGTGGTAATTCTCCACAAAAGCAAAGTCTAGTTGCACCGAAATAAAGCAGCGGCCAGGGGTGGATCACTCTTCCCCGCCTTGTGAGCCCCCCATCAACGCGATGGCTGCGGAAGCCTTCGAGGGTCCAGACGTCCTGCGCTTCGACGTGGCGGAGCAGGTAGCGGTCGCCGCCCTCTGTCAACACCCGGAAAAAAGTTTTGCCGGGGGAATACCAGCGGTCTTCGATCTGCGCGATAGGTAAAAGCGTCTCGCCGATCTTTAGCACGCGCGGTGTCTCATCGGTCTTGTAGCCGGAGTAGCTGATGACCTGGATAGCCTTCATAGAATCACACGATCGCGGGCAAGATTATCGACTCGCATCTCGTCGGCTTCGGCATTCCACGCGGCGCCCAGAAAAACGATGATCGCGGAAATCTGCATCCAGATCAGCAGGCCGATTACGGCGGCAAGGCCTCCGTACACCAGACTGTACGGCACGCGGCGAACATAAAAGCCGAACACCACGTTCACCAGCCACCACAGCAGCGTGGCCAGCATTGCCCCGGGCAGCACCCGCTGGAGACTTTCTTCCTTGGGCCGTGCAACCCAGTACATCACCGTAAGCGCCAGCATCGCCAGCACCATCGCCACCAGCGGGAAAAATACCAGCCAAAGACCGTTCACGTAGCTGTGCGAGCCAAGTACGCCCGTAACCCAGTGGCGCAGCGGCCGGCCGAACACCCCTAAAATTCCCGCGATCAGAATCGGCGCAACCGTAATCAAAAGCAGCAGCAGCCCGCGAAGCTGGCGATGCAGAAACCCGCTGCGCTCTTCGTCGCCATAAATCAGATGGATGCCTTCCATCAGTAGCTTCATCACTTGCGAGCCCCCGATCAGGCTGCCCGCCCAGCCGAGCAGCGCAAATTTCCAGACATCGGGTCCGCGGCGGCTCAAAAAATCGCCCACGATGCTCTGGCTGCCGGGCGGAAGAAATGCGGTGAAATCGCGGATGGCGTCCAGCAGCGCCGTGCGGCTGCCGATCCAGCTGGAAGCCAGGCCGACCGCAAGCAGCAGCGTCGGGAAAAATGCCAGAAACACGTTGAACGCGATGGCCTGCGAAATCATGCTGCAGCGCGGAAAGACGCGCTTAACGGTGCCCCAGAGTCGAGTGGAGAGCCGGCGTTGAATTGGCATCGCAGGACATTATAGCCGCAGAGGCCAGAATAAAATTTTTCTAATCCCCTAAAGCCCACTGGATTCCGGCCGATACAGAAGATGCACGTACCACGCGTGCCGCAAGGAGGCTGAATGGCCGTCGATGGCATTTCGCAGGCAAATGGAGCGGATTTGTTGCAGCGGCTGGTGGACCAGGGAGGTCAAGCCCCGGCCGCGTCCGCACAGAATACCACCGCCAGCTTGAAAACCGCGAAGGCAGAGGCGCAATTGAGCGAAGCTGCTGTGCTTGGTGGCGGGTCGCTGGATACGTCCGGCACGCTGCTGAACACTTACGCCTAAGGCGTGTTGGGCCGAAGTAAGCGACAGGAAGTAACGAGCGAATGCCCCGCGCGCGTACCTGCTACGTGCGCGGAAGCTCAGTGCGGAAGATTGCGCCAA
Source organism: Vulcanimicrobiaceae bacterium (assembly GCA_035484435.1). Classification (GTDB taxonomy): domain Bacteria; phylum Acidobacteriota; class Terriglobia; order Acidiferrales; family UBA7541; genus Acidiferrum. The sequence goes on along the minus strand of DATHOY010000268.1, from coordinate 31,546 downwards.
AACAGCGGCATGTAGTACACATCCACAAACCACCCCAGAGCAAAGAAAAGCGAGAACCCGGCAATCGCCCACAGAAACAGGCGCACCGGCAGGGTTTTCGCTAGTGGTATGTTCGGCTGCGAGAGTTGGAAAAGCACCCCGCTAAGTACAGACACGCTGCCCGCCAGAATAATTCGCGCCAAGGAAGCAACCAGGCGATCCTCCCACCGCGTGGCAGGAACAAAGAAGGCAGTATCCAATAACGCGCAGAGCGACAGAATGCTCATCAGAAAAGAACCGACTTTGCCAAGATCGAGAAGCGTGATTGATCCTCCGGCAGCGGGCGGTCACATCACAGATCGCTTTGCCCTATTGTCCAACACTAAAAAGTATAACGCCGGGCAAATCTTTACGGAGCCGCCACGAATCTTAACGGTTGGATGACCGAACTGGGATAACTGGGTTGCCAAATTTCCAACCTGGCGAGACCAGAAGGTTCCGCTTGAAACTCAACATCATAGGTTTCCCCCACGGTGATTGCGATTTCCGCGGGCGCCATCTTTAGCTGCGCGGCCGGCAGATTCATTCCATCCTTCGCAATCACCTTCCACTTCAGCGGAGATTCACTATTGATGCTGGTTAGGCGGACGCGCAGGTCTCCCTCGTCATCGCAGATATTGATGAATCGCAGCCGATATCGCGTGCCGGTGTGCATGACCATCATGTCCGGCTGGGGGTTGCCGTTCATCAGCAGCAGCAGACCGAAGGGAGCATAGCTGCCCATACTGAAGACAAATGCCCTGTCGAGATCGGAATCGAATTTCTGGCCGGGCTCAAGAATGATCAGCGGTCCGTAGAGGCCGTTCAGCAATTGTGCGCGATCATGCCAGTGCGTGTGATAAATAAAAGTGCCCGCCTGGGGAGGAGTCATGCGGGCGACGAACGACTCCCCCGGCGCAATCGGCTGAGTCGTCTGCTGGCCGGACCCCGTCCAGCCGGGCACGCCATCGTAATAACTCTCCAATTGGATGCCGTGCCAGTGAATCGCCGTGGGACTGTTGCTGCGGTTCTTCACCTCGATTTCCGCCGTCTCCCCGCGCGTCAGAATGATGGGCGGCCCAAGCAGGCTTGGAGGTTTTTCCTTGTCAGGTTTCGCCGGAGCTCTCGGATCGTTCACTTCCAGCGTGTAGAGCGGGATTTTTTCAGGCTGCTGTGAAATCACCAACTGCAATTTGTGCGTGGCAGCAGTGGCAGCCGGATTCGCAGCTGTGGCAGCGCCGGAAAGCACGCTGATCCCCATAACCAGTCCGCCCATTCCAGCGCTGTGCTCGTGCACGGCCATGTGATCGGCGGATTTGGCATCGCCGGGATGAAGTTCGTCCGTCGGCATCATGTGGACCATCATGTGGCAGTGAAAAAGCCAGTTCCCTGCGCGCTCCGGCATCCAGGTCATTTCAAACACGTGACCGATGTCAATGTGTTCGGTGACACCTGTTCGCCGCCGCTGCTCGGGGTAGCGTTCAAAGCGTTCTCCGTCGCCGACGCCGTCCACCTCGAAGTAAAAACCGTGCAGGTGCATCGCGTGGTCGCTGGCAGTCGGATTGATCACCCGCCAGTGGACGGTCTCGCCAAGCTTGTAAGTCAGGCGCTCGGTGTAGGGCCAGGACTTGCCGTTGATGAACAAGAATTGGTCGGGGCCGCTGGTAGCGGTTGGTGATATCCCCCAATCGCCGAGGACAAAGATGCGATCGTCAGTTTTCGCGCCCGGCTGGTCGACAATAAAGGCGCCGAACAGCAGGGTTTCGGCATCCAGCCGATCATGGAGCGACTTGTCGGCAGTTGTGGCCCAGTACATGTATGTGCCGGGCTCGCCGGCAAGGAATTCCACCTGCCGGCTTTCGCCCGGCGCCAGCTTCACGGCATCCTCCGGATTGCCAGGATGCCGATGCAAACCATAAATCTTGGCTGCAAGCGGCAGCGAATTTCTAAGGCTTAAATGAATTTGAGTGTCTTGCGGAACGCGGAGCAGCGGGCCAGCGCTTTGCGGCGCTCGCCCCTCTTCACCAAATACATAAACATCCCGGTGGCTCCCATCCTCGCCCTCGGGAAACCAGGTCGCTTCACTAAGTACGAGTTTCAGCTCGAGGACGCCATCCTTAATCTGTCCGGCCGGCGTCCGGTTGTCGTTCGCAACGACTCGTGGCAAGGCGGGAGTAGCCCGCCCCCCGCACAGGCCAGCGGGATACACCAGCGTCATTAATGCAATCCAGCAGAAAGATTTGCGCGGCATCCCACCTCCGCTCTGCATGGTCTTCTTGGGCCCGTAAGCTGTTTCCGCAGAACGTAACCCGCCAGTTCGTATGGCGTCAATAGAAGCGAGATTTACTGGTGAGCACCTTTGCCGCATTTTCGGGCGCGGCTCACCTGTCGTACACTTCTCCTACACATTCCACAAGATGGCCGGAATGTGAACCGCTATGACCGCGAAAATCCGCTTCCCAAGAGTAAACATTTTCCGATTGGCGTCCGCGCGAGCCTTCGCTCCCGCGCTCGCCTTGCTGTTGTTGCCCTGCCTTGCCTCGGCGCAAACCGCACCGCCCCCAAAAGTCACCTGGAAGTCGGTGGAATTCGCCATCGTGCGTTTTAACGATCAGGCGCCAAACTCCTGGAGCATCTATCACTCGGAGAAAAAAGGGATTTTGCTGGTGCGCCTGTGGAAGCGCTACATGCTCGTGAAGATTGCCGACGAAGAGGTCTACGACATCGATCCGCAAAAAATCACGGTGCACGGCGACTCCGCGGATTGGTCCTACGCGGACATCCCCGACAAGCCGGTTGAAATTGTGGAATGGAAAGAGCGCAACATCGGCTCCATGCAAAGGATAACTTTTCGCTTCGGCAAGAACGGTCACACGCTCGAACTGCAAATTCCCCTGGGCCTCAATCGAGAGCCCATCTACTGAGCCGGTTTTCCTGAACTCTGTTCTGACCGGCGGTACACACCGTAAAACCACGGGATCCCCAGCGCTCCGGGTGCTACACCCACATTCACCGTATCCCCCGGACGGAACCGGTCATAGTCGTCCGAGTCCACGGCCAGCCGCTCCACGCGATGTCCGGCACGCCACGATGGCACAAACAAGCGCCGAGTTCCCCTCACCACACCTTTCATCTGATAGCGGCTGTCCACCACCGCCGCGTGAAACGTCAGATTCTTCGGCGAGTCCAGCCGTCCATTCAGCACCAGTGCCGTCAAAAGAATAAACGGGATCGGAATCAGTCCGCTAAACAGGTGCCGCAGAACCTCGATCTCTTTCCGGGCTCGGGCCCGGCTTTCCAGAACGATTGCCAGCGCCAGCGCCACGAAAAACACCACGCCGAAAAAAACCAGCATCCCATCGATATCCAAAGGCGGATAAATCTGGCTGACATAGGGAAACAGCAACGAGCCGGCAAGAAACACCGTCATCTGCCAGATCAGCCGCCGCCGGAACACCAGTTCCGCTGCGGCCGAAGTCAATCCGCAGACCGGGCACTGATCGCTGGCGCGCTCGGAGCCACAATCCAGACAGTGGGTCATGGAAAATAGTATAAAGCCTTAGCCGTTTTCGGCCAGCTTGGCGAGAATTTCCTGATATGGGTGGGCTGTCTGATCTTCAGGGAACGCAACTGCCACTCCCATGCCCAGGCCGGGCTCCACGCGTTTCACGGAGCATTCAAGCCAAACCGGACGGTCGGTGACCAACCGCGCGCGGAATCCCGCCCCCACCCACAGCACATCTTCCGATTCGATGAACATGCCACCAACACTGATATCGCGCGTCCGGGCTTTCAGGCGTGCTGAACCCCACTCGATTTCCAGGCTGGCTTGATACGGGTAGCGAGGCGCCCTGCGGCGATCGGGACGGCGAGGCCCGAGATCCCCCACTGCCATAGGCGGCGCTCCTCTGAGACTTGCAAGGCGCGCCAGGTCGAACCCAAGCAGCGAGCCTATGCTCTGAAGATACGCCGGATTGCCGCACATTGTTTCAGACACCGGGGGCGCATGTTCTGTTCCCGTCATTTTCCAGTTGAGCACAGGACTGAAGTCCGCATGAGACGCTTTACATTCGGGAAAGTCGGCGCTATGTTGCCGAGGTTTTAGCAATGCGGGGAGGATTTCGATGCAAGGCAGCGCAACCGACTATCTGGCCGCGGAACGCACCGTGCTGGCATGGATCCGGACAGGCATCGCCCTGATGGGGTTGGGGTTTGTGCTGGCGCGCTTTGGCTTGTTTCTTCAGGAGTTCAACCACCTCCAGCCCGATTTTCAGGTAAAGCAGTATGGAATTTCCCTGTGGATCGGGATCGCGCTGATCCTGATGGGCGTTTCGGTTTGCTTGCTCTCCACGCTTCGCCATTTGCGCATGCTCAGGCAATTGGAGGCGGGCGAGTCCTTGTACTTGAATAAGCCCCGCCTGGTGATAGGCGTGGCTCTGGCGCTTGTGATTCTGGGATTGGTGATGGCTGGATACCTGATTTCCGCCAATCCAAAAGCGGTTCTCCACGCATCTATGAGGGAGGAGAATCGCATGCCAACCAGCGCCGAAAACGGAATTGTGCGGATACCCGGCAATCTCCCGGTGGACCAGACCGTAACCAAATTGCAGGGCATCCTGCAAGCCAAGGGCGTGAAGTTATTTGTAGTAGTGGATCACAGCGGCGAGGCGGCAAGTGCCGGCCTCAAAATGCCGAACACCAAGCTGCTGATTTTTGGGAATCCGAAGGCCGGGACGCCGCTGATGCTGGCATCGCCGAGTGTCGCTCTGGATTTCCCGCTGAAGATTCTTGTCGCGGAAGACGCCGCGGGCAAGACCTGGATTTCCTATAACTCACCGACGTATCTACAAGCGAGACACGGCCTCCCGCCGGAACTGCTGCCGAATATTGTGGTGATAGAAGCATTGGCGGCGAAGGCCGCGGAGTAACCGCTCGCAAACTTTTCGAGAATAAATCACGAATTCTGGAACGATTGCCGCCAAGTGCGCTTTGCCGCATCGTGACGCGTGTGATAAATTAGATGTTCGGGCCTCCAGTCCAATTTGCAGCTGAGGGAGATTTCATGGGTTTTTTCAGTACGGCTTCGCGCCGGTTTGGCATCGCGGGAGAGTTGCTCTCCTTTTTTGCGCGCAACAAGCGCTGGTGGATGCTGCCGGTCATCCTGGTGGTGCTCTTCACCGCCGTTCTTATCGTTCTCGGACAAAGCTCGGCTCTCGCGCCGTTCGTCTACGCTCTCTTTTAGGCGAATCGCGCTGCTATGGCCAATATTCTTTCTGAAAACCTGAAAACCCTTTGGAACGCGTGGAAGCGCCTGGCGCACAAAATAGGCAATTTCCAGGCCCGCGTGATTCTGACGATCATTTACGCCGTTGCGGTTCTTCCCTTTGGCCTGGTTGTGCGCTTGTTTTCCGATCCGCTGCGCATCAAACATCGCCCGGCGAATTGGATTGAGCATCCCGCCGAAGTCCATGACCTCGATTGGGCCCACAGGCAATAACTGATGCACATCCTTGGAATTTCCTGTTATTACCACGATGCTGCCGCTGCAATTCTGCACGACGGCCAGCTGATCGCCGCCGCCGAAGAAGAGCGCTTCTCCCGCGTCAAGCACGACTTCGGCTTTCCCAAACTCGCCATCGAATTTTGCCTGCGTGAAGCCAAAATCGATGCGAAGGACCTGGACTACGTCGTTTTTTATGAACGGCCTTTCAAAAAGCTCGATCGCCTGCTAATCAGCGTCCTGCAAACCTATCCGCAGTCCTGGAAGGTCTTCCGCGAATCCATGATCGGCTGGATGCTGGACAAGCTCTGGATTGCCAGCACCTTGCAATCGGAACTGGGCATCGATCGAGACCGCGTGCTCTTTTCCGAGCACCATCTTTCTCACGCGGCCAGCGCGTTTCTGTGCTCACCATTTGAAGAGTCCGCGATCCTGACGGTTGATGGCGTCGGCGAATGGCTGACGGCAGCTTCCGGTGTCGGGCGCGGCACGCAAATCCAGTTAACGAAGCAGATTGAATTCCCGCATTCCATTGGCCTTCTCTACAGTGCCTTCACGGCTTTTCTCGGCTTCGAAGTGAACGAAGGCGAATACAAAGTGATGGGCATGGCGCCCTACGGAACGCCGCGCTATGTCGACAAAGTCTGGAAAACCGTCAAGCAGAACGAAGACGGCTCGTTCTCGCTGGACATGGACTATTTTTGCTTCCACTACGCCACCGACCGCATGTACACGCCGAAGCTTGTGGAACTTTTTGGCGAGCCGCGGCCGCGGGAAACTCCCTTCTTCACTGAATCCACGGGCTTCCCGAAATATTTCGGCAAAAAACCGGCGGATTACATCGCCCAGTGCCGCGTGAATGAGCATTACGCCGACATTGCCGCCAGCATTCAGCGCGTCACCGAAGATCTACTGGTCGGGATGGCGAAAAATCTTCATAAACAGACCGGCCTGAAAAAACTCTGCATCGCGGGCGGCGTCGGTTTAAACAGCGTCGCCAACGGCAGAATGCTCCGCGAATCCGGTTTCGGCGAACTATTCATTCAGCCAGCCGCCGGCGATTCCGGCGGTGCCTTGGGCGCCGCGCTCTGGGCCTACCATTCCGTACTCGGCAAGCCGCGTTCGTTCCGAATGGAACATGCCTACTGGGGACAGGAATACGGCGCTTCCGAAATCCGTTCCTTCCTCGAAAGCGAAAACATTCCCTACCACGAAGCCGCGAGCACGGACGAGTTGCTTGACCGCACTACGGATTTCTTGACCAACAGTAAGGTCGTCGGCTGGTATCAGGGACGCTTCGAGTGGGGCCCGCGCGCCCTGGGCCATCGCAGCATCCTGGCCGATCCACGCGGCGCGGAAATGAAAGACATCGTCAATTCTAAAATCAAATTTCGCGAACCTTACCGCCCGTTCGCGCCGTCAGTGGTTGCAGAAGCCGCGCCAACCTATTTCGAACTGGGCGACGCAGTGAATCAGTATCCGCTGCGCTACATGCTTTACGTCACGCCAGTGAAGCCCGAGCATCACGCAACGCTCCCCGCCATCACCCACGTGGACGGTTCCGCCCGGGTGCAAACCGTCTACCGCGAACAAAGCCCGCTCTACTACGGCTTAATTGAGCGCTTTGGCCAGGCCACGGGCGTTCCCGTCGTCCTCAACACGTCCTTCAATCTGCGCGGTGAACCCATCGTAACCACGCCCGCAAATGCCTACAGCACCTTCTCCCGCAGCCAAATGGATTGCCTCGTCCTCGGCAATTTCCTAATCGAAAAACCGTCTCAGTTCTTGTAGCTCACCCCTTCAGGGGTGAGGGTTTTCGAGGCAACGCCTGGATTTCTCCTTGCGAATGAAAACCCTCAGGCCTCAAAGGCCTGAGCTACAAACTGCCATTCAATCGCGCCAACCATGGTTCAAGTATCTCCGCCGCGACTTTACTTCCCTTCGGCGTCCAGTGGCCATCGCAACTTAAAAAGTAAGAATGAAAATTCCCCAGGGAGCGCGATTCCATCTCCGGCAAAAGGTCCTTCACGGGAATCCCTTTTTCCTGCCCCCAGCCAAGCACGACGGGGCCGAGCCGGTTGGTTCCTGACTTCTCCAGTCGCGCAAAATCATTGGACGTAGGTATCAGTATCACCGCCATCTTCGCGTGATGAGCGTCCGCTGTCGCGTGAATGTCGTCCAGCGCGTGCCTCAGCCGCGCAATATCCACATCGTTGAAATCGTTGTAGCCAGAGTACGGCGGCAACGTCCGCCAGTACATGCTCGAATACAAAAACTGCCCCACGTGGTACGAAGCCAGATACGCTCGCAGCACGGATTCGACGCGATCCCAGAATCCCTCGCCAGCCTGCAGCTGCACATGATTCGTATAAACAATCGAAAAATCATCCGCGTAGTACGGCCTGTAGCGATCCGCGTGATGCACTTTGCCCCACTCCAGCGACATATCGTGAAAATCATTGTCGGGCAGCACGCCCACCACAACCGTGTCGTGGTCAAACTTCGCTGCCAGCGTTTTATACAGCAGCGCGTACTGCAGCGGCCCGAAATCGCCGCTGGTGCCGAAGTTCAGATACTCCCGCCCGGTGTCCTTCTCCAGAATGTTCGTCAGGCGATCCTGGTCCGCCAGGCCCAGTCCTTCAATCATGGAATCGCCCAGCACCACGGTGCGCGGCTTCGCGGAGTGCACGCTGCGCTCCACGTCCCGCGCTCCGTAACTGTTCGTGGTGTACTGCACGCTGAAACACCCGCCCTGGTGATAAAAATGCCCGTTTGGCCGGTGCCACACGCCAAAGTCGGGATTAATGTCCGCCCAGAAATTGTTGTAATTCACGTGATACGTCGGCTTGCTGGAATGCCAGTCGGTAACGTTGATGTAGACTACGCAAACCAACTCGACTAGCACGGCGAATAACAGAAAGTTGCCAACGAGAAGTTTCAGAAAATAAAGGAAGGACTTCAGGCCAGAGCGCTTCGGCGCCGCGCCCGCGGCCACAGGAGTTTCTTCGTTCATTTTTTCTCCGGATAAATGTCGTAAGGAAAAGAGTACCGCGTTTTGAGGAAGTTCGTCACATCGCGTGGACTTTTTATCAGCGCTAGACGCGCTTGCCGATCATTATGAAAAATCCGCCGTCGCGTCCGCCCACCAGCGTCTCGCCGGCCTGCACCATAAAATGGCTCAACGCGGTGCCGGGAGCGTGCGGCTCGAACAGTTTTTCGTCCGTCGCAAAACTTTCGCCTTGCGCCTTGGGAATGCTGTTCATGAATTCAAAACCGTTTTCCCGGAACCAGCCCTGCACTTCCCCAAACGTGTGCTTCGATTCATGCGGGTTCTTATACTGGTCCAGAAACCACGCATCCTTGCGGCCCTGGTTCGGGGCGCGGTCCCGGATCTGCGGATCCAGAAACTGCATCCGGTCCCCGGAAACCCGGAACATCCAGCGCCGGAAATCCGTCGTTAGCCGGCTGTACTTGTTGTAAAGCCCGATTAGAATAAACCCGCCCCTCTTTACGAGTTTCCCGATCGTCTGAAATCCAAGATACGGATCGCTGGTGTGGTGCAGCACCCCGTTGCACACCACAAAATCGAAACTTTCCTCCGGAAACACCGGTCGGAACAGGTTCATCTGCAGGAACCGCGTGCCCTTGATTTCATTTTCGCGGCGGAAATTCTCGGCAAGCTGCAAAGAGTGCAGACAACCGTCCGCCCCAATCACCGTCCGCCCCCAGGTCATTCCCAGAAAGTTGCTCAGCTGCCCCGTCCCGCAACCAACCTCCAGGATCGAAGATCCGTGGCGGATCTGTTCATCCAGCAGCTTGGCGAAAACCCCGCGCCGCGCCTTTAAGCGCAGCGCCTCCGCGGAATCAAAGTCGTCGTAATTCGGGAATGGCGTCTTCTCATAAAACGCCTGCATCGCGCTGGTGACGTCCGGCTTATCGGCCGGCCAATCGTTGAGCCAAAAGAGCTGGGGGATGCCGCCATCCTTGGGAAAGACGTGGTGACATTTTTCGCAGATTACCTGGTCAGGATAGGGGACGACGGTTCCACTGCAAATGGGGCAAGTCAATCTGATTTCAAGCGCGGTACTTGTTTTTGTGCTCATCTTTCCCAAATCGTAACATAGCTGAGAAGCAGACGCATATTTGAGGCACACCCTCGGTTTGCGTATTGCGCGGCTCGCTGCGGGATGCTAGCCTAAGCGAACAAAAGGCGAATCACTTCGCGCTTTGCGGGAGTCAGATCGATGGCAAGCAACGCATTATCCCTGGCCAGGACGGGCAGTTCCTCCACCCTGGCCCGCGTGACCCAGGTCCTCGACACCTTTGCCGCTCGCGACCGCGACGGCGAAATCCTCACCGCCGTGCGCCACTACCCTGCCCGCGAAGCCCAATGGGCCGAATTCCCCGCATGGGTACACGCCGGCCTTCGTGCCGCCTACAACGCCAAGGGCATCCGCCAGCTTTACACGCACCAGGCAGCTGCCGCGGAAGCGGTCCACGCGGGCAAGAATGTGGTAATCGTCACGCCGACGGCCTCGGGGAAAACGCTCTGCTACAACCTGCCGGTGCTGGACGCCATTCTTGCCAATGACGACACGCGAGCTCTTTATCTGTTCCCCACCAAAGCGCTGGCACAAGACCAGTTGGCGGAACTGCACGACTTAAACGGCCGTCTGGCAAACCGTGTCGGCGTATTCACCTACGATGGCGACACCCCAACCGACGCCCGCAAAGCCATCCGCGAAAAAAGCCACGTCGTGCTCACCAACCCGGACATGCTGCACACCGGCATCCTGCCGCATCACACCCGCTGGACGCGCCTCTTCGAGAATCTGCGCTACATCGTGGTGGACGAACTCCACACCTATCGCGGCGTTTTCGGCAGCCACCTCTGCAACGTACTCCGCCGCCTGCAACGAATCGCGCGCTTTTATGGCAGCAAGCCGCAATTCATCTGCTGCTCCGCCACCATTGCGAATCCGGGCGAGCTTGCTTCTCGGCTGATCGAAGACAATGTGGACGTGCTGGCAGCCAACGGCGCCCCGTCAGCGGAAAAGACTTTTGTGTTTTACAACCCTCCGGTCGTCAACCGCGCGCTCGGTATCCGCCGCAGCTACATCAACGAAGGCTCGCGGGTCGCCCAGGAATTTCTGAAACACGATTTGCAGACCATGGTCTTCGCCAATTCGCGCCTGCATACCGAATTGATTCTTACCTATCTGCAGCAAGCGAATCCTCAGCAGCCAGGCCAGCCGGAAACGATTCGCGGCTACCGCGGCGGCTATCTGCCGAACGAACGCCGCGAAATCGAACGCGGCTTGCGCGAAGGCCGCATCCGCGGCGTCGTCACAACCTCAGCCATGGAACTCGGAATCGACGTCGGTTCGCTCGACACCGTCGTCATGACCGGTTATCCCGGCACAATTGCCGCCACCTGGCAGCGCGCAGGCCGCGCCGGTCGCCGCAGTGGCAGCTCCTGCGCCGTTCTGGTAGCCTCTTCCGCCCCACTCGATCAATTCATCATCCGCCACCCGGACTATTTTTTCGGCAACACCCCGGAGCATGCCTTCATCCAGCCCGATAATCTGGAAATCCTGATCAATCACCTGAAATGCGCGGCATTCGAACTTCCTATCGGCCCGCAAGAAAAATTCGGCGAAGTAAACGTGCCGGATTTGTGCGCGCGTCTGGCCGAAGCGGGCTATCTCCACCGCGCCGGCGAAAACTACCACTGGACGCACGAAGCCTATCCAGCGGACACCGTCAGCCTCCGCTCGGTCACCAGCGACAATTTTGTAATCATTGACATCACCGGCGCGCCGCAGGTGATCGGCGAAGTGGATTTTCCCAGCGCGCTCACAACCGTGCACGAAAAAGCGATCTATCTCCACGGCGGCCAGCAATACCACGTCGAGCATCTCGATTTTAAGGAACGCAAAGCCTACGTGAAGCAAGTAAACGTGGATTACTACACCGATGCCATCCGCTACACCCAGGTGCGCGTGCTTGAGATCGCGGAGACGGCCAGGTCTGCCAGCCAACAGCATGCCGGCCCTAACTCTCATGCATGGTCACACGGAGATGTACTTGTGCGCTCGCAAGTGGTGGGCTTCAAGAAGATCAAATTTTTCACCAACGAAAATATCGGCGCGGGCCAACTTGAATTGCAAGAGAACGAGATGCACACCACCTCGTACTGGATTACCCTGGAGCGGCCGCTGCTCGAATCGCTGCCCTACACCATCAGCGAACGGCAATCGGGAATGTTCGGCCTGCTATATGCCCTCGCCTCGGTCGCCACGCTTCTACTGATGTGCGACGGGCGTGACTTGGGGACCGCGATTGGCGAACGGCCTCCTGCGCCGGGTGAAGGAAGCGAGGAATTCACTCCCACACGTATCGAAGAGGCCGTCGGCGCCCAGGCAAAGGAATTCTTCGAGCCGAATCTCTATCTGTTCGACGCCTATCCCGGCGGAATCGGTTTTTCGGAGCCGCTTTTTCGCGCGCACGAATTGCTGGCCCGGAAGACACGCGAATTGATCCAGGCTTGCCCTTGCGACGCCGGGTGCCCCTCGTGCGTTGGGCCCGCTGGAGATTTGGCGCCCAAAGCGAAGGAAGCGGCGCTGGCGATTTTGCTTCGATTGTGCGAATAGAAAGAAAGGCTTTTTCTTTAGGAGGCCGGGGCTTTAGCCCCGGCGCGATGCGCGTCAGTTGAGGGCTTTAGCCCCTGAAGAAAGTTTTCTGTTTTCTTGGCCGGACAGTTGGTACGCGCTGGAGATTCTTGAAATTCCAGCGCTGTGAGGAATTCATCTACGAGCTTAAGTTGTAAAAGCGACAGCTTCGCAGTCGCACTCAAAAGGGGGCATCATCGATCGATTTGCCAGATTGGCGGCTTTGAAGCCGGCGCGCGCTGTGCCGTCGAAGCCGGCGGATTTGCGCGCGCCCGATGAGACGGACTCCCTCAGCCGATTGCTGGGCGCGGGGATTGCCCGAAATCATTTCGGCGAACACCTGGCGATCCGCAACTGGTTCTCTACGCCGGAGTTCGCGGAGCCATCCCCGGCGGCCCTCGAACTGTTGACCAAGCAGCCGTCCTCAGTACGCGCCCGCGACAAAAAGCAAATTCAAGATTCACAGGCAGCGCTGGAAAATCCAGAGAGGTGGCTCTTTCTTGATACGGAAACAACAGGGTTGGCGGGCGGCACAGGAACGTATGCGTTCCTCGTCGGCCTAGCCTGGTGGGACGCCGGCGGCCTGCAGGTGGAGCAGCTCTTCCTCCGCGACTTCTCCGAAGAGCACTCGCTCCTCCACGAACTTTCCGCGCGCCTCGCCGAACGCCCGGTGCTCGTCACCTTCAACGGAAAATCCTTCGACTGGCCCCTGCTCGAAAATCGTTTCACGATGACGCGCGCGATCAAGGTCCCGCCGCTCGCCGCCCACCTGGATCTTCTGCATCCCGCCCGCGCGCTCTGGAAATTGCGCCTCGGCTCCGTCCGGCTCGTGGAGCTGGAGCGGCATGTTCTCGATACGGAGCGGCTCGGCTGGCATCGCGGAAACGACGTAGCCTCAGCCCTCATCCCGCAGTTCTATTTCGACTACCTGCGCGGCGGCACCGCGGACCCGCTTGCAGGCGTGGTCAAGCACAACCAAATGGACCTGCGGGGACTCGCCGCGCTTTTCGGAAAAATCAATTCCCTGCTCGACGAACGGCAATCGCTCGCGGACGAAAATTCTCTCGATCTCTTCGGTCTATCCAAATTCCTGCAGCGGCGCGGCGATAACAAACGCGCCCACTCCACTTGTGTCCAGGCTCTCGACGCGGGACTCCCGCCCGAATTCCGGCCGCGCGCCACTCGGGAGCTCGCCCTCATGGCCAAACGTCGAGGCGACACCGGCGCCGCGGCGGCACTCTGGCACGAGCTGGCCCGCGATCCCGCGGATGGCCTCGAAGCCTGCGAACAGCTGGCCATCCACTATGAACGTAAAGCCAGGAATCTCGACCAAGCCCTCGAATTCGCGCAACTCGCCCTCACCAAACTCCAGCGCCAGCGTACTCCTTCGCGCGACCCCTACGCCCTGCAGCGCACCCGGCGTCTGGAGGGCAGACTGATGTGCCGGGTGGAGCGTTTGCGGCATCGCATAAAGAGGAGTGATGCCGCCGCCGCGGCGCCTTTGCTGGCAAAACCAGCGACGGCAGGCAGCGGCGTTAGTTAATTGTTCAGTTTCCCTTCCCTCTCTTGAACCGTTCGAATTTGGAGGCACAAAACGGATGGAATCCCCAGGCACAAAGCAGCAAACTATCGGCATGGACACCACAACTCAGTCTTACTTACACACGGAACTCGAGCGGCGCCGTGTCAGCCTGCAGGCAGCTGCAGCATCAAATGTCTCCGATGCTTCGGTGCACCAGCTGATCCATAGCGTCGACGAAGCTCTCGCGCGACTCAACGGCGGAACCTTCGGCATCTGCGAAGTTTGCCACGACTCCATTGAAGCCGACCGCCTCCTTTGCAATCCCCTGCTGCGCTTCTGCCTGGACCACCTCTCGTCGGAAGAGCAGCGCGCGCTCGAGCGCGATCTGGTGCTAGCCGCGGGCATCCAACGCGGACTTCTGCCGCGAAGTGACTGGTCTCTCGGCAACTGGCACGCGCGCTATCACTACGAGCCGGCTTCCATGGTCAGCGGTGATTACTTCGACCTGATCGAAACCGACGACTCTTTTCTTTTTCTTCTCGGCGACGTTTCCGGCAAAGGCGTGGCGGCCTCCATGCTCATGAGCCACCTGCATGCGACCTTTCGCACCTTGGCCAGTCAGAATCTGCCGCTAGGCCAACTCGTGGGCCATGCCAACCGCCTTTTCTGCGATAGCACGACCGCGGGGCAATACGTCACTCTGGTCGTAGGCCGCGCCTGGCACGACGGCAAAGTCGAATACGCCAGCGCTGGACATCTACCCCTGCTGCACGCCTCGCGCTCCGGCGTCACTTCGCGCCGCGCCACAGGCGTTCCACTCGGAATGTTCTGCACCGCGGACTTCCCGGTCTGCAGTCTCAAGCTGGATAGCGGCGATTCGCTATTTCTCTATACGGATGGACTCTCGGAAGTTTTCAACCTCAAAGGCGACGAATACGGCCTCTGCAGGGTAGAAGAACTCCTCGCGCGGCATGCTTCCAAAGCCCCGGACGAGATGCTCTCCGCGTGCCTTAACGAAGTCCGCGACTTCTCTTCTGGAGTCAAACGCACCGACGACCTGACGTTGCTGGTAATGCAACACACAAACTGACTCGCTTCGCTTTCTGGCAAGCTAGGAGTTGTCTAACAAATCGCTATTCACGAGGTCGGGGCTTCAGCCCCGACATAAAGTGGTAGGGCACCTGGGCTTCAGCCCCTGAAGTGTGCTTCTCGGGGACTTGCCGCTGTTTGTGAGATGGCGATGGCTTCTAGTTTTCAAAATCCGGCAACGGAATCGAATTCCATGGCGATGGCGTTGGAGTGCGCGGTCTTGATATCGGACGAAGCAGGCTGCTGCGGAGCTTCCGGTATCAACCTCCAGTTCAATTTCGCGGTCCATTGCAGGAATAACCCGGAGCGGCCGCCTTCCAGGCTGATGCATTCCCTTCCATTGCATCGCAGAAAGACACTGCCTTCCGCCGTTTGAAACGTCAGGAAATTCGGCCGGCGGGAAACGTCCGTGCGCTCCGGATATTTTTTCTCCAACGCGTCGGCATACTCCGTGAAAAAACGTGACGCGGCGACGATGTCAGCCAGGCGAATACGCGCGAACAACATCAGGTGCTTGGTGTTTTTCTGTTCGAAGCTCGCATACTCGTCCCCGTCCCATCCGGCGGCCGTTTCCTTCGCACGCTCCTCGTCCAGGAATTGCTTCAATACTTCCTTCCACCCCAATTCGCCCAAAGAATTTTCTTCCAGTAGTACCCAATTCTCACCGGGAGCCGCGGCCGGCAATTCCACTTTCAACGGCGCGGGCGCTCGGTTCGCGAAATACATCTCTGGGTGCAGGATTTGCTGGGTATTCACAGGAGGCCGCGCAAATACCGCGGTAAACGCAGGCCAGCCGTCCGATTTCAGCACACTCATCGAAAACGTCAGGCCGCTTAAGTAAGGGAACATCAGCGAATCCTTGATAAACGGCGGCGCCTTCTTCAGGACGGGCGTCTCCGCCAGGTCGCCCACAAAAACGGAAGGATCAAACTCCGGCAAATCCCGCAGCTTCAAGCCTTTGCCCTTCAGTTCGTACTCCAACATCGCAGCCATTGCGCTGCCTTCCAACACCGATTCCCGCGCCATCTCCGCATCATCGTTCGGCCGCGCCGCATGCACCCAGGGTTCGATGTCAAAGTGTTGATCCTCCAGGGCATGGGTCAACTCGTGCGCCATCACCATTCGCTGCTCGTCGGCCGGGATCCAGTCCGCGATATAGAACTCGTGTGCCTTCGGATCGTACAGCCCGGCAATCTGCTCGGTTAACAGGTCGACTAGAAAGGTGTCCAGGTTAAATCCTTTTGGAATCAGTCCAAACGCTTCGGCGCTTCGTGCAGACGCGTAACGCTCCTTCGCGTCTTTTTCGTCGTCCATTTGCTTCAGGATGTATGCGTGAATGTCCGCCCTCGACCGAATGGATTTCTTCAGAGGGGTCTTGAGTCCCCAGCCTGTGATTTGGCTCATCTCCTTGACCACTGCGTCGGCGGTGGCAAGAAATTCCGGGTTGCTCGTTCCCACGGAGGGGGTCGCCGTCGCAGGGGCAGGGGCCGCCTGTCGTGCAAATCCAGGCACCGTGGCAGCAAGAATCGTTATTCCAAACAGTAGGACGGCGGGAAATCGCCCGAAAAACCGGTAACAAGGGGCCATAGGTGGTCAGGATAGCAGATTCTCTCAAGCCCGGCAGAAACCAAACCCTTGTAAGGCCGGCGAGTGTGTTCCAATTTGTTACATACTTCCGGGGATTTCCACAGAGGGCTATGGTGTTCTGTATTCGTAACAAACTGGTAATTTGATAGAGTGGCAGTTGCGGATCACTTCACCGTCGGGGGGAAGCCATGTATCCACCGGGGCTCCGTTTGCGCCAGGCACGGGAAGCACTTGGATTAACCTACCGGGAAGTCGAACAAGCCAGCTACGAACTGGCAGCCAAGCGGGGCAGGCCGGACTTCATCCTGCACATCAGCCGCCTCGCCGATATCGAAAACAGAAATGTCGTGCCCAGCCTTCACAAGCTCTATTCACTCGCCACCATCTACCACCTTAGCCCTCTGGAGATTTCGGCCTGGTATGAGGCGCCGCTTCAACAGACATTCGAAGACGGGGCCGCCTTCCCTGCCCCTCGTAGCCACTTGCACGAATTCCCCGTCAATTTTTCTTTGACCAATCAATCCGGTTCCGCGTCAGTCTCCGACACTACCGCGCTACTCAGCGAGCAGCCCGACAACCTGCGCTGCTTCCCGGGCATGAAGCAGGAATCCACCATCCGTTTTCGATACGGATACATCGGTCTCTCTGACCGGCGGATGGCCCCCATCCTCCGGCCAGGGAGTATGGTGGTCGTCGACACGGCCCTCCGCAGCATCGATGGCGACGAGTGGAACACAGAGTATGACCGGCCCCTCTATTTTGTGGAAACAAGAGGGGGTTACCGCTGCGGCTGGTTCCTGAAACTGAAATCAAGGCTGGTAATGCAGCCTCACATGCTTTCGCATTGCGCCCCGGAAGCGTGGCGCACTCCCACAGAAGCGGAAGTCGTGGGTAGAGTTGTCGGCGTAATTACTTACCTGAACGACCCTTGGGATTCCGCTCGCGCAGCAACGCCAGCAATGCGCTCAGATTGGATCGAAAAAGTTCCTTGAGATAGTCGGGCGCCTTCAAAGGAATCCAATCTTCGATCCGTTTCTTACAAATCTCGATACCTTCCTCTTTCCCCTCGGGGAGCGTCCCGACGAACTGGCGAAGTTCCTCCTCCTGCTGGGCCAGCGACATCTCCAGTAATCGCTCGAATAACTCTTCATGGCACTTGGTCAGCGTCTCGTTTACGGGCTCCGGTCCATAGACCGCAGCCAGCTGGTCGTGCACATAGGTTTCGGAGGAAGGTTGTTTGAGGCTCGCCAGATACGCCAGCCTGGAAAAACTTCCGCTCAGGGGCTGCAGGTAATGCAGAGCGAGGTCGTAAAGAATCTGGCGGTGGATGCGAAGTTGTTCCTGCACTCGACTCCCCTGCTCGCGGAATTGTTCCGCTGCCGGAACTTCTTCATCGGCCCCGTAGCAACCGTTCAGATTTGGGTCACCCTTCGCGGCCAGGAGGGTTCCCATGAAAAATCATTTTCTCATACTCAAAGTTACACTTTCAGTAAGTCTAATCGTACTTTCCCTCGCCGTTCCGGTCAACTGCGGGCTCGCCGGCGGGGCTGGCTGGAGAAATACTCACGTAGCGGATGGCGTGCCTCTGCCGCCGCCGACTAAACCGTCACCGAATAACAAGGCCATCCTGACGGCCGACGGCGTACCTCTGCCACCGCCGACCAAGCCATCACCGAATAACAAGGCCATCCTGACAGCCGACGGGGTCCCATTGCCCCCGCCAAATCAACCATCTCCCAAGCTGGCTAACACCTGAAGCTCTCCGGAGTCTGGGTGAATGAATCGCGGAACTTAGAATGTTCCAATCCGTTTAACTATTTGATTGGGAACTATACGGGCTTGGCTATTTACTGGCCAGTTAAGTTATGGTAGCGTGTCCAGCGTATGGTTGAGCCCCTTCAACTGCAGACGGCCGCTTGGGCCCTAACCACGGCGCTCGAACTGTCGCTATTCGTGCAGGTGCTGCGTCGAAAACTTGGCCGACTCTACCCATTTTTCTTCGCGTATCTTTTGTCCATCCTTCTCCAAAGCGCTGGTTCGGCTGTACTTTACGGGCACTCGGAGATCGACAAGTTGACCTTCTGGAAGATTGCCTGGGGAATGCAGGGCATGGTCGTACTCATACGAGCCCTCACACTGGTGGAACTCAACCGAAAAGTGCTCTCTCCGTACGTAGGCATATGGGCCTTGGCCCGCGGGCTGCTCCTCGGTGTCGCAGCAGCTGTGATCGCCTATGACCTCTTGCTGTCGAAGGGCGACTGGCAATGGCTGATCATGAACGGGGTTCGCGGGCTGGAATTGGCGATGGCTGCCGTGATTGTAACCATGCTTCTCTTCGCCCGCTACTACCGCATCCCGGTCAGCCCGTTTCAGCGGGCCTTGGCGGTAGGATTGTGCCTCTATTCCACCTTTTACGTAGTTAACTACTCGATCTTGGAAAAAGTTCTTCGTCAATATGCCGTTCTTTGGAACTTCCTGGGCCTGTTTGCCTTTATCGCCAGCCTCCTGGTTTGGATCGGCGCAGCCGGTCGGTACACTGCTGTGGAAGAGGTCGCAGTGCCAGAAACAATCCCCGCCGAAGATTACGGAAGGATTTCCTCCGAAGTGAATGCCCGCCTGGTCCTGCTCAACCGCCAGTTGATCCAGATCCTCCGCCTGGAGAATCGCGGCTAATGAGTCTTCCCGTCATCTTACTTGTCCTGTTCGCGATCCTCTTGGTGGGCTTGCTCTCCTGGGCGCTCCGCCCGCCTGCCCGCAGCCCCCGCCCGTCGCTGGATGCCTTTGAGGCCCTCCGTCAATCGCGCCATTCTTCCCGGATGCCACACATCCTGCAAGCCTTGCAACCCCAGGACGCCGAATACCTACGAAGCGCTGGCCAGCCGGCCCTGATGCAGACCCTCCGCCGTCAGCGCAGAGTCATTGCTCTGAACTACCTGCAGCATCTGCAAGAAGAATTTGAAATGCTGCTGGAGATTTCGCGGGCGCTGGCGGTCATGTCGCCAGAGTTGATTGCGATGGAGGAAATGGAACGCTGGAAGCTGAGCCTGGCGTTTGCTGCCAACTGCGCCTTCTTGAAATGGAAGCTGCGCCTCGGCCTTCAGCCTTTCTCCGGATTCACCCTGCTCTCGAACATTGCGGCTTCCTTCGCCCGTCGCTTGGAAGCGGCAACCACTCGCATCGCGGAGTCTACCGTGCGAAGCGCGGAGCCTTCCGGCCCCTCCCACGATAATCCCGGCGGCTTCTGAACGCGTTTCGCCTCCAAATCCCGATTGTCAACGCGTTAAGCTCGCTTCCGTCAGTTGAGGCGGCTTCGTATCGAACTGCAAAGGCAACTCGATCCGGAAACACGCGCCGCGCGGATGCGCATTCTTCACCCGAATCGTGCCCCCATGCTCGGTGACAATTCCATAGCAGATGCTCAAGCCCAGGCCCGTCCCTTTGCCCACTGGCTTGGTTGTATAAAACGGATCAAACACGCGCGAGGGATCCTTCACACCTGGGCCGCTGTCCGTGAACTCCACGAAGAGGTACCGTTCGTCCAGGCCGGAACTTACCCACAAGTCTCCTTCACTGGAATGCTCCAGAATCGCGTCCACCGCGTTGTTGATCAGGTTCAGGAACACTTGCTGCAACTGGTGCGGGTCAGCCGGCACGAGCGGAAGCTCTTTCGACAGCTCTAGGTGCACTCGTATCTGATTCATCCGCAGATCGTAATCGCGCAGCGTCAGCGTATCCTCCATCACCGTGTTGACCGCGACAGGCACCCTTTCCGGTTTGTGCTGCCGCGCGAAGCTCAGCAGGTTTTGCACGATCCGATGCGTGCGCTGCGCCTGCTTATACATTTTCTCCGAATAGCTGAGCGCCAGCGGCCCCACCTGCCCGCTCGATTCCAATAGCTGGCTGTACCCCAGTATGGCCGTCAGCGGATTGTTCAACTCATGCGCCACGCCCGAAATCAGTTGCCCCACGGCCGCAAGTTTTTCGCTGTGCAGCAATTGTTCCTGCGTCCGCCGCAGATTTTCGTAGGCCTGCCGCGTCTCTTCATAAAGTTGGCTGCGCTCCACCGCGCTGGCCACCTGGCTGCCCACGGCGATCAGCAGGCTGATATCCGGCGCCGAAAATTCCCGCGGCGTCCGGCTTCCCACCACCAGGCCACCGACAATTTTGTCCTTCGACCACAACGTGACGATGTAAGCCGACTCGATCTGTTCCTTTTTCCGCAGGTCCGCTATCAATCCGGGCAAAGGCAGCCCCTGCGCGGACAGAAACGGAGCCCGCACCGCCCGGATCTGCTGAATCAATTCCGGAGGCACCGCCACCAGCGGAAAATTCTTTGCGAATTCCGAACGATGCCCGACCGCAGCCGCCCGGCGCAGCGTCAATCCGTCCGGTTCGAAAAGGTAAAGCGAAGCCGCGTCTATGCTGAAAAGTTCCAGCAACTGGCGAAGCGTCCGTTGCAGCGAATCATGCAGATCGATCGACGACACCAGCGTTTCCCCGATCGAATTCAGCACCAGCAACTCGCGATTTCGCCGCCGAATCTCCTGTTCCGCACGCCGCCGCTCCGTCACATCCAGCAGGAACCCCTGATACGCGGTCACGTTTCCGCCGGCATCCCGAATGGCGGTGGAGGATTCGCTGACGGTGCGCAATTCCCCATCCTTGCGTCGAATTTCAAATTCAAAGTCGTTGACGGATCCGTGCTCCTGCAGCAGGCGCTTCAGGCGGTCGCGCTCCTGTGGATTCACATACAGCACCTGCGCGATTTCCACGCTCAGCAACTCATCACGGCTGTCGTAGCCCACGATGCGCATCAGGGCGTCGTTGAAATCCAGGAAGCGTCCCTGCATCGTCGAAATAAAGACGCCCTCCTGGACACTGGCCACCAGGTCGCGGTATTTTTCTTCCGCTTTTTTTCTCTCCGTGATGTCCTTCAAAACGTGGATTGTTCCCAACTTCCTCCCGGAAGGATCCGAAAAATCGGAATTGGAAGCCAGAAAGAAACCTTGCAGCCACGGGTCGGGAGCATCCGCGTCACCCGAACACCCTTCGCAGTACGGACAGATCTTGAAAAACGCCGCCCGTGGGCTAAACAGGTCGCTTACCGACCGCCCGACAACCGACGCAAAGTCTTTGCCCAGCAGATTCGCCAGCCGCAGATTTCCCCGCACGATCCGCCCTTCGCTGTCGTGCACCATGATCGGATCGCCGATGGAATCGAATGTATACACCCACTGCTGCTGCACCGTCTTGATTTGCTCGAACAGATTTACGTTCTCAACCGTAGTGCCCAGGAAATTCGCCACGTTCACCAGGTACGTCAACTCGTCTTCGTGGAATCGTTTGCCGGGAAGCGCGCCGACATTCAGGAGCCCTACAATTCCCTTTTTTCCCCGCAAGGGTACGCTAATCAGTTGGGTAATCCCGCTATCAGCCATCGCCCGCCGAATCTTCGTATCCTTCTCGTCCTCGAATCGCGAAACTCGATAGGCCTCCTGAATCATGGCCTGCAATTCCGGTGAAGACGCCGCCATCCGCTCCAATTGCTTCAAGTAAGATTCCGTATATCCCACCGACGCGCGGCATACAAATTCCGCGGCATCCGCCTCTCCCTCTTTCAACCGGATGATCCCGTGCGTGACGCCCAGGCTGCCCGTGATTTGCCCCAGCACCTGCTGCAACATCGCCGGCAGGGACAGCGACTGGCTGCTCGACGCGGTCAGCAACGTGAACTGCCGCATCTTTTCGCTGATTTCCAGCGAACGCGTTCGCGCCGCCTCCAGCAGCAAAACGATCATCCCGATGCCCAGGCTAGCGTTCAGGAAATGGTCAAATGCAAAACGAAGCAACTGAACCTCGCCGATCGTCCATTGCGGCCGGTTGATGTTGTTCAGCGCCAGCAGTGTAAACGCGCCGGCCAGCAGTTTCGTGCCGTGGCCGCGAATCGAATCCGCCGCCCGCCACAGCAACCACCCCGACGCCAGGCAGATCATGCTTTCCAGAATGCTGCTCTCCCAACGAGCTTGTCCCCAGGGCCCCGCTTTCGTCTGATAGTAGCCCGCAGTCACAGCCATCAGCACAGAGAGCCAGATCATCGGCCAGAAAAAACGATTCTGGCCCAGCGTCAACTGCACGATCGAAGCGAGGAACAATACCAGTGCGGCAATTCCCGACCCTGTCGCAAGAATTCGAAGCAACGCTGGATATCCAAAAAAATAGGCCAGTTCACTAAAGGAAGCTACCGTGAGGGAAACCCAACCGAACAGCCAAAATTTATAGAAAACGCCCGGGTTATCGCGCTTCAAATGGACAAACAGCACCAGCAGGGTCAGGCAAGCCGTGGCTTCAAAGAAAGCGATCCCTTGGATGCCCTGCGTCGCGATCACGGCGGCCCCTCCTCGGGGTCAACATTACCTGGATGTGAGAAAGGTGCCGTGTTCCTTCGGTAAAGCGAAGCAACGACACCATGCTGCCTTGACGCTAACACGCTATTTTCTTACTGGGCAATAGCACCACAAAGGCAGTGTGCCGTCCCTTATAATGCTGCTTGGGAGATAAACCAACGTGGACCTGGAACACATCCTGGTAGTGGATGACGAAGAGGCGATTCGCGAAGTTGTCTCGACGATGCTGGAATCCCGCGGCTACAGTTGCACCGCCGTCAGCAATGGCCGCGCTGCCCAGGAGTGCGTGCGCCGGCAGACACCAGACCTGGTCCTCAGCGATATGATCATGCCGGAGATGGACGGCATCAAACTGCTCGACTGGCTGCGCAACCATGACCCCGAAGTGCCCGTGATCATGGTAACCGCCATCCACGACATTTCCACCGCGCTCGAAGCCATCCGCCGTGGAGCTTACGATTACATCCTGAAGCCTTTCGAAAAAGACCAGCTCTTCCTCGGCGTCGGCCGCGCCTTGCAACACCGCCGCCTGGTCCTGGAAAACAAGAGCTACCAGCTAAATCTCCAACAGCAGGTGGACGAGCGCACGCAGCAGCTCACCGTGGCTATCACCCAACTCGAACAGTCCTACGACGACACGCTCGAAGCCCTCGGCAGCGCACTGGACTTGAAGGACGCTGAAACCGAGGGCCACTGCCAGCGCGTGACTGCATTCACCATTTCCATCGCCAAAGCCGTTCCCGTGCCGCTTCCCTATTTGCCCGTGCTCGCCCGCGCCGCATTTCTTCATGACATCGGGAAGATGGCCATTCCAGACATGATCCTTCGGAAGCCGGGACCGCTGGACAATGATGAAAAGACCATCATGCGGACCCACTGCGAGATCGGCTACAACATGCTGACGAAAATTCCGTTTCTTCGCGACGCCGCGGAGATTGTCCTTGCCCACCAGGAATTTTTCGACGGCACTGGTTATCCGCGTGGCTTGCGTGGTGAGCAGATTCCCCTCGGTGCCCGCATATTCTCTCTCGCAGACGCCATGGACGCCATGATCAGCGACCGTCCTTACCGCAAGGCCTTGCCGATGTCCCACGCGCGGGAAGAAATTCGCCGCTGCGCCGGCACCCAGTTCGACCCCAAGATCGTGGAAGTGTTTCTCTCGATTCCAGAGCAGCACTGGGTGGAACTCCGGGAAAATCTCGGCTCACCCTTCCGGCTAGCGCATCTGAAGAACTTGAATAATTAAGCAGGGTTCGCTGGACACGCACGCGAGCGCCCAAATTACCCCGGGCTCCGATCCGCCGGGCCGCTTGCGTTGAATTCTTCGGAGAGAGAGGACGCCGCCTGGCATCCTCCCTTTCCGCGCCTCTTAATTCACTCGCTAAAAATCAAATCGCAGCGCGAACTGCAAAACGCGTGCAGCCTGGTCTCCGGAAGTGGACGTCGTCGAATTGATTAAACCAAAGTTCGATGCGTTGATATTGATGGACGCAGGCAGCGCGAAATTGGGATGGTTAAACGCATTGTAGGCTTCCGCGCGGAACTGCAGTTTGTATTTTTCGTGGAATAGGGGAAAGCTCTTCGCCACGGCAAGATCCACATTCGTGAAACGCGGCCCGCGCAATTCGTCGCGACTTCCGGTTTCGAGGCCCGTTGGCGGCCCAAAAGCCGCCAGCGCCGCCTGGGGATTCTTAAACAACTGGATCCCGTTGTTGGGAAGATTGGGATCGGAGTGCGGATCCACTGCAAGCGCAGAGGTATTTCCGTTGAATATTGGATAAGCGATGTTGCCAAAGGTCACTGTGGAAGCATTCCCGAGAACGGGAAACGCGAAGCCCGTCCGCCAGGTATAGATACCCGACACCTGCCAACCGCCTATGATTTCATCCAGCCAGCGGCTGCTGTCGTGCGCAAAGGTCTTGCCTCGCCCAAATGGCAAGTCGTAGATAACGTCCCCGGAAATCTGGTGGGTTACGTCAAATTCCGAATTGCCTTTGCAGGTGCCCAGGTTTGTGGCGTCGCAGAGGATGGACTGCGCATTGGTGAATGGATTCCCGTTGTTCCTGGAAATCGCCGAAAAATTGTCGATGGAATGCGAAAACGTGTAGTTGAAATCCATTTGCACGCCTCGCGACAACCGCTTCCGCAGAATCGCTATCAGTCCGTTGTAATCGGAGAAAGACTTGTTCGAAAGATAGTAATTGCTGACAAACTGTGGAGAGAATCCTACGTTGGGTGGTAGATTCGCTGATTGTACCAGCCCGCGAATGAGCCCGTTCAGGTTCCCCTGTTGCAGCAAGGTTAGGTTCCCGCTACCGCCGTACACAAACTGCGTGCAATTCGCGAAGCCGGAGCAGTCGGCGCCTGCCGCCGCCATTTGGTTCTCGAAGAACGGCTGCGCTTGCACCTGGTTTACAGGAACGTTATTGCGCGCATCCTGCTCCAGGACCGTAACTGCCGACGCAAGGCTCTGCTTGGAAGCGGGATCTACAAAATTGAACAGCTGTCCAGCATCCGCCAACGCGCCAAGCCTCCGCCCTAGGCGCGCAACATAATCCAGTTCCAGTTGAAAGTTGCCCGGAAGTTCGCGTTGAATTCCTAGCGAATACGCCAGCGAGTATGGAGTCTTGTAATGCTGATCGATCACGAAATTGCCAAACTGATTGAACAACGTGCCGCATACCGGGAATTCCGGCGGGCACTGGTCTGCCGTGAAGGGTGTGACCGTCTTCTGGAACGGCGGAATGGGAATGTCTACCGCAGCCGTGTCTGCGTTGATGAAGCGCGGAGACTGGGCAAACATCTGCTGGGGAGTGCTGGTATTCGCGGAAAAAGAATTGGACCCGGAAAAGATGAAGCTGCTTTGATCCTCAATGAAATTGATCTCGTTTAAGGCCGTGTGGTCGTAAATCTGGGCCGCGCTCGCGCGCACCACGGTCTTGTGATCTCCGAAGATGCTTCCCAGAACTCCTTCCTTGAATCCCGGATTCCAGGCAAGCCCCAGACGCGGCGAGAAATTCAACGGACTGCTCTGATAAAGCGAGAGGCCTGTATTGTTCGCTTTGCCGGAGAGGTTATAGGTAAGCAGCGGCGTCGAATCGAAACCGGAGACGCCATTCGCAGCGTTCTGCCCGCGGGTCGTCAAAAGATTGCTCAAAGAGACGTTGGTTGTGCCTTCGTACCCGTTGGTCTCGTACGGCACGGAGTCATAACCGTAGCGCAGACCGAGGGTGACGGTCAGATCCCGTCGCACTTTCCACGTATCCTGAGCGTAGAATTCTGCCTCGCGGTAGCGATAGTCGCGACGTGCACCTTCCAGCGGCGTAATTATATTGCCATTCTTCGCGTAGTTGAAAACCGTAAACTGCAAGCCGTCCAGTCCCACCATACTCGCAAACACCGCGTCCCAATTCGAGGCGGCGATGCTGTTGGGGTCGAGCGTCTGGTCAGAAAGAATGTTGGCCGGCCTCAAGCTGCTGTCGAGGCCGGAGAGATTGGTCACCAATCCCTGGTTGGTGAAAATAATGTTGTTCACATTCAGATCCCGCGTCTTAATCGGACGAAACACGCCGCCGAACTGGAACGAATGTTTCCCCTTCTGCCAGGAAACATCATCGCGGAATGTCGGAACCGGGTTCAGCGCCGTGTTCCCTCCGGGGCGCGCATACGGCGCGGTAATCCCCGTGGGGAAAAGCCAGTTCAGTCCGGCATAAACGCTCTGATCTGCCCCTGGCGAGGCCGGGCCGCTCAGCGTGGCAAGGGCATCAAATTCGGCGCGTGATTCCCCGTAAACAAATTGATTGACCAGCGTTGGGCTGATGATCCAGTTGTGGCCGATCACCCAAGTCCTATCCTTGTTTATCGCCGGGTTGGTGATGGGATCGCCGGGGAACTGAATAGACGGCAATCCGCCGGCAATGGCATGCACGTTGTAGAACGTAAACCTGGTGTACAGCTTCTGCTTGGAATTGATGTCGTAGTCGACTCGCGTCGTGTACGTGTTCACCGTATTCGGGTTCGGCGCGTTAAAGATAAAGCCGCCTGTGTTAATTCCGTCTCCCGCCGACAGATCATTCGCGTGAGGATATCGGGAATTAAACAACGCAAGCAGCCCCGGATTGAACCCCGGCGTCACTGCCGCTCCTCCTGCGCTTCCGGTCACAGTGCAAGGCCCCTGGGCCGTACCGGGATTGGAACAAGGGTCGAGGCTGGCCAACGCCTGCGGACTCGCGAATGAAATGCAAGCGGGAGTAGCCGCCTGCGTGCTTGAGGCGTCGCACGGCCTACCGGTGACGGGATTCGTCCCGTTGTTGATGTAGGCGATCTGCCCGTTCCGGACGTTATCGAGTGGCACTGTCGCGGTTACCGGCGTTTGGGAGGCGTCGCGCCGCGCATCGTAGTCGAAGAAGAAAAACAGCTTGTCCCGCTTGATCGGGCCGCCGACGCTTCCACCGAACTGGTTGCGGATCAGCGCGGGACGTGGAACTCCATTCTTGTTATTAAAGAAATCGTTGGCCTCGGTAATGGTGTTGCGGTGATATTCACGCGCGTTCCCATGCCAGTCATTCGTGCCGCTCTTCGTGGTAATAATGGTTTGCGCTCCGCTCCCTCGGCCCTGGTCAGCCAGCGGATTCGCCACTTCGGTCCGAAACTCCTGGATCGCATCCACGGGCGTTGGCGCTACCTGGCGGAATGCCTGTCCAAAACTGAAGTCAGACGCGTCGATGCCGTCCACAACAATGTTGTTCTGGTCGGCGCGCCCTCCCGCCACCGAGCCGTTCCGGCTCAATCCGTTGTCATCCAAATTGTTGGTTTGGTTCGCCGAAACCACCGCAGGCTGCAGCCGCAGCAGGTTGGCCGCGTTTCCTCTGAACTCATTCGGCAGGCTTGATACCGCGCGCAAATCAAAATTGTTGCCGATTGTCGCGTCCGTCGTGTCAAGGCTCACGGAACCTTCCGACTGGACTTGCACCGTCTGCGTGATCGTCCCGATCGCCAACTGAATGTCCTGCGTCCGGGTTGTCGCCACCGCCAAATACAAATTGGAGATGGTGATGCTCTTGAATCCATCCTTGCTGACCTTCAACTCGTAACCCGGTCCCGGCGGCAATTGCACAAAACGGTAGAATCCAGTTTCATTGCTTTGCGATTCCGTGGTCGCGCCGGTTCGCGTGTTCACCAGCGTCACCGTCGCCTTGCCGACCGCACCGCCGCTTTCGTCGGTGACGGTGCCTACCAGCCCCGCGAACTCCTGCGCATGCAACAGCGCAGGCCCAAAAACAAAAATCGCAAGCAGCAAGGCGCACAAATGCATACGCGTGGATCGAGTCATCGACGCAGCTCCAGTATTCAGATTTTTACCGAGTGCGGGCACACCCATGCCGCATCACTGGAAGACTCGCTCGCATAGGACTACGCGCGGAAAGACCGGGACTCTGTTATCCCCAGCCACCAACTGAAGGAAAACTGCGGTCGCTACCCGTACTGCAACTCAACGGCCAGTCTGGAATTCTTGGAATATGCAGAAAAACGAGGATTTAGACACACAATTCCCCGCAAAAACGAAATGCTGCTACCAAATTCCGGAGGAGTTTCTGGAATCGGAAACCTCATCGACAAACTGTCACTCTTCTTCGCCGATCTGTTTCCCTTACTTTCCTAGATACAACAACGCCAGCAGAAACAACCACAGCGCATCCAGAAAGTGCCAGTAAAACGAAGTTATTTCCGCCGCCACGGAGCGCGTCACCTGGGCCCGGCTGAAATTCCGCATCGCCACAAACGTCAGCGCCGCCACACCTCCCAGCAGATGCAAAGCGTGTAGCCCGGTGAATATATAGAAAAAGCTGCTGGCAGGATTGCTGGCCAGATAAATCCCTTCGGCTGCCAGCTGCCGCCAGGCTACAAATTGTCCCGCCAGGAACCCTGCGCCAAGCGCCGCCGTCAGCAGCCACAAATTCCGGTAAGCGGAAATCCGCCCTTGCGCCAGCCGATGCCGCGCCATCTCCAGCGTGGCGCTGCTGGCCAACAGCACCGCCGTGTTGATCCACATCAGCGTGGGAATGTGAACCGGCACCCACTTGCTGCTTCCCCGCAGCACCAGGAACGCCGCGGCAAGCGCCATGAAGAACATCAATATCGAGACGATCCCCAGCGCCATTCCAGTGTAGTAGCGCTTGGACGAAGGATTCCCGCCGCTCGGCCGCTTTCCATCGTCGCCGCCACCGTTCCGCCCGACTGGTGGAAGCTCTCCCCCGCCTCCGTCGCCGGTCTTTTTCTCGATGATCAATTCAATTTCGGCTGTTGCGCTTGTGCCCGGCATGGCATCCCTTTCCTTGCGTCAACGCACCCTCTGGGCCAGCAGTTCGGGCGCGAGGTGCTGTGGTGCAAAATCGCTCGCGAACCCTTCAGGAAATTCATAAGCTCCGCGATAAACAATCGGGCTGACGTCTCCAAAATTCGCTTCCGGCGCAGGCGAAGCCACGCTCCATTCGAGTGTCGTCGCCCGCCACGGGTTATCTTCCTCGGCCGCCATTTTCCGCCGCGCCAACGCCTGCGCAAAATTAATCACGAACAAAACCTGGGCGGAAACCGTGCAGATTGTCGCCAATGTAACCAAGGTGCGAATCGAAGTCCCGGCCGTGGCGAGTGCCGCTCGCTGCGCATCGGGCAACAATCGCGATTGTGTCAGCAATCCCAGCCAGTGCATCGGCATGAAAATCAAATACACACCCACAAACGTCATCCAGAAATGCACTTTCCCCAGCGGCTCGCTCAGCCGGCATCCGAACATTTTCGGAAACCAGAAAAACAGCGCCCCCAGAATCGCAAACGTAGCCGCCACGCCCATCACCAGGTGAAAGTGGCCAATCACGAAATCTTCGCTCACTGCCACGCTGCTTAGATCCTGCCGCGCCAGAAAGATTCCCGAAAGCCCGCCGGCAATAAACAGCGAAATAAATCCGATCGAAAAAAGCATCGCTGTCGTAAGTTGCAGTCGCCCGTCCCAAAGCGTCCCCAGCCAACTCGCCAGCAAAAATGCCGCCGGCACTCCCAGCGAACTCGCCAGCACCGCAAAAACCAGCGGCGCGTACGGGTTCATCCCGGTAGCGAACATGTGGTAGCCCCACACGCAAAAACCAATCACGCCAACTCCGCACAGAGCCACCACAACCAGGCGTTCCATCCACACCGGCTTGCGCGAAAATGTCGAAACCAGATGCGTCACAATTCCGAAACACGGCAGCATCGCCACGTACACTTCGGCCTGCGCGAAATACCAGAACAACCGCTGCCACAATGCCGGCAAGCTCCCCTGCCGCACCAGATTTTGTGGCTGCGCTGCCAGAAAATTGATGACGCTGAAAAACTGCGACCCCAACAACCGGTCCGAAAGCAGCGTCGCGCACCCCGCCAACAACACGCTGAAGATCAGCAGGCTTAGAATCGCATTCAGGAACCACGCCCACACGGTTACCGGAAGCCGCGGCAGCGTCATGCCCTCGGCGCGTAGATCGATCGTAGTCGTCGTGAAGTTCAAAGCACTCAGCAGCGCTCCGACTGAAAAAATCGCCGCGCTCCCGAGCCACACGTTAATTCCAGTTTCCGGCGCATAAAAAAACGAAGCGGTCATTCCCACGAGCGAAACCTCTGTCAGCCAGAAGGAAACGAGATTTAGCGTCGGGAACGCCATCTCCGAAGCCCCGATCTGCAGCGGCAACAAATAATTCCCGAACCCCAGTTGCGGCGCGGCGGTCAGCACGAAAAACACCATCAGCGAGCCGTGCAGCAACCGAACTGCGGCGTACCGCTCCGGCGTATTCTCAAATCCATTCAGAAAAGGAATCGCCGTGTCGGGCCAAGAGGTATGCACGCGCAGCAGCGTCGAGAGAACAACGCCTACGAAAACGCTAGCCAGTGCCAGCCAAAGGTACTGCAACCCGATCATCTTGTGATGCGTGGAAAAAACGTACCGCGCCAGAAAAGAACCACGGGCAGGTTGCGGCGCGCCAGCGCCATCGTCGTAAGTCACCATTTTCTATACACTTCCGCCCTCGGCGGCACTCGAAACCCAAGCCCGTATCTTAGCGCTACCCCCCAGAATTGCAAGGCGCTGGAAATTCCCAACCAGGTTGCTTTCTGCTTGGAACAATGTTCAGTGGTATAAGTTTTTTCTCACTTTTCGACTGGCTTCGCGACGCTTGCGGAGAGAGTTACGGAGCCCGGCGGCGGAGATCATTAAGATCGAAATTGCGGGAAGCAATCGGACCCATCGGGAATCGGCAACTGCCAGAAATTTCGGTATGAACCAGGCCACAAGCGAAAGACCTAGGGTGAAAAGCGCGAGCGCAATCACCAATCCCACGGTGATTGGTATCAACCACGACGATTTTTCCGCAGGCCAGGAATTCCTACTGAACCAGTTCGCTTCTATGTTGTTCCGCATGACTCGCTCCCAGGTCCACCCGGCTAGTCTAGGGTCGAACAATTGAATCCCGCAAGAGGTCGTAGCCCTGAATCCCAAAAGGCCTATTGGAACTGCCTCTGAAACGTCGCGAATTGCTCGCGCAGAGTGTTTAGTTCCCTTCTTAGTTCCATAATTTCTGCCTCGAGTTGCGTCACGCGATCCCCATCTTGCGTAGTCTTGCCCGCAGTCTCCGTTTCCGCGGAGAGTTCTTTCGCCGCATGTTCCCCAGGAATTACATCGCCGGAGAACAGGTGCATGTATCGCGACTCTTTCGTCCCCGGCTGGCGC
>DATHOY010000267.1:0-3882 GCA_035484435.1 Vulcanimicrobiaceae bacterium | reverse complement strand
AGACGGCCGCAGTTGGTGACGACCACGGTTTTGTCGTGAAACGGATAGTTGAGTTCCGAGATGCCCTGATAGGGGCGGCAGGAAGAAGAGTAGACCTCCGCTGGACATTTCATGTTGAGGGCTTCGTGCGGGCGTTCGTTGCTAAACTCTTCCAGGAAGGCGTCGAACTTGGCTTGTTGCTGTAGCAGGTTGGCGCCGGCGGGGCGCGTGGCTTCTTTCTTGAGCGTCAAGTGCATGCGTTCATGGCGGCCGTTCTGCTGCGGATGTCCGGGCCGAATGCGTTCGATCGAGATGCCCAAGCGCAGCCACCAAACTGAGAGCCTGGAAAGATTGAACAGCCCGTTGGGTGAAGCGAAAGGGACGCCGTTGTCGGAGCGGATGGCCAGCGGCAGGCCGCGTTCCTGGAAAAGCCTCTCAAAGGCCCGGAAAGCACTGGTCAAAGCTCTCCGTATTACTTCCAGAGGTCTGCTTCGATGATTCCGGCTGCAGCCAAAAGCCTCAAGATCGCGATATCGCCTTTGTTGAGCGAAACCGGCGACGGTTTGTCCGCAAACAGCTTCGGTTCAGAAAGGGCGCCTGCGCCCACCACTGCCGCTCCCGTTGCGAGAGTACCTCGTCAAAAAGAACGGCGGTTGTTAAACCGCTCTGAGTTATTGTCTTTCATATTTCTCCTGAAGAGTGTGTTTGTTTTTCACTACTGAGCCGCGATCGTCAGGAACGCATTGGGCTGCGTTTCAAAATTGCTCGACAGTCCGACTACTAGCACGTCCTGGCCGAGCGTGACGTTGGACGGCACGGTCACGTTGATCTGATAAAGTCCCGGTCCCACTTGGCCCGCAAAAGTGACGTCTGCGGCGATTCCGTCGATCACTATGGCCGGCGGCACGGCTAATGCCTCGCCTGACGCGAGCGTTGGTCCGAAACCGGTGGCGAACAGCATGATAGTCTCGCCAGGTTCGGCCGGCGTTGCGGTCTTGATGGTCGCCGCCGGCCCGATCAGCGTCCCGTCAACGTGTTCGGCGGCGATATAAACGTTGCCACTAGTCGCGTTGGCTCCTAGCGTGAAGAACGCCGGCGCCAGAAGGTCCAGGTTCACGGTTAGGGGCGCGCTGGTCAGGCCATTATTGGTGGTCTGGATCTGCGCGGTGCCTATCGATACGCCAGCGGGAACCAGAAAGTTCACCTGCGTATTGCTCACGAAGCTTACAGGAACCGCTGTGCCATTGATCGTGACGCCCACACCATTAACTAAGGTGGGCAGCGTACTGCCTGTGACCTGCCAGGTGCCCGTCGTCGAGGACAATCCATTTCCCTTGATTGAGACCCAGGTATTGGGAGCGATGGGTCCAGCGACGAAACTCGCACCGTTTTGAATGCCCGTCGTCTGGAAGAAAGGCGCTGCCTGGATGCTCGCGAGCAGCCCGT
The DNA here is from genome assembly GCA_035484435.1 of Vulcanimicrobiaceae bacterium. Taxonomy (GTDB): domain Bacteria; phylum Acidobacteriota; class Terriglobia; order Acidiferrales; family UBA7541; genus Acidiferrum. Next base: position 2,457 of record DATHOY010000267.1, on the reverse strand, counting down.
GGGATTGCAGTGGATCGTTGTTCGGACCGCCGCCAATTCCCGCCGTAACGTATAGCGTGCCCGTATCTTCGCCTTGAGCGCCGCTTCCGAAATTCAAGGACCATAAACCAGGAATCGCGATTGGGTTGCCGGTGGCGTCGTCAAGCGTGCCGAGTGCCGCGCCGGTGGTCGCATTGAATGCGTTAATCTTGCCGTCGGTGAAATTTCCGATCAGCAGCGCGCCCGCGAACGCTCCGAAATTCGCCGGTGCGATTGCCATCCCCCAGGGCGAATTGAGCGCTCCCTCACTGACGAGATTCGCGATCAGGCTGCCGTTAAGGTTGAACGTGGCGACATAGCCGTTGCCCGCGCCGCCGGCATTGGTATGTTTCTGGGCGTCCTGTTTTGCATAGGTCACAAACAGCGTGCCGTTGATATTTTGCACATTGAATGGAGCAAATCCGGCCGGAATCGCCGGATTCGAAAACGGCGAGGAAGCAGAATATGGTTGCGGGAGGGTGCTTTGAGTGTACGGCGCAGGATTCAGGTTGAGGTTGCCGTCATACACGTCCACTGTTCCGGCATTGAAGTTCGCCACGAAAAGATATGGCGCTGCGGCGGTTCCTCCCAGCGCGCAGCCTGTATATACCGCCCCGGATTTGGAGTTGTCGAACAGGATCGACGCTTTGGTTCCGCTGACCCCCCCATTCCATCCCGAGATCACGCCGTCTTCCGAACAGAAAATGAAATTAGCCGGCTTTCCCGCCTGGACGTTAAAGGCATTCGCGTTGGAGCCAAATGTATTAAAAATCACGCCCGTCACCGGGCCCGCCGTGCCCGCATTTCCCGCTTGGGGAATTGTCACTACCAGTGGAATCGCGGCGCCCGTGCCGCTGTAGAGTGTTGCAGTACCGGTGCCATTATTTCCGACCCAGAACGGGCTGGCGCCGAATCCGTTGCCCCATGGATTCCTGAGATTCGGATCTTGATGGTCCGCGGTATTGGCGAGATCGGAAACCAGGTTGTGAACCAGATAGTTATTCGGTACGGGGCTGGGGGTCTGAGCGGCTAATGAGCCTGCGGAGGCGGCCAGCAACACTCCCGCGCAAAGCCAGTTAAGGCGGTTCATCTTCGCGTGATGCATTTTCTCAGTCATGTGTTTTCCCTTGTAGAGATGGAAGCTTTCGTAAGGCAGCCTGTGAATCGGAGTCCGGCCCGGGGCGTTGCTCCGCTATAGTGATTTCAGGAAGGTAATCAGTTGTTGTTGCTGCGCAGCGGTCAGAGCGGTGAAACTCGCAATGACGCCCTGCGCCTCTCCGGCATGGCGCTGAATGGCATCGCCTAAAGTTATCGAGCCGTTGTCATGCATGAAACGAGATTTTATTCGCAGTCCCCACAGCGGAACGGTGCGCAACTTGTTTGCGGTGTCTGCCGGACCGGCCTGCACAATACCGTCACCGGTGCCCACGTCGTGTAACAAGAAATCCCCATAGGGATGAAAAACCTTGTTTCCCAAAGCTAACGGAACCGTATAGCTGCCACCGTTGATCAGGGTTCCCGGAGGGGCCGTGGTCATATTTGCAACATGACAGGTCACGCAACCGACCGAGGTGAACAGGTTCTGTCCCGCGATAGCATCCGCGGTCGCCGCTAATGCCAGGTCGCGCGGTGGCACTTGGGTCCCGCGGATGAATTGAGCGAAATGGTCGATATCCGCTAAGCCCAGAGCATCTGGCGTATCTTCCGGGTCGGTGGTGACTTTGCAGACGGAGGTGACATCTTTGGGTTTCAGGCGATTTGTAACACCCATCTCATTCAGATAGGCATCGCCTGAAAACGAGAGGATGGTCGGATCCTGATCCTTCCAGCCAAACTTGCCTACCCCGGTCTGTCCCGGCGCCTCCAGAATAGGCACCTGAATTGCCTCACCGTGAATCATTCCATTGCTTTGACCAGGCTGACTGGCGGCAATCGCCATGAACGTCTGGTCGTCGACGGCCTCGACAAAGCCATCTCCCAACGTATTGAGCACCGCGCGCAGGGTCCGGATATTTTCTGTGTCCGGTACATGCTCTTGGGCTTGTGTACAGATGGAACGGTCGTTGACAATGGAACGGCCCGTTATAGTGTTCGCGCCCTCATTTATCGTGATAGTAGGATTGACAAAGTTGCCGTTTCCGTCACTGTGGCCGACGCGCTGTTCGGTAAATTGGCTGGCTGCGCCGGCGACGCCGTTGTTATGGCATTCGACACACGCTGTCGCATTGAAAACCGGACCCAATCCAGTACTGGGATCATGTCTCCGTTCAAACTGGGCCTGATCGAGTGCGAAGGTGTCGCCGGGCGGCTCTGCTATCCCATTGCTTACGCTCTGCGAACCGGGATTCACTGTTAGCTCGCCCGTTGCGCCAATCGCCTGTCCCAGCGTGGGAGTGGTAAATCCCGCTGGCGCTTCAGTCGTGGATTGCTGCGCCACAA
>DATHOY010000266.1:0-6112 GCA_035484435.1 Vulcanimicrobiaceae bacterium | reverse complement strand
CGATATCCGTAACGTCGCTCCCCGCCTGGGCTTTGCCCGCTAGCCGCTCGCAAAGATAGTCCACGATGACGTAGTGATACTTGGGGCGAGACCTGTCGTTCGAATTGGCCGCCGCCGCATCCAGGAAAATCCGGTCGAAGGCCTCAATCATGTCCAGCACCTGCACTTCGAGTCCGGTTTCCTCCAGCAATTCCCGCGCAACGCCCTGCTGCAAAGACTCTCCCAGCTCCAGCGTCCCGCCGGGGATCGACCATTGTCCCAGCAGCGGCTCGCTGCCCCGCTTAATCAGCAGCGCCCGCTCGTTCTCAATGACAACGCCGCCAATGCCCACTACCGGCCGATCCGGGTACTCTCTCGCCATGGCCTGTTATTCTTTCATCGAAGGTGTTGAGTTACACTGAATAGCCGGTGAATGAGCCTCGACAGAAGCTTCCTTCACCGGGTATATAATACGCCGGTTGGTGGGTCCTGGGATTGCAAGCTGCGCCGGCTGAAAATCGAATCGGAGGATGGAGACGTGCTCCGCTGCCCTGAATGTTCCGCTGAAATCGATGTGGACGAAGACGAAGTGGAAGAGGGAGAAATCCTGAGCTGCCCCGAGTGCGAATGCGAACTGGAAGTTTCGCAGACGCATCCCGTGGCCCTGAACCCCATTTCCGATGACCTCGACGAAGAAGACGACGAAGAGGATGAGGAAGACGCCGAGGACGAAGACGATGTTGATGAGGACGGCGACCTTCCGGATGACGATGACGACGAGGATGAAGCCGAGGATGAGGACGAGTGAAGCAAGTCCCCGCGTTCCCCAGGCATCCCTGATATTCCAGGAATCCATCTAATTTGACGTGGACCATTTCCCATGCAGCCTTCTGCCTATGCGCTTCTTGATCAGAACGCTCGTTTTCGCCATTCTTTTTTTGCTGCCCCTGGATGCGGCCCAGGAGCCCGTTTCGCCTTCACCTCCTGCGTCCCCTCAGGCCCCAGCGGGGGCGCCTACACCGGCGCCCGTGCAGGAAAGCTCCAGCACCAGCAAGCACAAAAGCAAAATCCCACCCTTTCTGATTCTCGGCACCGTTTTCAATGAGCACGCCCTGGCCTTCCCCGGCGTTGAAATCAGGATCCGCCGCAAGGGTGAGAAAAAGTTCCGCTACGATACCTACACGAATTCGCGCGGTGAATTTGCCATTCGCGTGCCCGACGGCATCGAATATGAAGTGGTGGTCCGCGAGAAAAACTACAAGGAAGAATCGCAGGCTTTCGTGGCGAATATGGCGGACGTACAAAAGCGGCTGACGTTTAAACTGGAAAGCACCAAGCCAGCGAAGGCAGGAGACACGAAATGAGTCACGCCCGGAACATTGCTGTACTTTTCAGCCTGCTTTTCCTTTTTGTGTTTACCGGCGCCGCCCAGGATTCCAAGAAAGAAACGCAACTGCGCACAGTCCGCGGTGTCGTCAGCGACAAATCCGAAAACCCATTGCCCAACAGCGTCGTGTTCCTGAAAAATCTGCGCACCAACGCCGTCCGCAGCAATTTCGCTGATACTGACGGAAATTACCGGTTCAGCGGACTGGACCCGAACGCCGATTACGAAGTGCGGGCAGAATTTGAGGGGGCGAAGTCTCCCGTGCGCAACGTTTCTTCCCTGGATAACCGCAAGGAAATGATCATCAATCTGAAAATCGACCGGAAGAAAAGTTGAGATCGCAGTTCGGACGAAGCGCTGATTTCCTAAGTTCTTTTATTTGAATAACATTTGTCGTCAAGAAACACACAGCGACTCTCTTTGGCAATTGCCAGAGTTCCTTCTGTTACCATTAATAGGAGCGTGTTTCTCGATCCGCGCAGCGCATAAGTGGTAGCGGGAGTCTCGAGCAGTTCTTTGTCCGGCCTTGGGGGGCTTGGACGATGGGTTACAGGTCCTGGGGTTTCGCCGCCGCATTCGCAGCACTTCTCGCCAGGCGGCCGATGGAACGGGGAAAGCAGTCAAATCGGAATTGAGCCGTTGGGGATTGTCAGGAGAAGGTTCTCCGCCCAGGAAAGCTGCTCCCTCGAATAAACTGAAAGAAAGGTTTTCCAAGTCTTTGCATGAGCCGCAACATTAATCCAGTCCTATCCCTGTTTTCCCGGCTTGAAAACAGCCCGATTTCGAACGAGAAACACCGCCGCGGCGCCGGGTCTTGGGTTTCGCGTACTCTTCTCGCTTTCGTCGTGTTGTTCGCGGCTTCTTCCGCCTTCGCGCAAGATGCTTCCCCTAAAAAGGCCAGCGCTCAGGCCGGCACAATCCGCGGAACTGTCACGACAGTTCAGGACAATACTCCATCCGGCGTGGCTGGAATTTCCGTGAAACTCTCCGGCGAGCCGCTGCACGGCACTCCCCTCAGCGCAGACACGGATGAACATGGCGCCTACGAGTTCCAGAATCTCGAGCCCGGCACCTACACCCTCACCATCACCCTGCAAGGTTTCAAATCCATTTCGAAATCCGTTGCCCTGGCACCGAAACAGCAAATGGTCCAGGATTTCACGCTCGAGCTTGACGTTGTCGCCGAGAAAGTCGAAGTGAAGGAAACCGCCGCGTCCATCTCCACGGAGACTGCCGCTCCGCCTCCGGCTACCGTTACCAACGCGGAACTCACCACCATTCCCACGCCACAGGAAAAAATAAAAGACATCCTTCCGTTCACACCCGGAGTCATCAAGACGCTCGACAGCAAGCTGACCCTGAAAGGGGCCGACGAAAATCAGAGCTTGTTGCTCGTTAATTCAGCTCGCACCACCGATCCGGTCACCGGTAGCTTTGGTGTCCCCATCCCCACCGACGCCGTCGAATCCTTCGCCGTCTACAAGACCCCTTACGATTCCAGCCTGGGCAGTTTTTCCGGCGGACTCACCACCATCGAAACCCGGCCGCCTGACGACCAGTGGAGCTTTAAAGTTCGCGGAATCGTCCCTTCCGTACTCGGCAAAAAGGGCGGCATGGTCGGTCTTGCCGAAGCTATTCCCGGAGTCTCTTTCGACGCGCCGTTGATCCCGCACAAGCTGCTGTTTTCCGAGTCCTTCCAGTATGAAATGAAAAAGACCACGGTTGAGGGCCTCCCCTGGCCGTTCGATATCAGCAAGCGCCAGGGATTCAACTCCTTCTCAACCCTCGAATTTATTCTTGCGCCCAATCATGTGCTTACGCTGACCGTGAATGCGTTTCCGCTGCGTCAGCAGCATGTGGACATCAGTGCGCTCGTTCCGCTCGGCGCTGCCAACGACCTGAACCAGAGCGGGGTCGCGCTCGGCCTGAATGACAAATATCAGTTCAGCTCGGGTGCAATCCTTGGCGTCGTCGCGCAGTACATGCGCTTCGATAGCAACGCCCACGGCCAGGGGCCGGAGGACATGCTCATTACGCCGCAGGGATATGGCGGTAACTACTTCAATCAGTGGTCGCGCCGCGGCAAGGAGTTCCAGGCCGTTCCCTCGTTCCAATTCCCCAAGGTGCACTGGCACGGTGAACACGAAATCCGGGTCGGCGCCGACATCGATTACCGTTCGTTCTTTGGAAACACGCTGTCGCATCCGATCCAGCTTCTTCGCGCGGACAATTCCCTGGCGCAACAGATCACCTTTGGCGCCGCGCCTTCCCAGGCTCCTTCCGATAGTTCGGTGGCCGAATTCTTGCAGGATCATTGGGTGCTGGATACCCACTGGAGCGTGGACCTCGGCGCGCGTATCTCCACAGAAACTTCGGGCTGGCCGTTCGCCATTGCGCCACGCGCGGGCGTCGCCTACTCGCCGGGAAAAAGCGGCAAGACCGTGATTCGCGCCGGCGCCGGTATTTTCTACGGAGTGTTGCCGCTGCTGGCAGCTAATTTTGCGGCCAACCCCAGCCGCACCATCACCGATTTCGACCCTACGGGTTTGATCCCCCTCGGACCGCCTGTCACCTACACCAACGCTTTCGTTGCCAATTTGAATCCCCTGACCGCGCCTGCCCTGCCCGTCAAGCCCAGCACCACGCCGCGCAACGTAACCTGGAACGGACAGCTCGAGCATGAACTCTACAGAAATCTTCAGCTCCGGGTCGGCTATCTGGACAGCCATGCCACCTATCTTTTCACTGTGAATCCGTTCACCTCGGCCACCGGTGGCCCTTCCTTCGAGGGACTTACAAACACCGGCTCCTCCCACTATCGCGAACTGGAAGCCACGGCGCATTATTCTCTGCGCGAACGCGATCAGATCAACGTCTCGTACATCTGGAGCCGCTCGCGCGGCGATCTGAACAGCCTTTCGAATATTTATATCCCGTTCGCCGCTCCGGTGATTCGCCCGAACGAGTACGGCATCCTTTCGTCGGACATTCCGAATCGCGTCGTCGGCTGGGGAATTTTCGCTCTGCCGTGGAAACTGACGTTCAGTCCGCTCGTCGACGTTCACACTGGGTTCCCATACTCGCCGATCGATATTGAACAGCAGTATGTGGGTACACCCAACGGCAAGCGGTTCCCAGAGTATTTTTCGCTGGATATGAAACTCTACCGGCAGTTTCGCGTGCCGTTTCTCGGCAACCGCGGGGGCAAGAAGCACCATATCCGCCTGGGTGTCTACACGCTCAACGTGACCAATCACGGCAACTTCAACGCCGTCTACAACAATGTCTTTTCACCGAATTTCGGCCAGTTCGTCGGCTTTCTCTATCGTCACGAAGGCGCCGTAATCGATTTCGTCGACTAAAGCAGGCCCGCCGCCCGTGGCCGCCACACCCGCATCGCTCCCGGCACTACCGCAATCTCCACCGGCGTCATCCCCACAATCTCCCCATCCGCATGAAACGCGCACGGCCGCTCTGTCTGAATCCGCGCCCGCGTTACGCGATGCCTCTGAATCCGCGCTGTCCGGATCTCGCCGCTGACGGCCAGGCGCGGCAAGATCCCGGCAATTTCCAGCGCGCTCAGATTTTCCAGCAGAACCAGATCGAGACGCCCATCGTCCAATCGTGCCTCCGGCGCCAGCCGCAATCCCCCGCCATAACTCGGCGTGTTCAGAACTCCCAGCACCAGCGCCGTTCCTTGCAATGAACTTTGTTCTGCGCCTTCCATTGAAACTCGCATCTCAATCCCCCGGAATTTTCCCAGCGCGCGGATCGCGGAAAGCAGATACCTGCTCCTTCCCCGCATCTTCCGGTAAACCCCGCTCGCGAAACGCGCCGCCTCTGCGTCCAGCCCCACGCCTCCTCCGCCCATGTACAGTCGTTCCGCGCCATCGGCGGTGCGCGCGCGTGCCGCATCTAGCGGCACCTCTTCTCCCCGCGTCAAGATCATCTCCGCGGCTTGCACGGGATCCAACGGCAATCCCAGCGCCGACGCCAGATCGTTTCCTCCCCCGGCCGGCAAGATCCCGATCGAAACCCGAGCGTTCCCCGCCACCGCGTTCAATAGCGCTTGAAAAGTTCCATCGCCGCCCAGCGCGAATATCCGCATGCGGCCCGCCCCAGCTTCTTCCCGCGCGATTTGCGCGAATTCTGCCGCACTCCCAGCACTGCGGAATTCCGCGTTCCATTGTTTTTCTATTGCAAATGCGCGAAGTCGCGGCAGGTCCTCAAGTGCCAACCCGCCGCCCGCTGTCGGGTTCGCCAAAACTAAATCCGGCACCTGCGATGAGTGAGAGGGAAAAGTGGACACTGGTCCGCTATGCTGCCGGAGCCGGCCAAAACTGTCAATCGAGCTACCAGAGCAATTTCAGCGCGAACTGCACCTGCCGAGCTGTCGTGGACGTGCTGGTGATCGCGCCCGCCGTGCCCGACAATCCGGAGGGGTTGCTCGCCGTCGGTGGGGTGAACACGATTAGATTTGGCGTATTGAAATTCGCGCGATTCAGCAGGTTGAAAATCTCCGCGCGAAATTGCAGATTCAGGCTCTCGCGAATCCGGGTGTTCTTTAGCACCGAAAAATCCCACGTCGCAAGGCCCGGTCCGATATACGTGTTCCGGCCTACATCGCCGAAAAAACCGCCCGATGAGGGAGGCGCGATGAAAGCGGCCGGATTAAACCACTGATTCGGATTCCCCAGGACCACGGGCCCCTTGAAATCAGGATTCAAAAACGGCCGCACCGGATTT
>DATHOY010000265.1:0-34350 GCA_035484435.1 Vulcanimicrobiaceae bacterium | reverse complement strand
TTGATCTTCATCTGCAGCTTCATGACGTCGCCGCATTCCGGCGCGCCGACCAGGCCGGTCCCGACGTTGGGATCTTCCTTGGGCATGCTGCCGACGTTGCGGGGATTGTTGTAATGATCGACTACTTTTTCGCTATATGCCATGGACAGGTAGCTCCTTCAAGTTTCAATTCCAGTAACAATCAGCCCTTCGCCGCAACGAGAGAGCCAAAACCCGCATTCTTGATAGCCTTTTCGGTCAACGCGATGTTGGTCAAAAACGCCGAACGCCCCGCGGTCAATTCCCGCAGCGCGTCGCGGACATAATCCGCTCCGAGGCCCAGCACATTCAAAAACGTGCGGACGTCCTGAAGATGATGAAAAGAACGCTCCGCGGCTGGGGCCGGCTCGTCACCATCCTGATACGCCTGATACGTCACGCGAAACGGCGCCGACGTACCCGCGATCGAGCGATGAATTCTGAGTGTTCCTTCACTTGCAATTGCGCTTGCGCTAGCCATCTTTTTCCTTCCAGTCTTCACGGGATTAGGCGGTCTGCCACTTGACCTTGGAAATGTCGATGCCTTCCTTGGCCATTTCATACAGGGGCGAAAGTTCGCGCAGCTTGGTTACAACCTGCACCATTTTGTCGATCACGTAGTCGACTTCTTCCTCGGTCGTAAACCGCCCGAGCCCGAAACGGATCGACGTATGCGCCAGATCCTCGCCCACGCCTAATGCTTTGAGTACATAACTCGGCTCAAGGGTTGCAGAGGTGCACGCCGAACCGCTCGAAACCGCAACATCGTTGATTCCCATCAGCAGCGATTCGCCTTCCACGTAAGCGAAGCTCATGTTGAGGTTGTTCGGCAGCCGGTACTCCGTCGAACCGTTGATGAACACCTCGTCCAGCTTGGCTTCCAGACCCTTGCGTAGCCGTTCGCGCAGCGCGAGCATCTTCTGCGATTCCTGCGCCATTTCCTGCTGGCATAGTTCTGCAGCCTTGCCCAGTCCCACGATGCCGGGGACGTTCAACGTTCCGGAACGCATGCCGCGCTCGTGCCCGCCGCCATCAATGATGGCTGAAAGCTGAACGCGCGGGTTGCGCCGGCGAACATACAACGCGCCCACGCCCTTGGGTCCATAAAACTTGTGAGCAGAGATGGCCAGCAGATCGACGTTGTCCTTCTGCACGTCTACGGGAATCTTGCCGGCGGCCTGCACGCCGTCCGAAGCGAAAATAATCCCGTGTTCCTTGGCAATCTTGCCGATTTCCTGTATCGGATTCACGGCGCCGATTTCATTGTTGGCGTACATGATCGCGATCAAAATCGTTGTCGGACGGATCGCCTTGCGCACATCCTCCGGATCTACTCGGCCGTCCTTGCCCACCGGCAGGTACGTCACCTCAAAACCGTGTTTCTCCAGATTCTTGCAGGTATCGAGAACCGCCTTGTGCTCGATCGCCTGGGTGATGATGTGATTGCCCTTTTCGCGGTACATCTCCGCAACGCCCTTGATCATCAGGTTGTCGGATTCCGTCGCGCCGCTGGTGAAAATAATCTCTTTCGCGGTCGCGCCGATCAGCGAAGCCACTTGCTGCCGCGCGTTCTCCACCGCCTCTTCGCCGGCCCAGCCGAAGGAATGGTTGCGGCTCGCCGCGTTCCCGAATTTCTCCGTGAAATACGGCAGCATCGCCTCCAATACCCGCGGGTCCATCGGGGTGGTGGCGTGATTGTCCATGTAAATCGGCAGCTTAACGGCCATTTCCGTGTTCTCCTCTAACTCCTGGACTTCCCGCTCAGCGGCTTACCGCCAGTTGGTCTATCCCTTTCAATTCCACCAGCGCCGGTTCCTGTTGCTTATCCTCGCTCAACTGCGCGATGCTCACCGTGCTCAAAACTCCCAGAATGCTTTCATTGACCCGCTGCAATGGTTCTTTGATGGAGCAGCGGTCCGTTGCGTCACAATTTCCATGGCTCGTCACGCACGAAGTAATCAGCACCGGCCCATCAATCGCCGTAATCACTTCCAGCGCGCTGATCTTCGTGGGCTCTTTTGCCAGGAGATACCCCCCGCTCGAACCATGCTTGGCCACAACTAGCGTCTGTCGGGCCAGCTTCTGCAGCACCTTGGCCATCAGCATGGACGAAATCCCGTACTCCTCGGCAATTTCGCTGGCGCTGCATGCATGCTTCTGACGGTGGTTGGCCAGATGCTTCATGGCGATCAGGCCGTAGTCCGCCTTCTTGGATAATTTGAACATCTTGCGTCCCCAGCGCGGTGGTGCGAGCGAACCAATTACGACTGAACCAGTCGCATATAGACTATACGACTTTATCTCGCTCTTTGTCAATCCCACGCCAGGGCCTGAATCCAAGACAAATCTTTATTTATCCGATACTTAGACTAAGACTAGTTTAGTCGTAGTTAGAGCTTTTTCCACTTAAATGCCCTATTTGGTGTCTGAACTGTGGTTTATCCAACCTGAATGGTTCCGCTTCCAAGCCGCCTTCCGGGGTATTCTGGTTGTCACACTTAGTTTTGGAGGCGCGCTCAACAAAATGGGTCTGATTCGAACGGCAGGGGTATTTGGATGGAAGCTTCTTATCAGCTCTCTGCTGGTCGGGGTCGGGGCGGTTTGCTCGCTACCACAGGAACCAGCCGTGAAACGCGCCCCGGCTCCAAAAGCCTCCTCGAACTCCGACAAGAAAAAGTCGCCGGACACATTTACCCTCGTCGGCGCGGGAGACATCGTCGGCTGCTCCGACCTATCCGCCGCCGAAGCCACCGCTAAATTGATCGATGCGATTCCCGGCACGGTCTTCGCCGCCGGCGACCTGGCTTACCAGCGCGGCACCTATGAAGAGTTCGTCAAATGCTATGGCCCGACGTGGGGCCGCTTCAAAGCTCGAACTCGCCCCACTCCCGGAAATCACGAATACGATGGCGCAACCGCAACCGGCTATTTTCGATACTGGGACGGCCGCGCCGGCGATCCCGGCAAAGGCTATTACAGTTACGACCTCGGCTCGTGGCACATCGTCGTTCTCAACACCAATTGCAGCTCAAAACAGTTGGGAGGCTGCGCGCAAGGCTCGCCCGAAGAGGCTTGGCTGAAACAGGATCTTGCCGCGCATCCGAACGTCTGCACGCTTGCCTACGGCCACCACGCGCTCTTCAGCAGCGGCCTCTTTCCGAAGCACGCCGAGCATCCAGAACTGCGCGCCTTCTGGCAGGATCTCTACGACGCCCACGCCGACGTTGTCCTCGCCGGGCACGAACATTCCTACGAACGCTTTGCCCCGCAAAATCCCGAAGGTAATTCTGACCCCGAGCACGGCATTCGCGAAATCGTAGTTGGCACCGGCGGCCGCAGCCACACCCCGCTCGGCTACGCCAAACCCAACAGCGAAATCCGCGACGACAAAACCTACGGCGTCCTGAAACTCACCCTCTCCCCCGGCAAATATAGCTGGGAGTTCATCCCCATCCCAGGCCAAACCTTCCACGACACCGGCGAAGGTGTTTGCCACAGCTCAACAACTGAACCCAATAAATAAATCCGCGGTCAAAATTGGTGCTCGTTCTTGCATTTTCGAGAAGCGAGGACCCTGTCATTTCGCGCAAACACTGCCTGAGGAAGCAGCCTCAACCAATTTCTGGAAAGCAGGCAATTCCGGGACGGTCAGCTGCGATTTATGCGCCTGCTGCTCCAGCGCGCTCAGAGCGTCGAGTTGCAGTTTCTTCTGATCCGCGGAAAGTGGCGCTCCCTTTTGGATCGCGTCCAGCGCGCCCAGCGCAATTTTCGCAGCCTGCGATAACGCCGAAGACGCTGGCGCTGCCTCATTCACAAGCAGCGACCGTTGTGCAAGCGCTTGCAGGCGCTCGTCAACCGTCATCCATTCCGCCAAATGCATGCGAATCTCCGCTTCCTTCACTCGATCTAGGCAGCTTGAGCCAACGAATAAATCCGTCGCCTGCGAGAATCGCCGGGCAACGTCGCTCTCGGGGTAAACCGCGTCCACCAGGCGATTCAGCGGCGTAACGCTGGTCGGAGGCGCGCTGGCGCTGGCTTCTCGCGCATAATCTTTCTCGTGTTCCAGCGCCTGAGCCAAGGCGCGCAAGGCATCGAATTCCGCGGGCGACCACGAGCCGGCAATGCGCTGCAGCATCACGCGCTGATACGATTGATGGGTCAGACCCAGCCATTCCAGACGCGCGGATTCAGTTTCCATCCGCTGGTACATCGAAGCAACGTCGCTTGTACCATCCGGCGACCACAACCGCTCAGCAACCGCCGCGTTGCGCGGCCAGATGCGCGAATCGATGTTTTCCGCGTTCACATACTCCGACCAGATGCAGGATTCTCCGCCCAGAATCAGTTGCTTTTGCTCCGGCGTCAGTGCCGCCGCCGGACCGCCGAGCGGATCCACCGCGTAATGCCGCGCGGCGCTCCAGCCCAAATCCAGATAATAGCCGTTTGAAAGAATGCCCCGGTATCCATCCTTCGCCGCCGCGGCCAACGCATCCACTCCGCGCCACGATTGAATCACAATCGTTTTCGGCACGCCCGGCACCAGCACTTCGTCCCAGCCAACTGGCGTTTTCTTGTGCTTCGCCACCAGATCCTGCACGCGCCCGCTGAAATACGCCTGCAGCCCTGCGTTGTCTTTGATCTTGTGCGATTTCTTGAAGGCCTGAATCTTCGGATTGGCGTCCCACTCCTTGCCGTTCACTTCGTCGCCGCCGATGTGAAAAAACTGATCGGGGAACAGCCTGGCCATCTCTCCGATGAATTCGTTCAGGAATTTATAGGTCTTCTCGTCGGTCGGATCCATCGCCGGATCAAACACGCCCCACTTTCTTTCCACCTGGTAAGGCCCGCTGCCGCTGGCAAGCTCGGGATGCCCCACAAACCACGCCGTGCTGTGCCCGGGCATGTCGAACTCCGGAACGACGCGGATGCCGCGATCGCGCGCGTACTCCACCACGTCCCGAATCTCTTCTTGCGTGTAGTAAAGACCGTCGGAGCCCTGCTCGTGCAGCTTCGGGAATTTCCGGCTCTCCGTGCGGAACCCCTGGTTATCCGAAAGGTGCCAGTGAAAGACATTCATCTTCACGGCTTCCATTCCGTCCAGGTTGCGCTTGATGACTTCCATCGGAATAAAATGCCGCCCGGAGTCGATCATCAATCCCCGCCACGGAAACCGCGGCCGGTCTTCGATATGCACCGCCGGAACGCTGAAGCCATCCGGCGAGATCGCAATTAACTGGAGAAATGTTTGCAGTCCGTGAACCACGCCAAGCGGGTCCGCCGCGTGCAACTTCGCGCCGCCGGGAGTTACGTCCAAAGTGTACGATTCGTCCTCGCCAAGTTCCTGAATCGCTTTGCTCTCGTGGTCTGTCTTAACTTCAAGCGCCCCGGCACCGGTGTTAGCACCCGCAGAAAGCAAAACAATGCCCGTTTGCCTCCGGACCTGATGCAAACATCTTTGCCCCGCCCGCTCCAACCGCGGTTCGCGGAATCCCACAAACGTGACCCGGAAACTCGCATCAATCTTCAGCGAACCTTCCGCACGCTCCACCTTCGCCGGCAGCGGCATGATGTTCAGGGGTAGATTCGATTGCGCGTTCGCCATGCAAGTCCTCGCTGCGAGCAAGAAGAATACCGCTAGAATGCGTCGCACCCCTGGCCCCAACCGGTTCATCGGCAACTCCCCCTCGCTGATTTAAATCGGTTCAACGCGGCATATCCTCTGGACCTGCCGCAGTTAGGGTGTCACAACTCTTGCCCGGGAACAATTCCCTTTCCGCAGTTTCCTCTCCACGCCAACCTCGCAGCCAAACGAAAACATTTCCTCCTGTGCAGCGCACGCAATGCGCGCTTAGGAAGACGTTTTTCCATCGCGGTGACACGCGGGAAAAATTGCTCTTCCTCCGAAATGCGGGTTAAAATGTGCCGCGGCAGATCGTGCCGCCTTCATGAAAACTTCCATCGCCATCTATCCCGGCTCCTTCGACCCCGTCACCAACGGGCATCTCGACCTGATCGGCCGCGGCGAAAAAATGTTTGACCGCGTGATCGTCGCGGTCCTCAAGAATATGGATAAAGAGCCGCTCTTCTCCGTCCCCGAACGGGTCGAAATGCTGCGCGAAGTCACCAAGCAGTTCCCGAGCGTCGAAGTCGACGTCTTCCAGGGCCTGCTCGTCGATTACGCCCGCAAGCGCGACGCCGCCGTCATCCTCCGCGGCATCCGCGCCGTCTCCGACTATGAATACGAACTCCAGATGGCGCTGATGAACCGCAAACTCGAGCCGCGCCTCGAAACCGTCTTCATGCTCCCCGGCGAAACCTACAGCTACCTGAGCGCGAAGCTCGTCCGCGAAATCGCGCAACTCGGCGGCCCGCTTACCGGCCTTGTACCTCCGCTCGTCGAACAAAAGATCCGGGCCAAATTGGCAGCCGCCTCCGCCTAATGGGACTCTTTCTCTCCCAAGCGGTTCTCGATTGAAATTCGCGCGCTTTTCCTGAAAACTAGTCAGTCAGAGTCTCGCTCCGGGGAGAACACGTGCAACTAACTAACCGCATCAACCGCATCCAAGTTTCCGCCACAGCCGCCGTCATCAGCGCCGCCGAACAATTGAAAGCCAAGGGCGTAGACATCGCCGACTTCGGCCCCGGCGAACCCGACTTTCCGACGCCCGACCACATCAAGAAAGCCGCGATCAAGGCCATCGAAGAAAATCGCACCAAGTACACACCGACAGGCGGCATCATGGCGCTACGCGAAGCCATCACTGCGTGGCACAAGCGCGAACTCGGCTCCGACTACACCGCGAGAGAATGCGTCGTCACCGTTGGCGGAAAACATTCCATCTTCAACGCCATCAGCGTGCTCATCCAGAACGGGGACGAAGTGATTCTGCCCGCGCCCTACTGGGTCAGTTTTCCGGACATCATCAAGTACGCCGGCGGAACGCCGGTGATCGTCCAGACGCGTCCCGAAGACGGTTTCAGCGCCCGAGCCGCCGACATCGAAAAGGCCATCACTCCAAAAACCAAAATGGTGATCGTCAACTCGCCCAGCAATCCGACGGGAGGCGTGGTGGACGGCCCGGAATTCGAAAAAATCCTCGCCGTCTGCAAGAAGCACAACGTCTGGGTGATGGGCGACGAGTGCTACTCGCACTTCGTCTATGATCCTCACAAACCGTTTTCCATCGCCGGCGCGAAAGACTCGAAGGCCAACGTCATCATCATCGGCAGCGTCTCAAAGACCTTTGCCATGACCGGCTGGCGCATCGGCTACACGCTGGCGCCCGAAGAATTAATCCAAGCCATGATCAAGGTGCAGAGCCAATCGACCTCAAACCCTACTTCCATCGCACAATACGCCGCGCTCGAAGCCATGCGCGGCACGATGGACACCGTGCCCCCGATGCTCGCCGAATACGCCAAACGCCGCAAGCGAATCGTGGAAGGGTTACGCGCGATTCCCGGCATCACCTGCGAATGGCCGGGCGGTGCGTTCTACGCCTTTCCAAATGTCTCCGCGCACCTCGGCGAAGGAAAAAACGCCGCCGCGAAAAATTGCACCGAGCTTTCCAAGTTGCTTCTCGAAAAAGCCCACGTAGCCCTCGTCGCTGGTGAAGCTTTCGGTGCCCCGGGCTTCCTCCGCCTCTCCTATGCCACATCGATCGAACGCATCGAGGAAGGGCTCCGGCGCCTTGAAAAATTCTTTTCCCGTGCGGAGGCCGCCGCCTAGACTGTGATGCAACCTGTCCTCTCGCGACTTGAACCCTTCTTCAGCCCGCGGATCTGGGGTCAGCGTTCGCTCGCTCCCTGGTATCCCCACGAAATAAATCTGAAAGAGCCGCTCGGCGAGGCCTGGCTTACGGCATTTGAATCGCACGTGGCCAACGGTCCTTTCGCGGGCAAGTCGCTGCAGGAGAGTTGGCACGCCATGCCGGCGGAATGGCGCGGCGCGCGGCACGCCTCCCTTGCCGAATTCCCGGTCCTTATCAAATTCATTTTTCCCAACGACAAATTATCCATACAGGTGCATCCCAACGATGCCTATGCCGCAAAGTACGAGCAGAACGCGGGCGGTCGAGGAAAAACGGAAATGTGGCACATGGTTTCTGCGCAGCGCGGGGCGGAAATCATGTTCGGGTTGCAGCCGGGTGTGAACAAGGAGGGCTTTTTGCTGGCGCTGGCGGCAGGCACAGTGGAGAATCTGCTGGTGCACTTGCCGGTCCAGACCGGCGATACGTACTTCGTGCCCTCGGGAACGCAACACGCCATCGGACCGGGGATGGTCATTTGCGAAATTCAGGAATATTCGGATCTCACCTATCGCGTTTATGATTATGGCCGAGTGGACTCTTCCGGCAAGCCGCGCGAGCTGCACATCGAGAAAGCCCTCGCAGTAACAAATTTCAGTGGGAAAACCGGCGGAAAAATCGAGCCGCTGGCTTTGCATTCCCCCGACGCGAAGAAGTATCTTCTAGCTGCGTGTGAATTTTTCGCCACCGAACGCTGGGATTGCAATCGCACCACACCCATCGAAAGCGATCCCGAAGAATTTCAGGTCTTTGTGATTCTGGAAGGCACCGGCGCGTTCCATGAGGCCGATCAGGCTTTTCCCTACCGCCCCGGCGAAGCTTGGTTTCTGCCAGCCAATCTGCCCACAACCTTGCTGCACCCGGATGGAGTAAGCTCTGTCTTGCGCGTCACCGTTCCAGACACCCGCGCGCTACGTCAGCAGTTGCGAAATCAGGGATTCGAAGACGGGGCTATTTCCCGCGTCGTAATTGGTGCCGAGTGAAAAAAGAAAGCGCGCTGGCAACGCACGCCGTGATTCTTGCCGGAGGCCGCGGCACGCGCTTCTGGCCGCGCAGCCGCACGCGCACGCCCAAGCAACTTCTGAACATAGTCGGCGAAGGCTCCATGCTGCAACAGACTGTGACGCGCCTTGCCCCGCTCATTCCTCCACAACGCATTTGGACGGTTACCAACGCGCAGCAGGCCTCCGCCCTGGCAAAACAGTTGCCCGCAGACGCTCGAAAGCATGTGCTGACCGAGCCGATCGGCAGAAACACCGCCGCCGCGATCGCGTTGGCCGCGATCCATGTTCGTCATGCGGCCCGCGGCGACGCGCTGCTCGCAGTGCTTCCTGCCGATCATTTCATCGCTCAACCCGAGCGCTACCGCGAAATCGTCCGCGCCGCCCTCGACGAAGCTCGCAAGCCCGGCCACATGCTCGTCCTCGGCATTCTCCCCACGCGCCCGGAGACCGGTTACGGCTACATCGAGCGCCAAGGAGATCCCGTCACCGCTCAAGGCGCACCGATCTTTGCCGTGCAGTGCTTCAAAGAAAAACCGGACCTTGCCACCGCCAAAGAATATTTGGCCTCCGGCAATTTCCACTGGAACGCCGGAATGTTTTTCTGGCGCGTCTCCACTTTTCTGGAAGCGCTGAAGGAATTCCTGCCGAAAACTCATGCGTTGATTGAAGAACTCGCCCAACACATCGGAAAACGAAGTTACGCCGTCAAACTAAAGCGCATTTACCCGCAACTCGAGAATATCTCCGTCGACTATGCGATCCTCGAACGTGCCACGCAGCGTCCCGGCACCCCGCACGTCTTCGTCATCCCCGCTGAAATGGGTTGGAGCGACATCGGCTCCTGGGCCGCCGTTCACGAACTCCTCGCCAAACATCCTGCCGAAAATATTTTTGCCGGTCCCGGCCACACGCTCGATGCCGAAGGCAATTTCCTATGGAGCCCCGGCAAATACATCGCCGCCATCGGCGTCAGCGGTCTCGTGGTTGTTGAAACCCCAGACGCCATCCTAATCTGCCCCCGCGACCGAGCTCAGGACGTCGGCAAAATCGTAAAAGCCCTCGAAGACCGCAAGCACAAAAAACTTCTCTAATCCGGGCACGGGATCGGCAGCCCAAGCTAACGGCCGTCTTGACTTTGCTTTCACGGGTAGTATCGTAGGGACGTTCAACCGAACCTACTCTTCGCCCGGCTGAACGAAGTTCCCCTGAACCGGTGGCGGTTCCATTCCCGAAGAGCGGTTCCCCTCTCACCCATTATGCAACTCCGCCTAAGGAGGCTACGACATGTCCGCGACTCCCGGCCCAATCTCAGAATTGACTCTGGAAACAACGAAAAATGCCGAAGAAACGATCGTCCGCTGCACGGGCAAAATCACCGCGGGCAGCTCCGCTCTGCTGCAGTCCACCGTCCGCAGCTTGATTCCGGAAACCAAATGCGTCGTGCTTGACCTCACCAACGTCGGCTACATGGACAGCTCCGGCCTCGGTGCGGTCGCCGGCTTGTATTTTTCCGCTAAACGGCAGAATTCGAGGCTGAAACTTATCAACCTGAATCAACGCCTGAAAGACCTGTTTCGCCTTACAAACCTCGCTTCGGTGTTCGAGGGACACGAAGACTTCCTGGGATTCACGCCGGATTAACAATTTCCTGCGGGGTGAGTGTTGTATCACGAGCTCATGCGGCCCGAAAACGTAGAGTGTGCTCGGGGAGTGGGATGTCATCTTTGCGCTTCGGGGTCGCCCCAATATTTCCCCGCCGGAGTCAAGCCGCCAGCTCTTTCTGCAGCGCCTTACCTTTGCGGAACCACGGCCGCTCCACTCGTTGCATGTACCTTGGCAACGTTCTCTTCTTCGCCACCAGCTTTTGCACCCACTCCCGTGCTTCTTCTTTCTTTCCTGCCAGCTTCAGATAGTTCGCATAGTTAAACAGCGTCTCTGGCGTCGTCGAAAACTGCGCGGCGGGCGCGAAATAGATCGCCGCCTTTTCCAGGTCACCCGTGCGCGCATACGCATCGCCAAGCAATCCCGTTGCCCGATAGTAATCAAACTTCGCGTCCTTCCCGATCACATACTCCAGATCGGGAATCGCGCCCGGATAGTCCCCCATCCCCAGCGCCGCCTTCGCCCGCAAGTAAAACGCATGGGGCGAATCGCTCCGTGTGGAGATTGCCCGGTTCAACAGCTCGCGCGCCTTCGCATAATTCTTCTGCTCAAAGTACAGCTCGGCCAGTTCCTCCAGGTTTCCAACCGACGGATTGTCCAGAATCTGAGTTTCCACGGCTTGAATCCGCGAGCGCCTGCCGAATCCCTGGAATACTCCGCGCAGCAATCCCAGGTCGGGGATCATCTCGACGACTATATACACCCCGGCTCCCAGCACGCTGCCGAAGATGATGATATAGAGCCAATAACCTTCCGGGCGCCGCTTCACGAAGTGCCAAAGCGCCACACCCTGCACAACAAATCCCCACGGATAGAAGTGTGAACCCAGGCCACCCATTCCCGCCCACCTCGTTGCTGTCTCTCAGGATAATGACTTTGCCAACAGAATCCGGCATCCCCTCCCACGTGTCAATCCAACCATCAGCTCTTTCATCTAAGAGTGACTATCACTTTGTGCATTTCATAAACTCTACCGGCTCTCTCGACTCGCGCCTCAATCGCAGGTCGGTCAAACTTCCGCCGCCAAGGAATCTCTCGACAGTCAAAATGACTGCGCTTATCACTATTCCTTACCCGTGCCTAAACCCGCAATCTTTGGCGACCCGCTCCCCTCGCGTATACTCGAATGGAATGGCTTCGATTCAATTTGGCACCGACGGATGGCGCGGCGTCATCGCCGACGATTTTACCTTCGAGAACGCACGCACCGTCGCCGCCGCGATCGCGCGCTACGTAGTGCGCGGTGAAGACGCACGCAAGGGCGTTCTCGTCGGCTACGATCATCGCTACGCCTCCGACCGCGTCGCTGCGGCCGTCGCCGAAGTCATCAGCTCCACCGGAACGCCCGTCTGGCTCGCCGACAAACCCTGCCCCGCGCCCGCAATTTCCCTCCTCGTCCGCCAGCGCCAGGCCGCCGGAGGAATCGTCATCACCGCCAGCCACAATCCCTATTCCTGGAACGGCATCAAGTACAAGGCCAGCTATGGCAGCAGCGCGCTTCCCTCCATCGTTGCCCAGATTGAAAACGAACTCGAAACCGTCCTTTCGAATGGTGTGCCGCCACTGCCGCCGCGAAAAGATTTAATCCACGCGCTGGAGCCGCGCTCACCCTATCTCGACACCATCGAAAAACTGATCGACTGGCAGCGTCTGCGCGACTCCAAATTCCGTTTCGTCGCCGACCCCATGCACGGCTCCGCCGCCGGCCTGTTGCACGAATTATTCCAGCGCAACGGCGTTGTTTGCGATGAAATCCGCGGCACCCGCGACCCGCGTTTCGGCGGCGTCCATCCCGAACCCATCGAGCCGCACATCGACGCGCTGCGCGAAGCGGTCATCGCAGGAAAATACGATGCAGGCCTCGCCGCCGACGGGGACGGCGACCGCATCGGCGCCATCGACCGCGACGGCAGTTTCGTCAATCCGCACCAGATTTTTGCCCTCATGGTCTGGCACCTCGCCGGAACGCGTAATCTCCCCGGCGACATCGCCAAAACTTTTTCCGTCACCAAGCTCATTGACAAGCTGGCCGCCAAATTCTCCCGCAAGCTGCACGAAGTCCCCATCGGCTTCAAATACATCTGCGAACTGATGCTCGAACAAAACATTCTGATCGGGGGCGAAGAAAGCGGCGGCATCGGCACCAGCCTCTATCTGCCGGAGCGCGACGCCCAAGTTTCCGCGCTCTTCCTCGCCGAGTTGATGACCTGGCACGGCAAATCGCTCGGCGAACTCCTTGCCGCGCTGCACGCCGAATTCGGCGAATTCCACTACGGCCGCATCGACCTGGACGTGAAGCGCGGTCAAAAAGAAAAGGCCATCGCCCACTTCACCAGCGAAAAAACGAAGCGCGTCGGCACCTGGGACGTTACGCGCAGTGAAAATATGGACGGCATCAAACTCTATCTCGCCGACCTTGGCTGGGTGATGCTGCGTCCATCGGGCACCGAGAATCTTCTGCGCATTTATTCCGAAACTTCGCGGCCGGAAACAACAAAGCGCGTTTTACAGGCCACGGTTGCGGCAGTCAACGCCCTTTAGGGAGAAATCCAATGGAAACGGTAAACCTGAAAGACAAATTCGGAAAATTCCAGGACTATTGCAACCCGCGCGTAATCGGCGAAGTGAACGACTGCCACGTGAAAGCTGTCAAACTGAAGGGCGAATTCATCTGGCACCACCATGACAACGAAGACGAACTTTTTCTCGTCGTGAAAGGCACGCTGCGCATGAAATTCCGCGATCGCGAAGCCACCATACGCGAAGGTGAATTCGTAATCGTGCCCCACGGCGTCGAGCACTGCCCCGTGGCCGACGAAGAAGTGCACATCGTCTTGATCGAACCGCGAACCACATTGAACACGGGTAACATTCAAAACCACAGGACAGTCAGCCAGCTCGAACGGATTTGACCGCTCGGCGGCCGGAAAGACAGGATCCAGCCATGCAACATCGCTTCTACACTCTCGACGTTTTCACCACCACGCGTTTCCAGGGCAATCCGCTCGCCGTGATTACCGACGGCGACGGCCTTTCCCAGGATCAAATGCAGGCCATCGCACGCGAGATGAATCTTTCCGAAACCGTCTTCGTGCAAAAGCCGACCGACGATCGCGCGCTCGCTCGCCTCCGGATTTTCACCACCAAACAAGAACTGAAGCTCGCCGGCCACCCGGTCATTGGCACCTGGTTCCTTTTGGCCGAACTCGGAGTGGTTCCCGCGCAGGAAGGCGGCGTGCATGTCATGCAGCAGACCGGCGCTGGAATTCTGCCCGTCGAAATTCGCTTCAAGGACGGCCGCCCGCAGCGCGTCACCATGACGCAAAAAGAAGCCGCCTTCAAGCCATCCAAAATCAACAAGAAAAAGCTGGCGGAATCGCTGGGTCTTTCACTGAAAGATCTTGATCCCAAACTCGACCCGGAATTCGTCTCCACGGGAATCTTCAACCTGATGGTGCCGTTGCGCAACCGCCAGGCACTCGGGAAAATTGAGCTGAACATGGTGGAACTCGCCCGCCTCCTGGGGAAACAAGGCGCGCTGGCGTATTGCTTTGCGCTCGCCGGCAACTCTTCGGCGCACGCGCGCGGCATGATGCCCTGGGGCATGTACGAAGACGCCGCCACCGGTTCGGCCGCAGGCTCGCTTGGAGCGTACCTGGTGAAACACGGAAAACTCAGCGCCGGGCACACGCTGCACATCGCCCAAGGAGTTGAGATGGGCCGCCCCAGCGAAATCGAGGTGGAAGTTTCACAACCCGGCAAAAAGCTCACTCCGCGCGTGAGCGGCGCCGCCGTCAAAGTTTTCGAAGGCACCATCCGCGCCTAGCGCCAAGTCAACCTAGTCAGCCGATGGCAACCTGTATTCGCAATCGAGGTTTCTTATGTAACGGCCACCTTCAGGTGGCCCCGCACGAATTTGTACCGGCCGCCTTCCGCTTGCCCTGACGCAGGAAGGGAGGCGGGCGCTTTTGAAACATCGGGATGTCCGTCACTTAGCTTTGATTGTCTTTTGGTAGGCGTCCAGAATGCCGTTGACGAAGCCGCCGGCATCATCGGAGGAGTATTTCTTGGCGAGATCCACGGCTTCATTGATAACGACCTTCGCCGGCGTATCCGTCGCGCGCATTTCGTGCATTGCCAGCCGCAGAATCGCTCGATCAATGGCCGCCATTCGGTCCAGCCGCCAGTTCACGGCGTGCTTGCTGATCAGTTCATCGAGGGCCGTGGCGTCATGCGCCGCACCTTCGAACAGCTGGTTCGCAAACGTCCGCGTCTGCGCCGCGGCTTTGGCGCTCTTCCAGAAAGTGATCTCGAGTTTCTCCGGAAATTGCTGGCTCATGTCCCATTGAAACAGCATCTGCATCGCAAATTCCCGTGATTTTGTCCGCAAGCTCAAGTTATTTGCGCCGCCCTTTACCAGTTGAAGCGGATGGCGCCTTTGCCGGACCGCACAATTTTCGCGACAGTTGCGCCATTTCGATCGCGCCCAATCCGGCCTCGAATCCTTTGTTGCCGCCCTTCAAACCGGCCCGGTCAATCGCCTGCTCCAGCGTGTCGCACGTCAGCACGCAAAACATCACCGGCACGCCCGTATCCATCTGCGCCAACTGCAACCCGCGGGAAGTTTCCGAGCACACGTAATCGTAATGCGCCGTCTCGCCCCGCAGCACGCAGCCAATCGCGATCAGCGCATCATAGCGCCCCGTCATTGCTAGTTTCTTCGCCGCCAGCGGCAATTCAAACGCACCCGGCACATGAATCACGTCCACATCCTTGCTCGCCGCCCCACCGCGCTCCAGCGCGTCCACCGCTCCCTGCAACAGCCGTTCGGTAATAAGACTGTTGAACCGGCTCACCACAACGCCAAACCGCATTCCGCCGCCGCTTAACCCACCATCAATTTTCCCCGGCTGAATCATCGATTTCGCATCCCCGTTCGCCAAAACTTCAGCGATTCCGTTCCTCTACCTCATTTACTTCCCTTTAAATGCCGCCGCCCGCTTCTCCAGAAACGCCTTCGTCCCCTCGCGCATGTCTTCCGTTGCGCAGCACAAGCCGAACAGCGTCGCTTCCAGAAACAGCCCCTCTTCCTGAGGCATTTCCACGCCGCGTTCGATCGCTTCCATGCAGTATTTCACGGCCAGCGGCGCTTTCTCGATAATCTTTTTGGCCATCGCTTCAGCCGCGGGCAGCAGTTCCGCCGGCTCGTAAACATGATTCACCAAGCCAATGCGCTGAGCCTCTTCCGCCGTAATCATTTCCCCGGTCAGGCAAAGTTCGTGCGCCGCGCCTTTGCCGCACAACCGCGCCATGCGCTGCGATCCGCCGTAACCCGGAATGATGCCCAGCTTCACCTCAGGCTGCCCCAGCTTCGCGCTCTTGCTGGCAACGCGAATCGTGCACGAAAGCGCCAATTCGCAACCGCCACCCAGCGCAAATCCGTTAATCGCGCAAATCGAAGGCTTCCCCATCGTCTCGAGCAGGTGAAACACGCTCTGCCCGAAAAGCGAAAACTCTTTGCCGTTCACGGGAGTCTGCTGCGCCAGTTCATTGATATCCGCGCCGGCCACAAATGCCTTTTCTCCCGACCCGGTAAGAATCAGCACACGCACCGAAGCATCATCTCGCGCGTCGAACAGCACCTGCTGAAACTCTTCAATCGTCTTGCGGTTCAGCGCGTTCAACACCTTCGGCCGGTTGAACGTGATGTACGCAATCCCGTCCTTCTTTTCGTACAACAAATTCTCATAAGCCATGATTTCCCCTCAAAACGTGATCGGCTTCGGATTAGCGGGGTCGGCGTAATCATAAAACCCGCGCCCGGATTTCTTCCCGTTCCACCCGGCCAGCACCATGCGCTTCAGCAGCGGCGGAGCCGCAAACCGCTTCTCCTTAAATTCATCAAACATGATCTGCGAAATGTAATACGTCGTGTCCAGTCCCACGAAATCCAGCAGCGTGAACGGCCCCATCGGATATCCGCAACCCAGCTTCATCGAATTATCAATGTCCACCACAGAGCCCACGCCCTCTTCCAGCGCCCGGATCGCATCCAGCAGATACGGCACCAGCAAACGATTGACGATAAATCCGCCGCTGTCACTCGCGCGTACCGGTGTCTTCCCCAGTTTCGCCCCGAACGCCACCATCTCGTCATACACCGCTGGGTCCGTGGAAATCGTTTTCACCACTTCCACCAGTTTCATCACCGGCACTGGATTGAAAAAGTGCAGCCCCACAAAACGCCCCGGTCGCCTGGTGGCAGCGGCGATTTCTGTAATCGTCAGCGAAGAAGTATTGCTTGCAAAAATCGTCTGCGGCGGGCAAAGCTTGTCCAGCGCTCCAAACAGTTCGCGTTTCACCGGCAGTTGCTCGATGATCGCTTCCACAATCAAATCGCAATCCTTCAAATCCTCCAGTGAAGTCGTGCCCTTCAGCCGCCCGCGCACTTCCCCTTTGGCCGGTTCCGTCAGCGTACCCTTCTCCACCAGTCGCGCCAGGTTCTTCTCGATGCTCTTCAATCCCTTGTCCACCAGATCGCTGCTGACCTCGCGCACCACGGTAGTGAACCCGGCCTGAGCGCAAACCTGCGCGATCCCTGACCCCATCAAGCCACACCCCACTACGCCCACTTTTTGAATCGCCATGAATTCCTCACGTCTCGAAGTACGCGCAAAACCGGCGGGAAATTGCCACCCGTCAAAGTGTACCAAAGCTGCCTTGAGAACTCACTTTGCGCGGCCCGCAACAAAAGTGCCTGTGCCGATCGAGGGCAGATTATCCAAATAGATAGACGGCTATCCGATCGGGGAAGGTGGGCCAGAATTCAACATCCGGAAAAATGGAATCTGCAGGGATTCCATTAACCTGCGAGCTGTGAACAGCTTACTCACGTTCCTGATCATTTGCTGCCGGCTCTCCATCACTCACTAAAGTTTGAAGTGCGCATGCGACACAATCCCTGGAGCCAATCGGATAGCAATTCTTCGGAAAAACCCTTTGACTCAAAGCAGCGACAATGAGGCTGAGCTGGGAATAATACCGCTATCTGATTGGGATCGAAGCGGATCCGAGCAGAGTTACCTGGGGCAAGGAATTGCAATCACCGTGGCATGAGTCATGCACCACCAAAACGAGTGAGCAGTAAGAGAAAACGGGAACAAGATATCTCATAAGAATTGTGAGCTTTCTTTTCCGCCTCTCGCCGCTTTTGTCTATATAGGAGGTTTTATGAAAAACTTTCGCTTCGTTCTTTTCGTTCTTGCCGCGATCCTGCTGGTACCGGCCGCTCGGGCCCAGCAAAACGGTGTCAAAGCTGACGTACCCTTCGACTTTGCAGTCGGCAACCGCGCCTATCCCGCCGGTGAGTACACTTTCAGAGCAGCTCTTAACGGTAGTGGCGTCATTCGAATCGAGAACATGAACGAAATTTCGGCCGCTTTCACCCAGACGAATCCGTGCTCAAAAGCCAAGCCAGCGCCGGAAACCAAGCTCGTGTTCCATCGCATGGGCGGCCACTACTTCCTCTACCAGGTGTGGACTGCTGGTAATTCAACCGGACGTGAGTTCCCCAAGAGCCGCATTGAGGTCGAACTCGCGCAAAACCACGAAAAACCTGAAGTCATAATCGTCGCAGCCGTCATTTCCCGCTGACGCGAAGCATATACCACGTTGTTCAGTTCAAAGAGGGAACGTTTTCACGTTCCCTCTTTTTTCTGCTGGCTGTGTCCCGTACCACAATCGTTTTTCCTGTTCAAGATGGGATGATAAGCTGCAGGTGACATGGCTCTCGTAAGCTCATTCGGGGGACCTGTGTGGCGAATCTCGTCGCACGCAAGGCGAAACTTGGCTGCTGTGGCGCTGCTGCCTCTATGTTTTGCCGCGGCAACTAATGCCGCCCTGGCGCAGCAAACAGCACCCGATGCCTCCGTCGCTCATCTAACTGTGGCTCATCAAACTGTGAAGGGTACAAACGATATGTGGTGGAAGTACGCGGTCATTTACGAAATCTACCCGCGCAGTTTTCAGGATTCAAACGGCGACGGCATTGGCGACCTCAACGGCATCACCCAACGCCTCGATTACCTGAAAGACCTCGGTGTCGACGCCATCTGGATCACGCCAATGTATCCCTCGCCCCAGGTGGACTTCGGCTACGACATTGCCGACTACACCGCCATTGATCCGCAATACGGCACCATGGCCGATTTCGATCGCCTGATGAAGGAAGCGAAAGCCCGCGACATCCGTGTCATCATGGACCTAGTTCCGAATCACACTTCGGACAAACATCCCTGGTTCATCGAATCCAGCTCCTCGCGCACCAATCCCAAGCGCGACTGGTACATCTGGCGCGACGGCAAAGGTCCTGGCCGGCCGCCCAACAACTGGCAATCCTGGTTCGGCCACTCCGCTTGGAAATTCGACCCGCGGACCGGTCAATTTTATTACCACCATTTTTATAGCGAGCAGCCCGACCTCAACTGGCGCAATCCTGAAGTCCGCAAAGCGATGTACGACGTGATGCGCTTCTGGCTGGATCGCGGTGTCGCCG
Organism: Vulcanimicrobiaceae bacterium; assembly: GCA_035484435.1. Lineage (GTDB taxonomy): Bacteria > Acidobacteriota > Terriglobia > Acidiferrales > UBA7541 > Acidiferrum. The sequence continues at coordinate 15,304 of DATHOY010000265.1, read as the reverse complement.
GATTCCGTCTCGACGCTGTCTCGCGCCTTTTCGAAGATCCGAATCTTCACGACGATCCGCTCCTGCCCGGCACCAACGCTTATGGCGACCAAAACATCGAGCACAAGTACACCGACAACCTTGCGGAAGTGCACGAAGTCTTGAAAGAGATGCGCCAGGTCGTCGACGAATATCCCGGCAATCCTGTGCTCATCAGCGAAACCGACGAGCCCAACATCGCCGAACTCACCAAGCTCTACGGCAGCAAACTCGACGAAGTCCAGTTACCCATGGATTTCCAGGTCGCCGACGTCAACCAGCTTTCCGCCGCCCGCTTCCGCGAGTTAATCGACCAGGTCGAAAACAATCCCGCCGGCGGCCAGCCCTACTTTTTCTTCAACAATCACGATCAGGACCGCACCTGGGACCGCTACGGAGACGGCGTGCACAACGAAGCCATCGCCCGGCTGCTCGCGGCACTGCTGCTGACCACGCGCGCCACACCGCAACTCTACTACGGCGAAGAAATCGGCATGGTCACCGCGCCGCCCGCCCGCAAAGAAGACGTGCGCGACCCCATCGGCAAACTAGGCTGGCCAAAAGAAAAAGGACGCGACGGCGAACGCACTCCCATGCAATGGGACACCTCAACCAACGCCGGCTTCACTACGTCGCTGACGCCCTGGCTTCCGGTCCCCCTAAGCCACATGCAACGCAACGTGGCCGTCGAAGAAAAAGATCCCAACTCTCTCCTCAACTTTTACAAGGAACTGATTCGCCTGCGCCGTGCACAACCCTCGCTCCGTGACGGCGCCCAAATCACCGTGAATTGCCACGATACGGACGTCCTCTCGTTCCTACGAAAAAATCAGGCCGGCGGCGAATCTGTACTGGTAGTTCTGAACATGAGCGGCAAACCAAAAACCGTCGCCTGCGATCTGAAACCTCAAGGTATCCTTGGCGACTCTGCGAAACCCCTACTTGCCTTTCCCCAAATCAACATGGCGGAGGTGCCTCTGAACGCAGTTTCCCTGTCGCCCTTCGCCACCCTCGTCGCCGCCCTCAAATAAACAAAAATTTCTTTGACATTTGGGGGACTTTGCAACACAGTATCAGCGCTGTCTCCCGCCGCGCTATCTCTCTTCCTAAGGAGAATTTCACGAGATGTCCAAATCCCTAGCTTGTATGTCCCTGTCTCTATTTTGCCTGTTGGGCTGCGTTGCGGCCTCTGCTCAAGAAAACTCGGTAAAGGTCACCACGCGGCTTCCCGTCGCTGTTAACTCCACGTTCTTCACCTCTCTGAATTCCAAGCCCAAGCACATGGCAATCAACAAATTGTCCTCGTCCACAAACGCCGCCGCCAAGCAGCAAAGTCCCAGCATTGTCTCTTTACCGAATTTCACTCGCTCCTTTACGTTTGGCGGACAGGTTTTCCCCTACACCATGGTCGGCAAGGATCCCGCAAGAAAACAGACCACCACAATTCCCACGCAGTACATCCCGATGTCCTTCTTTTTCGACGAATTCGTGGACCAGAACGGCAACAATATCGTGATCGATGCCACCGTCATCAACGAGCAAGTGGCAAACTCCCCGCTCTTCCAGAATTCCCAGTTCGCAACGGGATTCACCCAGTTTGAAGACGCCGTGATGCGCGCTGAATTCTTTCCCCTGTTCGGCAAGAACCACGAAGATGGAAATGATAGCTACCACCTCCTCCTCGGCCGCCCGCAGACCCTTATTCCGGTCACCATCGAAGTGCCGCCAGGCTCGTCCATCGTGTTGCAGGCTCCAGACGGTAACCTGGTCGCGATCATCGACATTAACTTCATCGTCTCGCAATTGAACACGCTGGTTCAGACCGAGCCCATCACCGTAAACGCCATCCCCATTTTCCTCACCCGCAACGCCCTCTACGGCGACTTCGCCAAGCAACAACCCGTGGATTGCTGCATCGGCGGCTTCCATACCGCGTTTGAGGCCAATCAGGTGGGAAATAACATATTCGTCCAAACGTTTGACTTCGCCACATCGCTCGACGCGGACATCGCCGAATTCGTCTTCGGCGATCCGACCATCTTTGCGGACATCTTTCCGCTCTCCCATGAACTCGGTGAGACGCTGAACGATCCCTTCGTCAACAATGTCACTCCGAACTACCAGATCCCCGGCGCCCCCGCCGGAGCTTGCCAGATCGGCTTGGAAGTGGGCGACATCATCGAGAATCTCCCCAACCCGACCCAGCCGATTACCCTGCACGGCTTCACATATCACCCGCAGACCCTGGCGCTGCTGCAGTGGTTCGAGGGTAAGACTCCGTCTGACGCAATCAACGGTGACTACAGCTTCCCGGATCCAACGGTGCTGACATCGCCATTCATGGCGTGCCCTGCCACGCCGGCGCCGGCGAATTGAAAGCTGCTCCTGGTGCACAGTGAAAAAGGCGCCTGCATTGGCGCCTTTTTCATTTGCCCGCATTTATTCGCAACTTTAAGTTTAGTTGTACGCTTCGACGATGATCGCGATGCCCTGGCCGCCGCCGATGCATGCGGTCGCCAGCCCGTAGCGCAGGCCCTCGCGGCGCAATTCATTGAGCACCGTGATGACCAGCCGCGTGCCGGAAGCACCCAACGGATGGCCGAGCGCAATCGCTCCGCCGTTCACGTTGGTTTTGTCGCGATTCAGGCCGAGTTCCTTTTCCACCGCCAGATATTGCGCGGCAAAAGCCTCATTCACTTCCACGCGATCGATCTGCTCCAACTTCATCCCTGCAAGTTGTAGCGCCTTGCGCGTCGAAGGCACCGGCCCGATCCCCATGATGCTCGGGTCCACGCCAGCCACAGCCCACGAAACGATGCGCCCTAGCGGCTTCAGCCCGCGCTCCTTCGCAAGTTTTTCGCGGGTCAGCACCACGGCCGCCGCGCCGTCCACGATGCCGCTGGCGTTTCCCGCCGTCACCATACCGTCTTTCTTGAACGACGGCGGCAGCTTTTCCAGAATCTCCATCGTGGTTCCCGGCCGCCGGTGATCGTCTTCCTTCACCAGGATCGTCTTCTTCCCCTGCTTCACTTCCACCGGCACGATCTCTTCCGTCAGGTAGCACGACTTGAACGCCGCCTCCGCCAACTGCTGGCTGCGCAGCGCGTACGCATCCGCGTCCTTCCGCGTAATTCCTATCTGCTCCGCCAATTTTTCTGCCGTCATCGCCATCGGCAATCCGCAATACGTGTCCGTCAATCCGACAAACAGAAAATCCTCCAGCGCCCCGCCGCCAAGCTTCAGCCCGGTGCGCGCACCGCGAATCACAAACGGCGCCTGCGTCATGTTCTCCATTCCGCCCGCCAGCACCATATTCGCTTCGCCCAGCAACAGCCGTTGCGCCCCCTGCACAATCGCTTCAATTCCGGAGCCGCACAAGCGGTTCACCGTCACCGCCGGCGTCTCCATTTTCAGTCCGGCCTTCAGACCCACATGCCGCGCTCCATAAATCGCGTCCGCGCTGGTCTGCATCACGTTGCCGAAAATCGCGTGATCGAACTCCGCCGGGTCCGCGCCCGACTTTTGAATCGCCGCCTTGCTGGCATGCGCACCCAGATCGATCGCCGACACCTCCGAAAACGCCCCCGTGTACCGCGCCATGGGCGTGCGCGCACCCGCAACTATCACCACATCCGTTGGAAACATGATTTTCCTTTCGAGGTAAACAACTTGTCATCCTTAGCCTATCCGACGAGGATATGCGAAGGATCTCACCGCTAAAATTGTGCGCTGCGCATCAGTTGAGATCCTTCGTGACGCAAACAACGCGCCGCTCAGGATGACAACTCTCCGTTAGGCTGTGAAGGGCGAGAGTCAGTCCCGCGACTAACAACGCTAGCTAAAACTTCGGAATCTCAGAGAGCACAATGACGTCTCCGCCGCGCTTCCGGGCTTCCTCCACGCTGAACTCCGCGCGATTGATCAGGTCGGTCACGATGTCTTCGCTGTCGAATTCCTGCCGCGCCGCCGCTTCCACAATCCCGGCGCTCAGCGTTATCTGCGTCGAGTCCCACGGAGGCCGCACTCCCGCCGCCGCCCGCTTCAACTTATCCACCAGGTTCTGCGCGCCGGAAAGATTCGTGTCCGGCAGGATGAACGCCAACGCCCACGACGTATATTTTACCGCCATATCGTTCTGCCGCACGATCGGTTGCAACGAACGCGAAAGCTGCTCCAGAAATTTCTCCAGCGGCGCTTCTCCCTGCTGCCGCAGCATGTCCGCGCCCCGGTCGATCTGCAGCACCGCCAGCGAAAGTGCCGTCCCCTGCGTGCGCGCGCGGTCCGCTTCGTTCAGCAGGCAGCCCACATACGAACTCCGGCTCATCAATCCGGTCTTCTCATCCGAAACGCCCATGCGCCGCACCAGGCTGCGCAGCCGCGTGTGGCTGACGCTCATCATCATCTGGTCGCCGATGGCCTGCAGAAAATAAGTTTCGTTCGGCTTCCAACGGTGTGCCTTGTCGTGCGCCACAATCAGCATCCCCGCAGGCGCCTGGGTTTCCTTGTCCGTGATGGCCACGCCGAGCGCGGTCGCCAATCCCAATTCCTTCAATATGGATTCGTCGGACGAGTCAACGATCAGCCCTCCCAGCTCGTCCGGCACCGCTTTTTCAAGCTGCGCCAGCAAAAACACCACTTGCGCCGCAGGTGCCGGCCGCAACCCGGAGGTGCAATGCTCCGCGGACATTTCCGGCGGCCGCCCCGGCGCGCCGATCACCGCAAACGTACGTCCCGCCTTCATGTAGGCGCCGACTTCATTCGCCGTGGTGTTCAGCATCGCGCGCGGCGTCTGCTGCCGGAAAATCTTCTGGTTGATCTCCGAAATTTTCGTCAGGTCGCGCAGCGTCTCCACCGTATAGCTGCCCGTCCGCCCAGTCGGCGGTGTCGGCTTCTCTTCGATCACGGGAGCCGCGCCCGCGGGCTTCGGCGGCGGCTGGGGCTTCGCCGCATTCTTCGGCCACCAGTTCGCCGTCTGATAAAGGTTTTGCAGCCGCGGATTGCGCGCCTCTTCTCCGGGAAACATCGAAGCGATCTTCTGCAGCCGTTCCACGGCCTTTGCCTGCAGCGAATACTGCAGAAAAATCTCCGTCTGCACGATCAGGTCGTCCAGCGCCTGCATCTTGCGGCCCTCGTCGGTTGCGGGCGGCGGCCCCTCCAGCTCCCGGCTGGCCTGCGCTTTGGGCGCAGATGTGTTTCTCGTCTGCACATTCGCGGTGCGCGCCATGCGCCCCGCTACTCGCCGTAGGAAAGCTTCGTCCGCGTGCCCGCGCAGCCGCTCCAGGCGTTCCTGGCAGCGGTAATCATAGGAATCGATGTCCACCAGCCGGTCCAGCGCTTCGCATGCCTTCGGGAAGAATCCCGAATTAAAATTCGCGTCGAACAACCGGATCAGCACCTCAAAGTATTGCGATTCCCGGTTCAGTTCGTTGTAAAGCGCCGCCCAGTATTCCAGGATCGGGATGGACTCCGGATGCTTCCCGCCAAGCGATTCCAGCTGAGTGGTAAACTCCACGACCTTTTTATCCGCAAACAGCCGCCGCTTCAGGACCTGCAGGACCTCCACCGATTTGGAGTCCTGGTCCGCGTCGGCGTAGGCGTCGGCCAGATCAAATAGCCGCACAACGCCCTCATTCTTTTCCTTCAGCAGCTTCTCCAGAATGGCGCGCGAACGGTCCAGTTGCCCGGATTGCAGCAGCGCGTCCGCAAACGTGTCCAGGAACGGCACATCGTTCTCCGTCGCCGCAAACGGCTCCAGTAGCGCCCCAGCCTCAGCGGCCTCTCCATTCCGCAGCTTGGCCTCGGCATAGAGCAGCGCCACACTGCGCTCCTGCGGCGCCAGCGTGTAAGCCCGCGCCAGCAGTTTCAGTGCTTCCGTCGGCGAGCCGGCGGTGGTCGAAAGCTGCGCGGAACGCAAAAACGCCCGCGCGGCCAGCGTATTTTTTCCCAGTTGCGCGGCGATCTCCGCCACCTTCATCTGCCGGGAAAGCTTCTCTGGATCCAATTGCGCGGTGCGTTCCCAGCAAAACAGTGCATCTTCGTTCCGGCCCGCTTCGGAAAACATTTCCGCGGCCTTGGTGTACTGCTCAATCGCTTCCTCGGCCCGATTCTGCTTCTGCAGCAGGAAGGCGTAGCGCGCGATGCGTTCGGGGGATTGGATCGCCAGGGTGTTCCGCAGGAAGCGGTTGTAAATCGCCAGCGCCTTGGTTTCGTCCTTGGGATCGATCAGCAGGTCGAACAGGTGGCCATAATAAACGGCGGCGCGATCCGGTTGCTCCAGCCGCGTATACAAATCGCCCAGGGCCTGCGAAGCCTCCAGATGTTGCGGGGAACCGTCGAGCACGGCAAGATACGCCTCGATGGCGTCCTCGACGCGGTTCTTCTCCAGAAATTTCTTCGCCCGCTCCAGCTGTTTGCTGACGTCTGCGGCCATCAGGAATTTGCCTTAGGTTTCTTGCCGGGTTTCTTGCCGGGTTATTGCAAGGTAGCGTTCACCGCCACAATGGGCGCTCTGAACGCCATTTCCACTATATACCCCCGGTGAGATGCCGCCAAAAGCAGACTCACTACGCGTTGGGCAATCCGGCAAGAGGCCGGCCGAGGAGCGATGGAGATTGATGCAGTTCCCATCAATTCAACGTGCGCTTGCGGCGCGGTCAGGGCGGATCTCACCAAAAAATACAAAGTGGCCGGAGCATCTAGCCCGGCCACTTTGAACACGAAGGGTTGTGTGATTCTTACTGCTGAGTATTGCCCGCGGTCGTCTGTGCTTCTGGTTTCGCGGCATCCGAACCGTTGCTCTGTCCGCCGTCTTTTGGCTGTGCCGATGCCTTGCCGTTTTTATAGGCCTCCAGCGCCTTTTCGAGCGTCTTGATCTCGGCGTTGGAGGATTTGATGCCCGAAAGCAGGAGATTGGCCTTTTCCGTAAGCTCCGCGCGCACGGTCGGATCGGTCTCGATCTGTAACTGTTCCTTCGTGTAGGAGAGCAGATTGTTGAAGTTTTCCGACATGCCCTTGCGCTGGTCAATGGCCTGTTGCGTTTCCTCTGCCGTCTTCGGAATGTGCAGCGCGACCGGCGGTGCTCCCAGTCCCTTTGGGCCCGCCTGATTCGTGGCAGCGGCGGTGGAACCGTCGGAGGCTGGCTGTGAAGTCGACTGCGTAGCCGCTACGCTGTCCTGATATCTATCAGCTGCGGTCCTTACTTCGGGGATCGAGTCTTCTGTCCAAACCTTCCTGTTTTTAGGCTTGGGCGCTGCCGCGGCCTCGTCCTTGCTGCGTAGCGTGGCTGTTTGCAGGGTCGCCTGCTGCTGTGCAAACACAGGTAGGGTTAACGTAGCGCAAATGAAAAGGCCCGATGCGAGACCAAATTTATACTGCCAGTTGCTCACAAATCCTCCTCAGACTATTGGGAAAGCTCCCGGAGTGCGCGCACCTTGTACCTCAACCCCGCAGTGGCGTCCTTGATCCAGCAGCTGTCGTAGTAAGCGCCGCTGCCGCATGTCGAAGGCGAGGAATCCGACCCATGCGGCCTGACTGCCTCAATAGACGAGTTCACGGTCGGTGATAGTCCGAAATGGTAGCGACTGTGACATGTAGTTGATCCAGCAGCTGTCGTATTGGCCAGTGAAATTACCACCGCCGTTCCAATTCATCGTCGGTATTCCAGGGGCATGGTTGGATCCCAAGGGAATGGGGTTGCCAGAAGCATCGTTTAGATTGGCCACAAGCAGCGCCCCATTCAGGGTACCGTTACCGCCGCCATTCTTTGTGAAGGTGCCTTTTCCTATTACCAGAATTATTCCGTTGTAACTGGGATTCCCGCTGAGGGTCAGGTTTCCGGTGACCAGCAGAATGCCCGCTCCAGTGCTTGGGCCCATGGAAAGGTCACCATTAACGACGTTAATCACGGGGTTGGCATTGGTACCCATGTTTACAATGCTTGGATTGTTTCCATAGATGTTGGCCGGGGCCGCGGAGGCGGTGATCGAACTAACCAGGGCGGTCAAACCATCCACGGTGGCCAGGGTGCCCAGTGCGCCATTTACGTTTGAGACGGCCGGTGTAGCCGTTGCTCCAGATGTATATTTCGCCGGCTTGGGAATATCCGCTACAAGCGTCGTCACGGATGCGGCGTCATATCCTCCCACTGCGGGCTGGTTGACCGGCGCGGGACAGCCGGCTCCGGCGTTCGGCCCCTGAGCGACGTCCGTGCCGTCCACACCGAAGGCGTTCGAGTTTGGCGCGCCATACACCGGGGTCGGACCGTCAAACACCATCGCTCCCGGAATGGTGGGGAAAGTAGTCTGGCTGATCTCATATTGGATAATGCGGCGTGTACCAGCCTTCGTTACCGCCAACGATGTCAGCTCATACACCGGCTTATCCGGGCAGCTTGTCAACGCTGTCGTATGTTCGTTCGAACCGTTGAAGCAGACGCGATTGCCGTTCGTCTGGCCATCCACAGAGGTAACGCGAACTGCGCCTGTGTCCGACTTATTCGGTTTAATCATCACGCGAACCCACTTCCACGGGAGGACCGGCGTCGCAGCATAAGTCGCGCTTGCCGATTGCGCAGGCACATACCAGGCTCCGGCTGGCACGCCTGCCACGCAGGTTACTTCTTTACAGATCTCATCATCCGGATAATTGGTCCCCGTTGTGAGCCAGGGAGTGACCGTTTCTCCGCCTGTCGGGTTTGTGACATACAAAACTCCATTCACCGCGCCAGGTAATGGTGTCGTTGCGGCGGTGAAGTAAGCGGTGGTGGACAGGGTATTTGTTGCGCTAGGCCGCATCCGGTCGCGGATCTCCTCAATCGCGGCGCGTGCCGCGAAAAAAGCCACCTGCTCGTCGCGGAAGTTCGTGCTGATACTGGTCTCCGAGTTGGAGGCGACGATCATCCCCATCAGAACGGCGCTGATCAGCAGCAATGTCAGCAGCGCGACGATCAGGGCCACGCCCCGTTCGGACGCTTTGGATTTTGTTCTGCGAAGTCCAATCATAAATATTCTCCTAGCAGGTCATCGGTTGGCCGGAGGCGGCCATGGAACAATTGTTCAGAGAGACTTCTCCCTCGAACGAAGTTTGAATCGTTTTGTGAGTCTTCTGATCCACTATCAAGGGATTGCTGATCGTCAGGCTGATCTTGATGGTTTTGATGGAAGCAATGGTCTGGGCGCCCGCCAGGGTGCTGATATCCAATGGTAAGGACGCGGAAGCGATCTGTGTGCCGTCAGTCTTAAAATAAGTGAAGATGATAGGATTCAACGCGTCATTCACTTCGGTTCCCCAGTTGGGCGTCTGCCCGGTCAGTGGATTTCCGGCCACTTTGTCCACCTGGCTGCGTTGCAGGCAGAGCGCACAGGTGCCGTTGCCGTTGATTTTGTATTGCACGCTTTGCACGTTGCCGTCCCCGTTCGTATCCGCCTCGAACTGGATCGCCGTGTTGTCTATTTTCACCAGGCCGATTGCCATCCTGTTGTCGTTCGCGTAGGCGTTATTCCAACCGTACGATGCCGGCGTGCTGAGCGCAGGACTCCACGATGCGCTGGTGACATCCATCATCCGTACGTTTGGATAACCGATTTCATTGATATCTCGAAAGAACTGGTCGACGAAGTCCCTCGCTTCCTGCATGTTGTCCACTTTGATGCGCTCTGCATAAGCGCGCTGTTGGGCCTGCTCCATTTGTGAGAAGAGCCCCCCGACGATAATGCCGAGGATCGCTATTACCAGCATCAGTTCGATCATCGAAAACCCGCGATGCCGCCTGTTCAACATTTTCCCCATCCTCATGTCAGCTCCCCTGCCCGGACATTGAGCGAATCGTCACCGGGAGTGAAAATAGGGTGGCATTGTTCCCGCTGCCTTTTAACCTAGTTGAAATGGTGATCAGCTTTACATATGCCGAAGGAGCTTGGATGTTCCACCGGACGTCATACACGGATTGCGCGCCACCGGCACCGCACGCGGTATACAGCATGCTGTAACCTCCCGGAGCCGCGACGCTGAAGTTCACATCGCCGGTCGCCTGCAGAGTCGCACCCGTTCCAGCCCCAGCTGATCCGGTTGTGTTGATGCTGAACGCCGTAGGCGTGCAATCGCTGATACTCAGAATGGTCGAGGTTCCTGCGGGAACGCTCAGGATTTTTTCCATCACCATCTGGGAGATAACCGTCGAATTGCTCTGTTGCCGGTTCCTGCCGTTCTCCGCAATCGCAATGGGAATCAGAGATACGACCCCCATTACGCCGACCATCAGTACCAGGCAGGCGATCATGAGTTCGATGAGCGACGTACCGCGCTCTTTTGACGATTTAATTCGATTGTTTAGTTCCATGATGATCCATTCCACACTACAACTTTTGTTCTTCCACCCTTGGTCACAACCACCGCCGCCCACCCTGGATTGCCTATCCGGGCGTCTGTCAGGTAATAGACGAAATAGCTGGGCGCCGGAGTGGCGCATGCCGGTGGGGCGGAGTAATCACACGGCAAACCTCTTGGCGAGAATGCTAGGGTATTGGCGTTTGTGAACGGTCCGCCAGTGCTGCTGTCCCCTGCCAAAACGTACGCAGGGGGCTGGCCACCACTGCCGTTTGGGGGAGCGGGCGCAGGTTTTACCGTTCCGCCGAACCCGACTATCGGTTCGTAGGTATTTACTCCATTGACGACAGCGGTGCTGTTCCAGGTTCCGGTACCGTTGAGATCCACATATGCGGATTGCGTGCCGTTCAGAACTGCGAACTTGATCGCATAAGCCGGAGGGTTCTGCGGATTGTTTTTGGCCGCCATGATTCTGGCCTGCTGCATCAGCCCGGCAACATCGGCGGCCGTGCCGCGCAATTTCACGTTGGAAATCGTCAACATCACATTGGGGACTGTGATCGCGGCAAGAACCGACATCACGAAGACCACAAGCGTGATTTCAACCAGGCTGAATCCGCCTGAGCGACCCCGGTGCTTAGAGGCTTGATAGCAAGTGTTGTTCGTCTTCATCATCATGCCTACTCTCGATCATCTCGTAGCCTTGAATTGACGCCGCGCCTTTACTCCCCATCCATCAAACGGACGGACCGCGTGCCCTCATGGCTCGTTGACTATTTCACAGCTTTGCGTTGTTTGTTCCTATAGGACGAAAGTCCTGTTTTGCCTGAACTAGCAAAACCTGTCCCTGCTTCCAGCGCGCGGCTAAAATACTGTCCGCTTGGCCAGTGATGTGATAGTTAAAACTCCCTAATCGGAAACTCTGTGGCTCTGCAACGCTGCCGGCCACTATGCTGATACCCCGCAGGCTGACGCCCCCTGCGGTTTATGGCAAACTAGATGTTTACGCGGCATGGTTTCGAGCAGGGTGAGCGGCCCTCACTTGGCAGCAAGGCCCGCCGTCGAACACTCAGATACACCCTCTGGGAAAATCCTGGCGGTAACGGATACGAATGGACCCAAAGTTCATACGCAATTTCTGCATCATCGCGCACATCGACCACGGCAAGTCCACGCTGGCTGATCGTCTGCTCGAAATGACCGGCGCTCTCTCTCAGCGAGAGATGCACGAGCAGGTTCTGGACTCGATGGACCTGGAGCGCGAACGCGGCATCACCATCAAGGCCAAAAGCATCCGGCTGCACTACACCGCCAAGGATGGAAATACCTATCGCCTGAACCTGATCGATACCCCCGGCCACGTCGATTTCTCGTATGAAGTTTCTCGTGCCCTTTCGGCATGCGAAGGCGCCCTGTTGGTTGTGGATGCCAGCCAGGGCGTCGAAGCGCAGACCGTCGCCAATACTTTCCTGGCTGCCTCTCACAACCTCACCATTCTTCCGGTCATTAATAAGATAGACTTGCCCGCCGCCCAGCCCGATTTCGTAAAAGAACAGATAGAAAATGTGCTGGCGATTCCTGCCGCTGATTCACTGATGATCAGCGCGAAAAGCGGTATCGGCGTGGAAGATGTGCTGGAAGCGATCGTTCAGCGGATTCCGCCGCCCAAGGGCAGCGCCGACAATCCGTTCCAGGCGCTGGTTTTTGATTCGTGGTTCGACATCTATCGCGGCGCCGTGGTGCTGGTCCGCGTCATGGAAGGCCGCATCACGCGGCACATGAAGATCCGCCTCGTGGCTACCAACGAAGTGTACGAAGTCGAGCAACTCGGAACTCTGACGCCAAAGCCGGTGGCACTGGAAGAACTGGAGGCCGGTGACGTCGGCTTTATCGTCGCCAACATCAAGCGCGTGGCCGACGCCCGTATGGGCGACACCGTCACCGAAGCCTCGCGTCCTGCGCCAGCTTTACCCGGCTTCGAAGCCATCAAGCCCATGGTCTTCGCCGGAATTTTCCCCGTGCTTGCCGACGAGTACGAGCCGCTGCGCGACGCTCTGGGCAAATTACAATTGAACGATGCCGCGTTTTTCTATGAGCCGGAAAATTCTGTGGCGCTCGGATTTGGTTTCCGCTGCGGCTTCCTCGGCTTGCTGCATCTCGAGATTGTTCAGGAACGCCTGGAACGCGAGTTCGGTCTGAACCTGATCACCACCGCCCCCAGCGTGCGTTACCGCATCACCCGCGTCACCGGCGAAGTGATCGAAGTGGACAGCCCCGCGAAATTTCCCAATCCCGGCGACATCGAAAAAATCGAAGAGCCCATCATCAAAGCGATGATCATTACCAATGAGGATTCTGTCGGCGGCATCCTGCAGCTCTGCCAGGACAAGCGCGGCACCCAGAAAAATTTTGAGTACCTCTCGCCCACACGCGTCATGCTCACCTACGAACTGCCGCTGAACGAAATCGTGCTCGATTTCTACGACCGGCTGAAAAGCGTCTCGCGCGGCTACGCTTCGCTCGACTATCACCTGGCCGGCTACAGCGAATCGGACCTCATCAAGCTGGATATTCTCGTCGGAGGAGAACCCGTCGACGCTCTGGCCCTGATCATTCACCGCGAATTTTCCGTCGAACGCGGACGTGACCTTGTCACCCGCCTGCGCAAACTGATTCCGCGTCAGATGTTCGAAGTCCCCATCCAGGCCGCCATCGGCAGCCGCGTGATCGCTCGCGAAACCGTTGCCGCCATCCGCAAAAACGTTTTGGCAAAGTGCTACGGCGGCGACATTTCACGTAAACGCAAGCTCCTCGAAAAACAAAAAGAAGGCAAAAAGCGCATGAAGCGCGTCGGCCAGGTCGACATCCCCCAGGAAGCCTTCCTAGCCGTCCTGAAAGTCGACGGCGGCGAAGAAGAGTAGACTAGACTCCGCAGGGATCAAAGGAGTCGGTCATGCATCGGATAATTCCCAGATCGTCGTCTTCTTGCCTGATCGTTTGTCTCTGTGCCGCTCTCTTGAGTTGTTTCCCCACCAAGGCAGGCGCTGTCCCAGAGCAAGGCGCTTCAACCTCCTCTGTAAACCAGGAACAAGCTCGGCAAGCCTTGAACATGGGTGTTCAGGCGTTCAAAGAAGCTCAGTTTGATCGCGCCGTAGAACTCTTTACGAAAGCAAAAGAGCTGGATCCTTCACTGCTCAACGCGCAACTGTATCTGGCCACGGCCTACGCCTCCCAATTCATTCCGGGTGCGCCCAGCGAAGAAAATATTCGGATGGGTAAACTGGCCACAGACGCCTACAAGGAAGTCCTCCAGGGAGATCCTAAGAATCTTTCGGCAATTGACGGATTGGCGTCGATTTTGTATCAGCGGGCTGGCCAGCCATTTGACCCCGACATGTTTGCAGAGTCGAAGTCTTATCACAGAAAACATACCGAATTAAAACCCCAGGATCCCCAGCCCTACTATTCCATCGGCGTGATCGATTGGGCGTTGTCGTATCAGGGGAAAACCAGGTTGCTGCAAGCCTTCAATCAGTCGGTTGGCGGCGAAGGGTTAAAGGACATCGATCCATTACCTGAGGTTTTGCGGGTCGAATACGTCCGCGAGTTCGGCGGCATGATTGATGAGGGCATTCAGGTTCTTGCTCACGCCATACAATTGAAGCCGGACTACGATGATGCGATGGTTTACCTCAATCTCCTCTATCGAAGGAAGGCCGATATGGTTGAGTCTGCAGCGGAGAGAGCGCGCCTGACTGAGATGGCTGATGAGTTACTCGACAAGGTCAAAGAGATCAAACAAAAAAGTGCCGGCGGTATTGAGTGAGAAAAATACCAGGAATCTTCACTCATCCTTATTTGAATTTGAAGCTTTCCGTCGAACCTCCGTTTCGATCCGGCCACGGTGGAGTTGGAGTGTGACGGCATCGCCGATCTGGACTTGGGCCTCGTCACGCAAGGCTTTTCCGGCCGAGTCGGTGGCGATGGCGTAACCGCGCTCGAGCACTTTCAACGGGCTGCGTTCCTGCAACTGCAGCGTCAACCTTTCCCAGCGCTCGCGTTTCAAGCGTAATACTCGTTCCTCGCGTACGCCCAGCTCCTGAGTGAGCCTCTGGAGTCGCAATCGCAAAACGCCAATCTTCGCGCGAAAATCAAACGACGCCACACACAGCCGCGCATTATTCAGCCGTTTGCGTGAATCTTCCAGCCGCGCGCGTAATCCCAAAGCCAGCCGCGCTGTAAATTCGTCCGCCCGCTGCCGCTGTTGCCGTAGCAAATCCTGCGGCCTTCGAAATCCGCTCCGCGCCGCCAGAGCATGCAAGCGCCGCGAAAGCTCCAGCAACCGGTAGCGCATCGACCCTTCCAGCCGCGCGCGCATATCCATCACGTGCTTGTCGAACTCGCGTCGCGTCTGCACCACCAGTTCCGCCGCCGCCGATGGCGTCGACGCCCGCATGTCCGCAACAAAATCCGCGATCGTGAAATCCGTCTCGTGCCCCACGCCCGAAATCACTGGAATCGTGGAGCCTGCAATCGCCCTCGCCACGCTCTCCTCGTTGAACGACCACAAATCTTCCAGCGACCCGCCGCCACGCACCAGCAGGATCACATCCACTGGCAATCTCTTGTTGAAGTAGCCCAGTGCCGTCACAATTTCCGCCGCCGAGCCTTCCCCCTGCACGCGCACCGGATATAACGTCAGGTGAACATTGTGGAAGCGCCGCTTCAGAATGCGGACGACATCGCGCACGGCGGCGCCCGTCGGCGACGTAATCAATCCAATGCGGTTCGGCAGCAGCGGCAGCGGCTTTTTGCGCTTGGCGTCGAAAAGCCCCTCCGCCTCCAGCCGCTTCTTCAGTTGCTCAAACGCCAACTGCAGAGCCCCGCGCCCCGCCGGCTCGATCGACTCCACATAGATCTGATACTCGCCGCGCGCTTCATACACGCTGACCGACCCGCGCAC
>DATHOY010000264.1:0-12851 GCA_035484435.1 Vulcanimicrobiaceae bacterium | reverse complement strand
GCCACCACGCACGCGTTGCAGCCGTTGCATTTGTTCAGGTCAATCGCCATGCCCCAGGCATATCCGGGGTACGTAAACTCCTTGTACAGCGAATCATCTTTAGCGACTTCTTCGTGCTTTTCATGCGGAAACCCGGGGTTTTTCTTGTACTCGTCCAGCGTGGCCGTGCTCAAAATCTGCCGGCCTTCCATGTTGAAGTGATACTGCGTGCACGCCAGCGAGTATCCATCGCCGGTCGCGGTCATCTTGCCGCCCGCCGCGCTCCACATCGCGTTCGAAGTCCGCACCACGTAGGCGTTGAAACCTTTGTTCGTTCCCGCAAAGCCCGAGCGCGTCCGTCCGTAACCCAGCGGCAGTACCACTGTGTTTTCCGCCTGCCCCGGCGTTGTCCACGTCGCCGCCGTCACCTTGCTGCCGTTCAACTCAATGTCCACGACGGTCGAGCGAATCTGCCCGTGCTCCCCGCCGCGCGAAACCACCTTGTGCGCCAAATCATTTTTCTGCGCGAATTTCGGGCTGACCAGCGCCGCGTTGTCCCAAGTCAGCTTGGTCACCGGCTTCGGCAATTCCTGCAGCCACCCATTGTTCGCGAAGCGCCCGTCGTAAATCGTCGGGTCTGGCCGGAAAATGTACTCGACTTCGGCGGCCGCCATTGCCTTTGCCGCGGGCAAACTTGCGGGATCGAATTTCAGCGCCGGATTGATGGCCGGCAATTTCGTTCCCGCAATCACGCCGTCGTTCAGCCACTTCCGCCAACCAGCATCGATCGCCGTTCCCAGATGCGTGGACGCTTCCGTCCAGTACGCGCGCACGGCGTCATAAGGAGGCTGTCCCGGCTTGTCGCCGAACGCGGCCACCAGGTCATGCGCGGATTTCGTGTAGTACAGCGGCGAAATCAGCGGCTGCACAATGCTCGCGGTGCCGTCGTAAGCCCGCGCATCGCTCCAGCTTTCCAGGTAATGCGACTCCGAAACATGCCACTGGCAGTAAGCCGAAGTCTCGTCAAAATAAGGGCTCAGATGCACGGAGTTGTGCACCTTCTTCAGCTTGGTCACGAAATCAAAGTCGTGCGGCGCGTCGTACACCGGATTCCCGCCCAGAATCACCAGCAGATCCACCTTGCCGGCATCCATGTCGGCGCAAAGATCCCGCAGCGATTCCAGTTGATTGACCGGTTCCGCTTCCACCGGCTCCGTGTAGTAAACCGTCGCGCCCACATTGCCCAGCGCCGCGTTAATCGCGTGGGCCAACGCGTGCACCGTCGCAGACTGCTGCTCGCCCGCAACCACCAGCGAACTGCCATGTGCCTTCTGCAAATCCGCCACAACCGTGTTCAACCACTTTTCCACGTCACCCGGCAAGCTCGCTGTGTTGCCGCGTCCCAACTTCGCTGCCAGCGCCCGCGCAAACAATTCAATGTCGCAAGCGCGCATTGGCAAACGATGATCCGCGGATGAGCCCGTCACCGTTGGCGTCGGCTCCACCACATACAGCCGGTTCATCGAATCGCTCGTGCTCTCCAGCTTCCGCCGCCGCGCCCACTGCTTCGCGTAAGAAATATGCCCGGGCCCGCTCGCCAGAAAATCCGCGTCCAGCGACAAAATCACGTCGGCCTTCGCTGGAACATAAACCGTATTCACCACCCGGCCAAACGCTAGCTTCGCGCCTTCGCGCCCGCCCTCGCTGACCGCCGGCTCCCACTGGTGCCACTTCGCCTGCGGATAAAGTGCCAGCAATTTGCGCAACTGCGACGCCAAGGTCGGGGAAGTCACGGTTCCCGTCAGAATGCGGAAACCCGCTCCGCCAGCCGCTTTTACGCCAGTGGCCGCTTCCTGCGCGGAATCCAGGAACGTGGACCAGGCCCGAATTTCGCCGCCCTGCAGCACAGTCTGCGCGCGGTCCGGATCGTACAAATTCAATATCGAAGCCTGCACCATCGCGCTCGTCGCGCCCAGGCTTGACGGATGATCCGGATTTCCCTCAATCTTCGTCGGCCGTCCTTCATGGCTTTCCACCAGCACGCCCACCGCGTCCGCGCCAAACGGCATCACCGTCGCGTAATAGTTCGGCTTGCCCAGCACCATGCCGTCCGGCTGCTTCACGTACGGCACAATGTGCGATTCATCCGGCCGCCCGCAGCCCGCAAGTCCCGCCAGCGCCAGCGAAGCGCCCATCAATTTCAGGAAGTCCCGCCGGTCCACCGCGTCGTCCCACTCCGAAGCGTGCCGCGGAAATTCCCGGTGCAGCAATTCCTCAAAATGCGGATCTTCCGAAAGCTCTTCCAGTGTCCGCCAGTACTGCTTTCCGCTCTTCCCGTTCAGTTTTTCGCGGACCGTCGAAAGCTCCAGACGGTGCTCCCGCAGCGTGTCGTCCACGATCTCTTCGTCTTCCTGATCGTGCCCGTGCCCCGCTTCCAATGCGGGTTTCGCGGCCGCCGGGCCTTGCAGTATGCGCAGTTGCTTTTCGTGTTCGTGATCGCTCATAGCATCCATTAACGGTGACACGTCGAGCAGCTTGTCAGCTCGGCCGTGGTTCGCAGCTTGTACTCCGCCGCAAGTTGCCGCCCGGCTTGTTCCTGGTTCGCGGGCGCCTTCCAGTCCATGTTAAAAACCTGATCCCTCGGGCGAAGGTTCTGTTGCGGATTTCGGTGGCACTCCAGGCAAAAATTCATGTTCAAGGGCGATGCTTGCAGCATCAGCGGCATCTGGTTCACGCTGCCGTGGCACGAAGAGCAGCCGATCCCCTTATTGATATGAATGCTGTGGTTGAAATAAACGTAGTCCGCCAGGCGATGTACCTTATTCCAGCGAATCGATTCGTCGTTGCGGTAGCTCTCGCGTATCGGCTCCAGGTATCCCACATTATTGAAGAGAACCGAGTGGCAGTTCATGCAGGTCTTCGTCGGAGGAATTCCCGCAAACGCCGAGGTTTCCACACTTGTGTGGCAATACCGGCAATCGATGCCGTCGTCGCCGACATGGTGCTTATGGCTGAATTGCACCGGCTGAGTCCGCGTTACGTTCTGATTGGTGATGTAGGGCGATCTTGCAAGGACAAGAACTGCCGTCAATGCAACTCCCCCAACTACGGCTACTCCGAGCAAGCTGGCCCGGGCCATGAAGTTTGCACTGCGGTGAAAGATTTGTGCCATGTCAGAGTTGCGCTAGAGCGAGCTTCTTCCCTATGAGCGTTGGTTCCCCCGAAGTTGTCCACTCTTATACCGGACAGCGCATGTCCGGGTCCATCAGCGACCGATTAGTGTCCAATAATTTTTCCGGGAATGCAACTCATATCCATTTTTCCCGCCTTTGAAATCTTCGAACGTAAGATCAAGCGAACCTTCGCATATTTTGAACATTCCGAAACAAATCAAAATTCAGTGTCATCGTGGTAATTCTTCCCGAAACAGACCGCTTCCCATCCATTCCTCAGATGCTCCACCCTCTTCCTCGGATAAACCTTTCTTATGCTTGCCCTCGGCCTATTCCACTCTTACGGATGGCACGCTCCATGCTATGCTTTTTATGTTCTTCATCGCTTTGCAGGCCTCGCCTGCAGGCTCCGGCCCTCCCCGGAGCAGCCATGCAATCCCCCGCTGGGGCGTGGTCCAACTGGTAGGACACCTCACTGTTAATGAGGACGGTGAAGGTTCGAATCCTTCCGCCCCAGCCAATTTTCCCCTCCAAAATCCCGCCGCGGGTCTTTTATGCCTTCTTTGCAAGCTGCCCGCCGCGTTTCGTTGACACTGCCGCCTTGTAGGGCTACGCTTCGCTGGTCTGGAGCGTGCGATGAAAAATTTCTCTATTATTATTCTTCTTGCCGTCCTTATTTCCGTTCCTTCTTTTGCTCAAAACGAGCCGCATCATCATCACGACGCCGGCGAAAAACTCGGCACGGTCTCTTTCCCAACCTCCTGTGCGCCCGCCGTGCAGCCACAGTTCGAGCGCGGCATGGCTCTCCTCTACTCCTTCGAGTACGAAACCGCCATAAACCAGTTTGAGGAAATCCAGAAAAAAGATCCCGGCTGCGCAATGGCCTACTGGGGCCAGGCGATGAGCCTCTATCACCAACTCTGGGATCGCCCAACAAAAACCGATCTCCAGCACGGTGCGGAATTGCTAGCCAAAGCGCGTTCGCTCAATCCCCCGACGGCGCGCGAACGCGACTACATCCAGGCCCTGACCGTCTTCTACACCGACACCGAAAAAATCGATCACGAAGAGCGCGCCGAAGCCTACGCGAAAGCCATGGACGGCGTCCACCAGCGCAATCCCCAGGACCGCGAAGCCGCCATCCTGTACGCGCTAGCGCTGCTCGGCTCCGCGCCCGAACGCGACCCCGACCTCGTCAACGCCAAAGCCGCCGTCGCCATTCTTAACAAACTCTACGAGGAACAGCCCGACCATCCCGGCATCGCCCACTACATCATTCACAGCTGCGACAATCCGTCGATGGCCAGCCTCGCTCTGCCCGCCGCGCGCAAATATGCCGGCATCGCGCCAGCCTCAGCCCACGCGGTTCACATGCCGTCGCATATCTTTGCGCGCCTCGGCCTGTGGCAGGACGACATCAATTCCAATCTCGCCGCCATACAAATTGCCGATCAAATGGCCGCGATGCACATCCACGTGTTGCACCACAGAATGCACTCCATGGATTTTCTTGAGTACGCCTACCTGCAGATTGGAGACGATGCGCGCGCCAAGGCCGAAGTCGACGCCTTCGCGGCGCTTCCCGATTCCGGCGCGGATCTCGTATTTAAGGACTATTTCCTGCAGCGTAAAGCGGTGGCTCCGGCCATGTATGCCATCGAACGCCGTCAATGGAAGGAAGCCCTCGCCCAGCAGCCAGCGGCCAACACGCCGCCTCATGTGCAACTCATCGCGTATTGGAGCCGAGCCGTTGCCGCAGGCCACCTTCACAACGCTGCGGCCGCGCAGGACGCTTTGAAGCACGGCGACGAGCTCATAGAAGCCACGCGTAAAGGCGACAAGCCCTACCTCGCCACTTCTCTAAAAGATACTCGCGACGTCATGCAGGCCTGGGCCGACTACGCTTCCGGCAAGAGCGCAGAAGCTGTCACGCGCCTCCGCTCCGTCGCCGACACCGAAGACAAAATCGGCAAGGGCGAAACCGACCTCCCGGTCCGCGAAATGCTCGCTGACATGCTGATGGAGATGCAGAAGCCGCAGGAAGCGCTTGCCGAATACGAAACATCCTTGCGCACAGATCCGAACCGCTTCAATGGCCTCTACGGCGCGGCGCAAGCCGCCGAGATGACTCACCAAAAAGACAAAGCGGCTGCCTATTTCGCGCAGTTGCTGAGAAATTGCAACGGCACCATGTCCGTTCGGCCGGAAATTGCGCAAGCAAAAACGCTTCTCGCCGCCGCCAAGTAGTAGTGCGCCGCCGCGCCAGGCACTACTCTACTGGCTCTTGCCGGCCAGTCTGCTCAGCTCGTGAAATATACCGTCGTCAATCTTTCTCGCGGCCGTCGCAACGTTCTCTTCCAAATGCGCCACTTGGGAAGTCCCGGGAATCGGCAGCATCACGGGTGAACGCCGCAGCAGCCACGCCAATGCCAGTTGCGAAGGTGTCATCTTCGCCTCCGCAGCAATTTTTTCCAGCTTGCTGCCTGCAGCGGAGAGCTGCCCCGCTCCCAACGGAAACCACGGAATGAACCCGATCCTCGAGCGCTCGCAATAATCCAGCACATCTTCCGCCCCGCGATCCAGCACGCTGTAGCGGTTCTGCACCGTCACGATGGGCACATGCTTCCTCGCATTTTCAATCTGCGCCACGCTCACTTCGGACAGCCCGACGTGCTTGATTTTCCCTTCCGCCTGCAACTCCTTCAGCGTTCCCAGTTGATCCTCCGCCGGCACCTTGTCGTCAATCCGGTGCAGTTGAAAAAGATCGATCCGCTCCACGCGCAGCCGCCGCAGGCTCCCTTCGCAAGCCTTGCGCAAGTATGCCGGCTTGCCGTTCGGCACCCATTGATCCGGTCCCGGCCGCTCCAAGCCGGCCTTCGTAGCGATCACCAGCTCTTTCGGATACGGGTAAAGAGCCTCGGCGATAATCTCTTCGCTTACCGCAGGCCCGTACGAATCCGCCGTGTCAATAAAATCGATCCCCAGTTCCACGGCCTTTCGAAGCACTCGCACCGCTTCGCCGCGATCCTTCGGCTCTCCCCAAATCCCTTTGCCGGTAATTCTCATCGCCCCAAAACCCAGCCGGTGCACCCGCAGGTCGCCTCCAATCACAAACTCCCCGGCCTTTGCCGCCGGCCGCTCTGCACTCGATTGTGCCGCGCTCGTGCTCTTCATTTTTGGCCCTCTTTCTGTCTTTGCATCCTCATCAAAATCGCGAAGCGACACCACCAGTCGTCTGACGCTTCACGCGGTCCCCGTCGACCCAATATTTCACACGGTCCGGACCTGCTTATTTGAGATGTTGTGATCCGCCCGGTTGTTGCAGCTTTTTTCGACTTCAACCCGTTGTGGGCTCAACCTTTTTGCGTGGGGAGCCCCGCGCCAATCCAACCTTTCCACCCGCCATCCATCGATTCCACGTTGGTGTAGCCCATCTTCTGCAGATTGTCCGCCGCAAGCGCCGAGCGGAAACCTCCGCCGCAATAAAGTATGATCTTCGCTCCGGCATCCGGAACGCTCTGTTCCACGTCTCGCTCGATAATTCCCTTGCCCAGGTGAATCGCTCCTGGCAGGTGCCCCTGCGCCCATTCGCTCTCCTCGCGCACGTCCACCAGGACGAATTTCTCTGCCGCATCCATTCGGCGCTTCACGTCCGCCACGCTCGTCTCCTTCACCCGTTTCTTCGCGTCATTCACCAGCGCAAGAAATTTTGCCGCGTGTGCCATACCAGCCTCCATTTCCGTTCGGAATCTCAAATTCCATCATAACGCCGCGGCAAAAAAGAAAAAGAGCGCCGCGCATCTCTGCGGGCGCCCTCGCTTCGAACACCGATTCCATCCAACCGTTAAGGTTTCGCCGCGGAATGCATTGCGGCCTTTTCCGCCGGAATCTTGCAGCCTTGCTGCTGCTCTTGTCCCCTGCGTCCTGCGGTGAACCGGCTCGTCTCCCGCACGCGTGTTCGTAAACCATCAATCACCGCCGGAATTGCGTTGTGCTTCTCTCCACGAATCAGGTAAATCATCAACGCGGCTTCTCCCGGCGCGTCAGCACTCGACGTAATCCCCACCCCCTGCACGCCGGACTGCTTCATCAGTTCGGCCACGTGCGCCGCGTGAACCACCATCGCGCGCTCCACTTCCGTTTTTTCCAGCGCGCTCACGGTAAACGCGTCTTGTGCCGGAACGATTCGCGATGCTGCCTCATATTCGAGAATCCCATGCGGCGTCGGCTCATCCATCGACACGATTCGCGTCGCCACTCCCTCAATCGTCGCCGGCAGCGGCGTCGGCTTCTGCCGAGGATTTACCACGATCAGCACCGCGGCCTCTCCTGGGCGATCCGTGCTCGCCGCCACGCCCACCGCATTGATATAAGGGTTCGCCAGCAGTTCCGGTGCGTGCAAATCGCGCGCCCGTTGCGCCAGCGCTATCGAAGCGGCATCCACGGAAATCGCGGTTCGTGCCGCTGCCGCCTTCACTGCCGCGCCCGCCAGAGTGCACCCGATCACCTGGTGCGTCGATGCGCTTCCTACAAACGAAGGCTGGTTCCCCTGCTGATCCGCCAACGCCGCCAGTACGTCCTTAACGGGATTTCCCACCGTGTCCGTATCCGACCCTGCGTACAGGAGCGCCACGGGGTCCGCCGTGGCTCGGTCCACGATCAGCGACCCTGAGTCTCCTTCAGCGCTGAAAGTTCCGCCGGACACTGAAACCTGATTACTGTAAGTGACATTGAAATTCGTTCCGCCATTGCACTGCGTCTGGTAGGTGACCGATGTGTTCAATCCGATCGCGGCAACCGTCGAGCATGTCAGCCCGGTAGTCCGGCCGCTCTTAGCCACCGCCTCACCCACTACAGCAGGAATTCCTGTCCCTTGATGAGGTGGCCCGGGATCAGCGGTACTTCCCGTGGCCGTTGCACCCAATGAGAGAATATTCCCAGTCAAATCCACCGCTCCCGGCACGATCAGCGCAATCGCAGCATCCACGTTGGTGCCCGCAGCCTGCAGATTCACAAACGACGTCAGATTCGCCACCGTATTCGTACCCGTGGTAGAGCAGTTCGTTTCAATAATCGCCGGCTGCGAGATCGGCTCTCCCGGCGATGCTTGATCGCTCCTCGCCAGTACGTGGTTGTTGCTCAAAATGTAGAAACTGCCGTTGCGAGTCAGGAGCGAGCCTAGCGTCCCACCGCAGCAAAACTGGCCGCTCTTGTCGTCAGCGTCTCCCCCGGACGTTCCCAGTTCTATGGGCAAGCTCTGCGCGTTCTGATTCGGGTTCGACTGAAACACCTGAACGCGACCTGTTCCCGATTTTGTTGTGTCCGCTTGCGAAACCGCCGTCACCACAACGGTGGAAGGATTTGGCACTGCCGACGGCGCCGTGTACAGACCGCCGCCCGTGATCGTTCCGACCGTCGCATTTCCTCCCGCCACTCCGGCCACTTCCCAGTTCACGGCCGTGTTCGTCGTACCCGTCACGCTCGCGCTGAATGGCACCGTCTGCCCAACCACCACCGAGGTCGCACTGGGAGACACCATCACGGTAATTGACGTTGAGTTTCCTCCGCCACCTCCGCCGCCACCCTTCACATCCGTCAACCCGCTGCATCCGGCAAACCATAAAACGCACATCAATAAGAGTAGTTTTCGGCTTCGTCCCATAGGTATCCCCCGGCGCTTATCCATAGCAAGGCTAGCATGTGCCTGCAGAGCCAACAGGAATCTGGGATATCCCGGTGACCTATCTGTCGCCTGTCCTTGCGGACAGGTCGTCTGAGGGTTTCTTAACGCTCTGCACTTCTTCGGCTGGAAGGTGCAAACTCTTCAATCCAAATCGCGCCAGTTCGGGCCGGTTCCCATCTCCACCACCAGCGGCACCGCCAGTTTGTGGACGTTCTCCATCTCTTCCTTCACCAGTTTTTCCACCTTGCTCTTTTCTTTCACCGGCAGCTCGAACAGGAGTTCGTCATGCACCTGCAAAATCATTTTCGCGGCCAGCTTTTCTTTCTCCAAGCGCTCGACGATCGAAATCATCGCCATCTTAATAAGGTCCGCCGCGGTTCCCTGCAGCGGCGAATTCAGCGCGGTGCGTTCGGCGAAATTCCGCAATTGCATCTGTGGCGAGCCGATCTCGGGAATCGGCCGGATTCGCCCAAACAATGTCTTCGCGACGCCAGTCTTCCGTGTTTCCACCAGTACGTTGTCCAAATACTGTTTCACGCCGCGATACCGCGTGAAATACGCGTTGATGAATTGCGACGCCTCTTTCTGCGCGATTCCCAGTTGTTGCGCCAGCCCAAATGCCGAAAGCCCGTAAATAATTCCGAAATTGATCGCCTTGGCCGCGCGCCGGTGCTCCCCGGTCTGCGCCATCGGTCCCACCCCGAACACTTCCTGAGCCGTGCGCGCGTGGATGTCTTCTCCATTGCGGAAGGCATCCGTCAGCACCGGGTCCTTCGAAAAGTGCGCCATGATGCGCAACTCAATCTGCGAGTAATCCGCCGACAGCAGTATCTGTCCCTTTTGCGCCACGAACGCCGCCCGAATCTCCCGTCCCAACTCGGTGCGAATCGGAATGTTCTGCAGATTCGGGTCGCTGGAGCTGAGCCGTCCCGTCGCCGTCCCAGTCTGCGAAAAACTCGTGTGCAGCCGTTTCGTCTCCGGATGAATCAGCTTCGGCAGCGCATCGACGTAGGTCGATTTCAGTTTTGCAATCTCGCGATACTCGATCACCTTCCCCGGCAACTCGTGCTGTTCCTTCATCTCTTCCAAGATGTCCGCGGCCGTCGAGCGCACCTTCCCTTTTCCCCGTCGCACTGGCGGCTGCAGGTTCAGCTTGTCGAAGAGTATCTCCGCCAGTTGCGTCGGCGAATTCACGTTGAATTCCGAGCCGGCCAGCTTCCAGATCTCTTTCTCCAGCCGCCGAACCTCTTTCTCCATCGAGTGCGACATCTTCGCCAGCGCGCCCGGGTCCACAAGGATTCCCGTGCGTTCCATCTCTGCCAGCACTCCCGAAAGCGGCAAATCAATCTTCTCGTAGACGCTGTCAAGCCCCTGCGCTTCCACCTCTTTGCGCAAAACCGGCGCCAGCTTCTGCAGCCAGTCCGCCCGTTCACCCGCGCCTCCGCCAACCGGCACATTGAACTGCCGGAAAATCACATCGGCAAAATTATGGTTCGCCGTAGTCGGCCGCAGCAAATAGGAATAAAGCTGCGTAGCGTGCTCGATCTTTTCCGCGCCGCCCGCCAAAAGCTGAAACAGCTTTGGATCGTGCACAATCTTGCGCCGCTTGCCATCCTGCACCACCGCGGCCAGCGCCTTCATCGCCTCGCCCTTCTCATCCGCCCAAACCGCCCGTCCCTCGCCCTCTTTTTGCGAAACCTCAATGCCCGCGACCCGCGTCCCGAACCCTTCCGCCTCGCGCTCACCCGTCTCCAGATTCAGCCAAACCGCCAGCTCCGCCTTCACCGGCAGCTTCTTCAGATACGCTTTGAACTCCTCCACATTGGCAAACTGCGCGTAATCCTTCGCCGCCGCTCCGTCATCTTTGTAGCTCACCCCTTCAGGGGTGAGGCTTTCCGAAACCCCGCCACCAACCCCACCAGCAAGCAATTCTTTCAGCAACGAATTAAATCCAAGCTCCCGGTAAAGTTCGGCCAGCGCGGCCGGATCACCCGTGCGTACCTGCAACTTCTCCAGGTCCACCTCCAGCGGCACATCCAGGTCAATCCTCGCCAGTTGCTTGCTCATCATCACTTGTTCCCGCTGCTGCTGCAGCGCTTCCCGGTACCGCTTATTCGCCACTTCATCCGCGTGGTCCAGCGCGCTCTCCACGCTTCCGTATTTCTGAATCAGCTCCGTCGCGCCCTTTTCCCCGATCCCTTTCGCCCCCGGAATGTTGTCCACCGTGTCCCCAAGCAGCGCCATCAGGTCGATCACCTTTTCCGGCGGCACTCCCAGAATCTCCGTCACTTTCGCCGCATCCACAATCGTGTCCGCCTTCGCCCCGCCCGAGCCTGTGCGCAAAATCCGCACCCCGGGATTCACCAGCTGCATCATGTCCTTGTCGTTCGAGACCACCAGCACATCAATCTTGCTCGCCGCTGCCTTTTTGGCCATCGTGCCGATCACGTCGTCGGCCTCGTATCCGTCCAGCTCCAGAATCGGCATCCGCATCGCCTCGCACAGTCGCCGCACGTACGGCAACTGCACGCTCATCTCATCCGGCATCGGCGGCCGCTGCGCCTTGTACTTCTCAAACAGTTTGTCGCGAAACGTCGGCTGCCGCGTGTCGAACACGATCGCCACGTACTCCGGCTGGTAATCCTTCAGCAGCCTCCTCACGATATTCGCGAACAGGAACGGCACCTTCGTCGGAATGCCGCTCGGCGCATTCATCCGATTCATCGGCGCATAAAACGCCCGGTAGATGTGCGCCATCGCATCCACAAGAAATAGCTTCTTCGTATTTTCGCTCTTAGCCGCCATGCGGGCGAGTATAGCAAAGCCCTGCGTCCCCAGCCGCCCGTCGACAGCAGGTGGCACGGCCATTCCTGGCTGTGCTCTTGGGGGTTCAAGTCCTTGTAGGCCCCGCCTTTTGAGGCGCGTCTTTTGCGCCCCGGAGGCCTTTGTGGGGCGAGCCGCTCTTACATGCGATCTTTGACCGCTGTTTGAACTGGTCAATCCGCTTAAGGCTTCGGCGTTCCTGCCGCCTGCGTCACCAGCAACATCTGCGTCCCGCTCGCCAGGTGAAGATTCTTTCCCGTGGAAGTAATCACCGACCCTTGCGCCGCGCCAGCCGTCGCCGAACTCAGGTTCACTCCCGGCAAACCGAAAACTCCCCGGCTGCCCGATGTCAGCTGTCCTGCGGCATTCAGTCCGCCCGCTGCTCCCTGACTTGCCGCGACGGTGTTCCCCGCAGAACGAACCGTGGAATTCACCGTTCCCCCCGCCGTGTCGCCCACATTCGCGGCCGTATTTGTCACGGCGCCCGTGGCTCCGCCCGCTGTGGAGGTCACTCCACCGAGTCCCCCGCCACTCATCGGTCTTCCCGAACCCATCGCGGACCCGCTGGTGCCGCTCATAATTCCTGTGTCATCGCCTCCACTCGCTACCGCAGTCGATTCCCCCGACGCCAGAGCCTGAATAGCGACATTCAATGGCATCTCCTCGCCGTTTTTCAGAATCGCTTTGTCGAACACGATGCCCAGCGCCGATTCCGAATCTCCCTTGGCACGAGACTTAACTTCGCTCAGGTGTCCCACAAGTCTTGAGCCCTTGGGAATCACTGTCTTGCCGTTTGATTTTGTGGCTTCCGTCGTCCGCGCTGCCACCGCATCACCTGGTTTCGCTTTCTTCGAATCAATCGGCGCGCTCAGCTCTGCATTGATCGCTGCCCCGCTCCCGAGCGAACCATTCGCCTGCCCGTTCTGCGCCGAAGCCGCGGTCGCCGCCGAAGCAGATCCCGAACCTTGTGCTTGGGTATTCCCCGTTCGTGCCGATGCCTGCCCGCCAGGCTGCGCGCCCGCTTGGGGTTGAGCGGCGGCAGCGCTCGCAAACAGAATCCCGGTCGCCATCAAAAATCCAATGCGTTTCATTTCCGAAACCTCCTCATTTCAATCGTCATTGAGCAGGCTGGGCATGCCCGTCAAGACAGAAAGGTAGCGACGGCATCGTTTGATATTCGCAAATCCTGTGCC
>DATHOY010000263.1:0-25252 GCA_035484435.1 Vulcanimicrobiaceae bacterium | reverse complement strand
TCCTTGACGTCGAGGAACATGTCTTCAGCGCCTCCGGCGCGTACGCTCATGCCTATCCATTATTTGGGCAGAAGGCGGGTAAGTCAAGAAACGGGGGCAAAAAGCGGTGGAAATTGCGCCGGTTCGGTCAACTGGGGCTACTAGTACCCGCCTTCTCCCTGAATTGAGGAATTGTGCGGTTGCTTTGTTATGATTTGTGGCGTGAAAACCCTCATTCAGTCTTTTTTGCGACCTTTTGGTTTGCGCCTTGCGCGGCTGCAGGACAAACCGCAAAACGATTACGGTACCGGAGTGCTGTTTTCCCTGCTCAAGCGGTTTGGTTTTTCGCCGAAGCATATCGTGGATGTCGGTGCAAATCACGGATCCTGGACACGGACGAGCCTGCAGTATTTCCCTGAAGCGCAATACACCCTGCTGGAGCCTCAAAAGGAATTAATGGTCCACGTTCAGGATCTGGTGGCCGTGGGCCGGGCGATTCGCTGGATCAACGCCGGAGCTTCCGACAAATCGGGCACGCTGCCGTTCTTTCTTGCCAGGCGAGACGACAGCAGCAGCTTTGTGGAAGCTTCCGCCGGTTCACCTGGAACCATTCCGATGCAAGTGTGGTCGTTGGACGATTTGCTGGTGAAATATGATCTGCCCGTGCCGGAAATGGTGAAAATCGATGCCGAGGGATTTGATCTGAAGGTCATGCAGGGAGCGAAAACCCTGGTCGGCAAGACCGAAGTGTTTCTCCTCGAAGCTTCCGTGCTCTGCCCCTATGAAAATTCCGTCGCGGCAGTCGTGCAATTCATGGCCGAGCACGGCTACCGCTTGATCGACATTACGGATATCAATCGCAGCCCGAAGGACAATGTCCTCTGGCTGACGGAGCTTGTCTTCTTGCGAAATGGAAGCCCGCTTCTTTCCGCGGCAACTACCTACGAGTAGATTCTCAACCCGGGAACGCGCTCCATCCCAGTGCGGAACGAAATAGTCTTCAACCGTTCAGGGAGATTCCTTACCGGCGAAGCACCAGGCAGCTTGCGATCATGTCGTGCAGCGCCTGTTTACGCTCCGTGAAGCCCGCCATGATATAGCCGATGCCGAGCGGGATCATTCCTGTGACAATCTTGGCAAAGAAGCGGCCCGAGGCGCGGCCAAACGTGATGGGCTGGCCCAGCAGATCGGTGACATAGAGCCCCATCAACTGCTTGCCCCACGTGCCTTGCTTTTCACCGCTCTCCAGATAAGCGTGGTAGAGCCACTGCCCAAGCACGGAAACAGCGGCAAGAACGAACATCATCGCGACTAGGCTGACGATCACGCCGGGATCCGGCTGGCCGTGATGCTCTGCGATTGCCTCGATCATCCCCGCCGCGCCGGACAGAAAAAACAACGGTACCAGCAAGACGCCGAGAGCAAGACTCATAACCACGCTGTCAATCAGCGTGGCGACCACGCGAAGCCAGAAGCCCGCGTAGCTGAATCCGCGGGAAACCACCAGCCCCGCGGGGTCGGCATAGGCCGCGTGCGTGGATCCCCCGGCGTACGTGGGAGAAACGGCGGGTGGGGCAATTGCCGCTGCGGGAGTTCCCGTCGGTGTGCCGCACGTTCCACAAAATGCCGCGCCGGCGGCGAGATTCGTACCACACTTGGAGCAATACACGGTTCGTGTCCTCCAATCAGTTCAGCGAAACATTCTTGAAAAAGAATCTTTGCATTGCAAGTGAATGAATCGAGTCCGCGAATCAGTTGCCGCAGCCTTGTCGCTGGAACGCTTCCAGCCGCTTCCGCGCTTCGACGCTCCCCTTGCGGGCGGCGGCGGAAAGCAAGACCCGCGCCTGGTCACAATTTTTCGCCACTCCCCTGCCTGTGCGAAACAGTTCGGCGAGATCAAGCTCCGCTCCGGTATTTCCTTTTTCGACGGCAGACCATAATAGTTGAATCGCTGCCGGAACCTCCGAGGATCTTCCAGGTGAGCGAAGAATCTGCAATGCCTGCAAATACTCCGGTTGCCCGGGCTCAACGGAGTTATCCCCGGACGCAGTTGGCGCGGGCGGGCGGGTCAACTGCGTTAGCGGAACCAGCGAGCCGGAACTCCCGCCCTTGAGTTGCGGAGCGGGCGTCTTGTCGGTGGCCGCGGGAAGGTTGGCGCTGCTGGGTTCCATCGTCTCCGTGGAATGCTGGATAACGGGCGCTGGCGGTTCGATCGTGCGAGTCACGGGCGCAGGTTCGAGAGCCGGATGAGAAGCGGAAGGAACCACCGGCTGGACAGATTTTGAACTTTCCGGCGTTTCATCCCCGGCGATTTGGTGGCCAAGCCAGATGAGCGCCTGCCCGACTTCTCGGTGATAGACGTAAGAACCCGCAAGCAAGGTCAGAAAAAGCATGATGCCGACGGCGCGGCCAAGTGTGAAGCGATCCATCCATCCGGGCGAATCCGAATCGCTTTCGCCTTCGAAGGAAGAGAGCGGCTCCAGCGCAGGCGGTATGCGCCTATGTGCAACGGGTCGCGCGGGAACAGGCTCGGCGACTGGTTTTTCCATTTCCGCCGGCGGCTCTGGCTTCGGCAAAGAGAGTTGGAGCGTTGGCGGGGGCTCTACGGCGGATGATTTTGAAACCTCGGCAGGGGCAGCGGGTTCCTCGGAAATTTCCGCGGGGACAGGCCCGGGGCGGACGGAAGAAAGCTTCAGGAGCGGCGGTAAGGGCGGGGCTTCTTGCCCCTCCAGCTTTTCATGCGATTGCGGTGGTGGAAGCGGAGTCGGTTCCTGCAGTGGCGGTAGTGCCAGCTTCGGCAGCGCCATCACGATCGGCGTTGGCGGCTGAGGAGCTTCTACAATTGGTGAGGGCTCCGGTTCCGGCGCGAGTGGCGCAACAACGACCACCGGTGGCGGCAATGGCGCGGATTCCACTTTGGCCGGGGGCGGGGCGTCTGGTGGTTCCGAACTTAGCGGCGGACCCACGTGCACCGGCGGAGGCGCGACCTCAGCCGTTTGCACCTGAGGCGGAGGAGTTGGCTCTGGCTGTGGCGGGCGGCCCGCCTTCACTCGTGCAGGCTGCGATGGCGCTTTCGGCGTGCGAATCTGCATCCGCAATTCGGTTAAGGAAGCCTGCTTTGACGCCGGCGGTTGCGCCGGATCAGGTTCCGGCGAGATGGGTTCATCAAATTTCTCCAGCCAGCGGCGAATCTGGTCCCGGCAATGCGCCGGCAAGCCGGCGAATTCGAGCGCGGCGACGCGGCCGCCATCTTCCACCCGCAATACAATCGCATCCCCCTCAATTCGAGCGGAAGAATCCAGAACAAAGGAAAACGGAACCTTTTCAGACGGGCTGACGGGCAGCATGGCGCGGAGTGAAAATCCCTGCTCCGAAAGGTCGCGCATCATGCCGCCGTTGGCGGGGGGCAGTTCCACGTAAACGAGGCTCAACGGCCGTTTGCGGTGTTGGGTGCGGCGTTCGGTCTTCAAAGTCATGGGAGCAGCCGTTGAAAGAATTCTAACCCGCAACGCCGCGTTTGGGTGAGGTGTTGTGAAAAAGGAGCGCAAGCGTGAAACGATTCACGGGGCAGGTTTCAGGTTGAGCACAACCGGAAGAGAAGCACTGCGCCAGCTGCGGGAAACGTCGTAGCTTTAAAACAGCAAGCAGGTCCATCCAATGAAAACCAGGATATTACTGGCGGCCACGATCGTCGCGGGAGCGCTCTGCGCGGGCTACTGGTGGTGGCAGCGCCCCACGAGCCTCGGCGAAGCCGATTTGCTTTTGCTGGGCGACATCGCCAACGCCACCGGCGAAAATAATTTCGACGGAACACTGCGGGAAGCGCTGCGCGTGGCGCTGCTGCAATCGCCTTACTTGAACCTGGTCTCCGACGAAAAAATCCACAGCATTCTGCGAGAGGCGGGACAGCGGGATGGCGCGGAACTAACGGAAGCTCTGCTTCCCGCCGTATGCGGGAAGGCCGGAGCGCAGGCTTACCTGACCGGGAAAATTTCGCGGGACGGCAGCGGTTATGTGGCGAAGCTGACCGTCGATCGCTGCACGGGGGCCCGGCGCATGGCCAAGGCCGTCGCCCATGCGGGGCGCGCGGACCTGGTTGTACAGCACCTGGGCGAGGCGGCGCGCACGCTTCGGCAAGATTTGGGCGAAAGTCCGCAATTGATTGTGAAATACGATGTGCCGCTCGAACGAGCCACGACGCCGATCCTCGCTTCGCTGAGGGCCTATGAAGAAGCCAGGCGGATGATCCGCGAAAAAAGCGACCTGGAGGCGGTGCCGCTCTACAAGCGCGCCATTGACCTGGACTCTCGCTTCGCGATGGCTCATTCGGGTCTGGCCGTCAGCTATTACAACTTGAACCAGATGGGCAAGGCGAGCGATGAAGTTCGCCAGGCCTACGAAGCCGGCGACCGGCAGACGTACCGCGAGCACCTGAATATCGCGACTCTCTATTACGATCTGGCACAAGGGGACATCGAGAAAGCCATCGGCGGCTACAAAGAATACATTCGCGCGTATCCCCGCGACGATGTCGCCATGGGCAATCTCTCCAGCGAGTATTTTGTGATTGGGGATTACGCCGCTGCGGCAAAGTTCGCGGAGGCCGCGCTGAAGATCGACCCGGACTCCGCGGCCTGGTATGAAAATTATTCGACGGCGCTGCTTGCATTGTCTCGTCCGCTGGAAGCGGAAAAGGTCCTGCAGGAAGCGTTCTCCAGAAAACTGGATGATCCCTCGCTACACGCCAACTTGTATGCGGTGGGTTTCGCCAAAGGTGATTTCGCGCTGATGCAGCGGGAACTTTCGTGGGCGGCGGGCAAGCCGAATGGCGAAGATTCGCTGCTGGCGGCGCAGTCGGACACGGAGGCGTATTTCGGCCGCCTGCAAAAGGCGCGCGAGTAC
Organism: Vulcanimicrobiaceae bacterium; assembly: GCA_035484435.1. Taxonomy (GTDB): domain Bacteria; phylum Acidobacteriota; class Terriglobia; order Acidiferrales; family UBA7541; genus Acidiferrum. Next base: position 20,371 of record DATHOY010000263.1, on the reverse strand, counting down.
ACCCGCCGCGCGGTGGAATCTGCGAAGAAGGCGGAGTTGCCGGAATCCGCCGCGGTCTGGGAGGTGGAGGCCGCGATGCGCGAAGCGATGTTCGGATATCCGGAGGAAGCAAGAAAGCACGTGGAGTCGGCACTGCAGCTTGCCCCCGAAAGCAAGGATGTGCGGGCACTGGCGTCGCTGGTATTCGCGCGGCTCGGAGAGGATTCGAAAGCGCAAAAGATCCTGGACGATCTGCGGGCCCTTTACGTGTCGAACATGGTGATTCAGAAAGCCTGGCTGCCCGTGGTGCAAGCAGAGATGAAACTTCGCAAGAAGCAGTACGCGGATGCGATCAATTCCCTGGAAGGCGTCACGCCTTACGAGAAAGGACAGCTGACGGGAAACCTGAGCGATTCCTGCATGATTCCGGCGTTTTTGCGCGGGGAAGCTCAGCTGGGGGCGGGAAACGCCCGCCAGGCATTGGCGGAATTTCAAAAATTCTCCACGGACGCGGGGATCGTCGGGAGTTGCTGGTCGGCGCCGCTGGCTAAACTGGGGATGGCGCGCGCCGAAGCGATGTCCGGCTCAACCAGCCGAGCGAAGGAAGCATACGCGAAATTCCTGGAGCAGTGGAAAAGCGCTGATCCGGAGATACCCGCTCTAAGACAGGCCAAAGCAGAGGCCGCCAAGTTCCATTGAGGAGGAATTCGCCGGGAAACAGTTGTTCCCGGCGGACGACTCACCACCAGCCTCGCGCATCCAGCGAACGGGCCGAACGCAATGGGCGCGGTTGCGTAACCGGGCGTTACTTCTTCCGGGCCAGCTTGACGGCGACGCCCAGCAACAACTTGCGATCGCCTTCTTCCATTTGTCCCAGCAAACCACGGATGCGATTCAGGAAGCCACCCCATTTGCCGGAAAGCCCCCACTCTTCGGAAGGTGAATCCTTCTTTCGAGGAATGACCAACGGCTTGGCCGGGCCGTTGCCTTGGTAAAACAGCTGGTAGAGAGGCACTCCCATAGCTCCCGAAAGCTTCTCGAGCGTCTCGATGGAGGGTGTGGTATGCCCGTTTTCGATTCGGCTGAGATAGCACCGGGATAATCCGGTGCGCTCTTCCAAATCTCCCTGCGATAGTTGCTTTTCTTTGCGGATGTCCCGCAAACGTTCTCCAATCATTCCTGTTTCTCCTTAGTGGACTACTTGATATTCCCCCTGGACGGAGGGTTCGGGGACCGGTTTTCCAGCTTGGCGGGGACAAAATCGCCCAACTGGACCAACTCTGTGACGTCGCTGGCTAACCCCAGGTAGCGGACTGGCCGCCCCGCAGGGTCGCGAATAACAAAGCCGCGATCGAAAATCCATCGGATGGAGCCGTCGGGTCGCCGGACCCGGTAGGAAGTTTCCACGCGGTCGCCGGGAAAATCCTGGCCGACGAACTGAATGGCAAACTCGCGATCCTCGGGTATCACGGAATCGAGCCAGGCGTGCGCGTCGCGGCCCAGGTCTTCGCGGGAGCGCCCCCACACCGTTTCGTAAGCGGGGCTGACGTAAAGAATGTTTTCCGTTTCAGCCTCAAGGAACCAGATCACTTCGTGGCCATCGCGAGGTTGTTGCGTGACCTGTCGGGCCTGCTCGGAACGCGATTTGGCATGCACCCGCCGGATCAGTTCGTCGCGCAGGCAATCCACTTCCGAATTCAGTCGCGTGATTTCCGTGTCTTTCGTTTTCTCCAGGCGATAGAGAGTCTCCAGAAGTTTCTCCGAGACCTCCCGCTGGTTGGCCACGGTGGCCGCGCCCGTAAGCGTCATCGTCGTGGCCACGCAAAGATAAGCGGCAAGCGAAAGCGGCATGGCCGTGATGGTATTAAAAGGCCCAAATCCGTGTAAAGAGCCCCATGTGGCGAACCCGCACAGCACAATACATGCGCCCGCGGATTCCAGCGGGCAGAAGCGAATCCCGGCCCAGACCAGGAACGGAACACAGAGGAAGAGCGGCGTATCCACTCTGTCGGTGAAAACTCCCGCCGGACCGAAACTGATCACGCAAACAACGCTGAGTCCGAGCAGGAGAATGCTGACTTCGATGAGTTCGCTGAGATGCAACGGTTGGTGCTTGCCGTTCAAAAGAAGAATCAGAAACGGCGTCAGCACCAGCACCCCGAGGGCATGACCTGCCCACCAGGCGGCAAAAATGATGAGTGTCTTAGGCTGGCTGAGCCCCGCCGGGCCCCACACCGCAGTGGTACCGACAACCGCACTGATGAGAGTTGCGAAAACTCCCGCCAGCATCGAAAAGCGCAAAACATTTGCGGGCCTCGAAAAGGCTTTTGCCCCTCCCGCGAAACGGTTCACCAGGTAGCCTCCGAGCAAAACCTCCGCGGCGTTTCCACTGGCGATGGTCAACGCCCCGAGTAAAGGCACAGAGGAAGTAAGCTCAACGCAAAGGGAGGCCAGGAAGATGGCCGGGATGACGCGGCGGCCGTTCAACAGGATGGCTGCGAAGGAGATTCCCGCTGGCAGCCAAATCACCCCCATGGAAATCTGGGAATGGATCAAGCGAAGTTCCAGGCGGGCGGAGAGGAAGTAAGCCAAAAAAACGAGAACCATGATGCCAAGATCACGACGAGAGAAGGAAACGCTCGCTGGACCCTGTTCCAAATTGGAATCGACGGACGAAAAAATGCGCATATTCACCCAATTGCTCCGCGTTTCTGCGGACCAATGAATACAGCCTGTACGTTACTATAGCGGGGACCTGGAATCTATACTGCAAGCGAATTGACAAAATGTATACAGATTTAACGCGGGCAAAGCAACTGGAAAAATAAGTGAGATTAAGGGGAACTAATCCACGAATTAGCATGATTGCAAGCTCATTCCCCTTTTTTGGACAGGTCTCTCTCAGCGGCTTCGGCTGAGCAGGCATACAAGCCAACTGCGGTGGTAGGATTCTGATGCGGTCGGCACAGGACCGCCATCTGGAGTGAGTTCGGACAGGAGAGATTTCCATGCGCTGGACACCAGGCGGCACAAGCGACGACATTGACGATCGCCGAGATCAGGACGATGGCGGCGGGGGCGGAGGCGGGTTTGGTTTCGGCGGGATGCACATCGGCCTCGGCGGTCTGGTGGTGCTGTTTATCCTGAGCCTGGTCTTCAAGCAGAACTTTTTTGCTGTGCTGGGCGGCGGTTCGACGGCTCCAGTGGCCACAACCGTCCACCGGCCGAATCCGGCGCGCGACGAAGCGGAAAAGCCGCTGGTGCAATTCGTCTCCTTCGTGCTGGACGACACGCAAAAAACCTGGGAGCAGTTGCTGCCGCAACAAGCGGGCGTTCCCTATCGCCACGCCCGCCTGGTGCTGTTCCGTAACCACACGCAATCCGGGTGCGGGGGAGCGGAATCGGCGACCGGGCCGTTCTATTGCCCGTCCGATGAAAGGGTGTACATCGACCTGGGCTTTTACGACGAGTTGAAACAGCGATTTGGAGCGCCGGGACAATTCGCACAGGCCTATGTGCTGGCGCACGAAATTGGCCACCATGTGCAGAAGATCGTCGGTATCGAGAGCAAAGTGCAGCGACTACAGAGGAGCAATCCGGCGGAGGCCAATCCGTTGTCGGTGAAGACCGAGCTGCAGGCCGATTGCTTCGCGGGAGTGTGGGCGCACTCAACCGAGCAGCGCGGATTGCTGGAGGCGGGAGACGTTGCGTCCGCCTTGCACGCGGCGGCGGCGGTCGGCGACGATCACATTCAGCAGATGACGCGAGGCCGCGTGCAGCCGGAAACATTCACGCATGGAAGCTCCCAGCAGCGGATGGATTGGTTCAACAAGGGATTGAACAGCGGATCGATCACGGCCTGCAATACCTTTGCGAGCCAATGAAACTCATCCATTCCGCGCGGAATGAATCGGGACCGGAGCAATCAATCCGAAGGGGGCTGAACGCGGGAACCTGGAACCCCGGGATCTCGCGCTTTTTCGACCGCGGCCTGCGCGGCCTTCGCCTTTACCGGATCTATCCACGAATCCTGAGTGACAAACGTGGTCTGCGTGGGCAGTGCCACCACCGCCCCTGCCTTCTCGATCGTATCCATTATTTTCAGCAGCAACTGCTCCTGCGTTTCCAGATAGGCCGTATATTCCGGCTCCAGGATGTAGCAAAAAAGCTCCACCTCGATCGCGTACTCCGCGAATCGTAGAAACCGGATGCGCGCGGAAGAGTCCTCCACTTTCGGATCTTCGATCAAAAGATTCTGGATCTGCCCCAGGACATAGCGCACGTGATCCGGCGCAAGGTCGTAGCGCAGGCGAAGGATCTGCTGGCACAGGAATTTGTCCCGAAAGCGCAGATTCTCCACCACCGCCGTAGCCATGATGCCGTTCGGAATCGAAAGCAGCGTGCGTTCGCCCGTCCGCAAACGCGTGGAGCGCAGGCCGATGTCTTCCACAACACCGGTCTGATTGTTGATGCGGCAGGTGTCGCCGATCTGGATGACCTTGTCGAAAAGAATGGAGACTCCGCCGAACAGGTTTTCAAAAGTTTTCTGCGCGCCGAGGCCGAGAGCAAGGCTGCCGATTCCAATGCCGGCAACGGCCGTGGAAACATTCACACCCAGGCTGTTCAGCACCAGCAGGGTCACCACCAGAAAAATGGAAACTTCGGTAAATCGCCGGACAAGGGACACGATCGAGCGCTCCGCCAGCATCCCGCGTCTCGTCAGGCTGGCGCCGATCCGCGCGGAAATGGCCCGAGTGATTCGCGTAAGGATCCAGTAAAAGTCGAACGCCAGGAAAATCCAGACAATGTGCCGGTAAAAGAGCCGGTACAGCAGGGAGGTCCCGATGTAACCCACAAAAATATAGTGCGACACGATCGCGATCGTCAGCGTTATCGGATCCACCTGGAAGAATCGCTGCGGCGCTAGCGGCGGCTTGCTTCGTGCCTTTCGCGACCGGTTGACAACAAAAGCGATCACCATCGTGATCAACCGGCCGCCCAGCAAGGCGATGGGTAGAAAAACCAATATGGCGATCCACTGCCACAGCGGCATGAACAGGAGCCGGTGCGTCACCAATGTTTGTGGGATTTGCTTTTCGATTTCCGGAAACGTCAGGGAATCGAACATTTCCGGAACGTGATCGAGCGTGGTCCGCGAGAAATACCAGAGCTTGCGGCCCTGCTCATCTTCCATACGAACCAACTGCACGGGGAATTTGTCGCTCGTTCCCAGCGCCCCGGTGATTTTTTCCTGGTCCGGCGGCAGGCCGTCATCCAGACGTCCCAGCGGGTCGCGGCTGGTCAGCTCCAGAGCCCCGGCGAATTTCTGATTGAAGATCGTCAGGAGTTGTGCCGCAACCTCTTCGTCGTCCTGTTCCGCGCGCCGCCGGCGGCTTGGGGCCGGCTGGAAGTACTCAATCGCGACGGCGTAATGTTCTTCCTGAGCCGCTTTGATGAAACCCAGAAGTGTTCCACGCGGAGTCTCGCGCCCCAACGGATCGGGCGGAACAGCCGGCGCGGTTGCCGTCGGCGCCGTAACCGCGAGGCCTGGGATCTGCGGACGTGCAGCCGCAGAAATACCCAGCAGGAAAACAAGGAGCAGCAGCGGACGGCGAACGGACATTTTCGAAACTCCCTGGAAACGGTTCATTCTAGCCGCTACGACGACGCAAGAGAAGGCGGAACACCGCGCGGGGCTGCGCCGAATTGTTCCTGATACTGGCGGAGCAGGAACTGGTCGGTCATTCCGGCAATGTAATCGCAGACTACAAGGTGGCGGGGAATCTGCTGTGCGGCCTCCTCCTGCGATTCGGGCAGCGAGCCGCGCTGCTGAAGATAATAAGCGAAGAGCTCGGCCAGGCAGGCGACCGAGCGCCTGGAATCCTCGGTGATTTGCGGATGATTGTAAATGTGGGCAAACAGGAAGCCCTTGAGTTGCGCGTTTTGCGCGCGGGCCTCTTCGCTGAATCGTGCCAGCCGCTGCGGGACGCCGCGGATTTCCTCGGTGGTGCCGGCGCCGGATTGTTCGACGAGCAATTCCGTGTTGGTGATCAGGTCGCTGACCAGGTGATCGATCACGTGGCGCAAAGCTTCATTGAATTTCAAACGCATGCGCGCGCCCGGATGCGCCCTTTCGACTCGGGCGTAAAACTCCGCGAAAAATGGAACTTCGTCGCGCAGGGTGTCCAGGTCGAGCAGATTCGCCTCCAGCGCGTCGTCGAGATCGGCGGAGTTGTAAGCGATCTCGTCCACCCAGTCGATGAGCTGCGACTCAAGCGGGGGCCGCAGGTCCAGGAGATACTCGGACAACTCCGGATGCGCGGTGACGGAGTAATCCCGGGAATGCTTCACGATGCCTTCCCGAACCTCGAAGGTGAGATTGAGCCCCTCGAAGCCGATGTAGCGATGTTCGAAGTGCTCCACGATGCGCAGCGCATGAAGATTGTGATCGAAGCCGCTGCCATGGACGCGCATCAGTTCGTCGAGTTTGCGTTCACCCGCGTGCCCGAAGGGCGGATGCCCGATGTCGTGCACCAATGCGAGCGCTTCCACAAGCTCCGTGTTCAGGCGCAGAGCGGCGGCCACCGTGCGCGCAATCTGGGCAACTTCCAGCGTGTGCGTCAGTCGATTGCGAAAATGGTCGGAAAATCGGGTGCTGAACACCTGCGTTTTCGCTTCCAGCCGCCGGAAGGCACGGGCATGAATGATGCGGTCGCGGTCACGCGCGTATTCACTGCGGTAAGGATGCGCGGATTCAGGAAATTGCCGGCCGCGGGAGGTGGCCGTGTCTACAGCCCAGGGAGCGTAGTTGCGAAGCGTTTCGATTGCCGAAACCTCCGGAGGTCAGGCAGGACGCCGGCGAATCAGGATTGCGGCGCGAGTTCGCCGAGGCCGCGGTCGGCTTCGTCGGCTACTCCCGTATTCGGATAATCCTTCTTGATCTGCTCGTAGAGAGTGGCGGCTTCTTTCGGGTTGCTCTGGCGAAGGATTCCGGCGAGCTCCAGCAGCACCAAGGGCTTCGGGACCAGGATCGAGCCGGAGTTGGAAAGCGCGCGAAGAATCGGGATGGCCTGATCGCTTTTTCCCGTGCGCTCGGCAATCAGCGCTTGCTGAAAATTGGCGAGTGCCGCCATTTCCTTGTCTGGGCCGTTTTGCAGGGCCTTCAGCTCCTCGGAAGCCTGATTCAGCTTGTCCAGGTCCATCAAGCAGATCGCGGAGTAGTACCGCGCCATCCGCCCCGGGGTCGTGCTGGGAAACTTCGCCGCCACTGCGGCAAGCCGCACTTCGGCATCCTGGGAGCGCTGCGTAGGGTCCACGTAGGAAATCTCGCCCGGGATGTTCGGCTGGCCAGGAAGCAGCAATTGGGCATTGAAAGTCTTCATGGCTTCGTCGAGCGCCGCCTGGGCCTGTGCCGTCTGCCGCTCGTTGTAGATCTTCCACCCATAATAGCCGGCCAAAAGCACGATCCCGGCAAGCAGCACGATCGATGCGATGCGGGTGTGGGAAAGCACCGCCTCGGCGCCGTGTTCAATGGATTCCCGGACCCGGTCGTGTTTCAGCTCTTTGCGAGAAATATGTTCGGACACAAGCACTCTCCTGCCTGATTTGGAATCCTCAATCGTAGCATAACTGGGAGCAGCTCACGCCTGACCGGTAACCCTTGCCGCAAGGCCCAGTAGCGTTGGCCGCATGCATTGCAAGGGTCATGCTATTTTTGAAGTGTGCAGACAGGTTGTATCCATTGCGGCCAGCAGCACCTGCTGAAAGACGATGCCATTGCCAAGCATCCCAAGGTCAGCTTCAAGTGCACCAAATGCGGGCTGACGACCATCGTGGAAGTGAAGCGCACTGTGGATCAGACGGTGGTGATTTCGCCGATGCCCTCGTTCGCCCGCGCCGACGCCTCCACGCAGCGGCTGCGGCTGCTCCCGGTGGATGAAGGTCTGCGCCTGCCCGATGGTCTTGAAGTTGTGCTGATCATCGAAAGCGGGCCGCAAGCCAACAAGAGTTTCACCCTCAACCAACCGCGCACCGTGATTGGCCGCAAGGGAGCCGACATCCCGCTGGAAGATCCGGAGATTTCGCGGCACCACTGCGTGATTGAAGTGCGCGATCGCAACGTCAACCTGAAGGATCTGGATTCGACGAACGGCACGTTTTTCGAAGGAGAACGCGCCCGCGCGGTCTTGTTGAAAGAGGGCGCGATGTTCCGCATTGGCAGCAGCGTAATTCGCGTCATCTTCCGGCCCAAGTAAAACCCTCCTAACCATCCACCTTCGTTCCACCGTGTTACGGCCCGCGGTCCGTGTGAGATACTGGCGCGGGCTGGACGCCTTTCCGCCAAAAATGAACCGGCTGAGCATCTGCATCATCACCCTGAATGAAGCGCACGATCTTCCGCGCCTGCTGAAATCGGTGGAAGGCGTTGCCGAAGAAATCGTGGTGGTGGATTCCGGCAGCACGGACGCAACGGTGGAGATTGCGCGGGCAGCCGGCGCGCGGGTTCTGACCCGTGCGTGGACCAACTACGCGGAGCAGAAAAACTTTGCTGCCGCGCAAGCCGCCGAAGACTGGATTCTGCTGCTGGACGCCGACGAAGCGCTCAGCGAGGAATTGCGAGCGTCACTTCTGAACTGGAAAACCGCGCCCCCGCAGTTCCCCGTTTACGAAATGGCGCGGTTGGCGTGGTTTCTGGGAGCATGGATTCACCACTCGCGCTGGTATCCGGATTGGCAACGCCGCCTCTTCGACCGCAGCAAAGCGCAATTTTTCGGCGCGATCCACGAATCGCTGCAGTTTCCGGGCGCTCCCGGCCGCTTGCAGGGAGACCTTCTGCACTACACGGTTCGCAACCTGCAGGAACAACGGCAGAAGAGCGAGGAATATTCCACCGTATCCGCGCGAGCAATGTTCGAAAGCGGCCGCAGGCGATGGCGGGCGGCAAAATGGTTAGCTACGCCGTGGGCGTGGTTTCGTTATTTTGTGCTCGGGGCTGGATTCCTGGATGGTTACAGGGGATTTCTGATTGCGCGTTCGGCGGCGCAGACGGTTTGGCTGAAGTACACGAAGCTTGGCGAACTAGTTCGGCAAGCCTCGCGCGAAAAGCGGTAAAGCCGACAACGCGAGGCGCTTCCTTTTTTGATCTTGTACGGATGCCTAAGGTTCAGTCCGGATATCCCTGCGGGAATTTATTCCGCCAATCCCACGCCGACTGGATGATGGCTTCCAGCGATGAATGTTTGGGCTCCCATCCCAGCATACGTTTCAGTTTCGCGTTGCTGGCTACCAGAGTCGCGGGATCTCCAGGACGGCGGGGAGAAAGCTTATGCGGAATTTTTCGCCCCGTGACGTGCTCGGCCACCTGCACCACCTGGAGATTCGAATACCCGCTGGTAGTGCCCACGTTGAATGCCTCGCCCTGAACGCGGTCAATCTCTTCCAGCGCCAGCATGTGAGAATCCGCGATATCCAAAACATGAACGAAGTCGCGAACACAGGTCCCGTCCGGCGTCGGATAATCGAATCCGAAAATTTCCATTTCCGGCAGATTGCCAAGCGCGGTATCCAGCACTCGCGGAATCAAATGCGTTTCCACGCGATGATTTTCGCCCCGCTCCTTGCTGGCGCCAGCGGCGTTGAAATAACGAACGGTCACATATTTCAGGCCGGTGTAGCCGCGATAATCCGCCAGGATTTGCTCGAACCTCAACTTGGATTTTCCATACGGGTTGATCGGCGCCTGCCGGTGGTCTTCGGGGATGGGCACCACCTCCGGCTCTCCGTACGTTGCCGCTGTAGAGGAAAAAATCAGCTTGTCCACGCCGTGCCGGACCATCGCGTCCAGCAGATTGACGCCGCATCCGACATTCGCCGCATAAAAAGTGCTCGGTTCGCGCACCGACTTCCCCACCAAAGCTTCGCCGGCAAAATGCATAACCGCGTGAATTTTCTGGGTAGCGAAAACTTTTTCGATTTGCGGGCGGTCGGCCAGGTCCGCTTCGATGAAAACAGCGGCCGCGGGCACAGCCGATCGATGGCCTTCCACAAGGTTGTCCAGCACAATCACCCGATGGCCGCGGTCAATCAGCACCTCCGAGCAGATACTTCCGATATATCCGGCGCCTCCAGTCACAAGAATATTCAACGAGAATTCTCCATTTTGAAAATTTGGGAGCGACCGTTTCCAGTATACAACCTCGCCTACAACCCGATGGGGTGTGACGGCCAGTATGTTATAAGCTCCAGGCAAGGTCGATCTTCTTGCGGTGACTGTGGAGGAGCTCTGCGCGTGGGTTACAGAGAGGTAAAGCTATTTGATGAGCTGTTTCCAACCTGGGAACAAATGTACTCTGGCGACCCAGGAAGCCCACCGCTCCCGAAAGAGTCCTGGCGCAAGCACATGCAGCCGGGAGAGTTTGCTCTCCACTTCAAGCATTTTCAAACAAGTCAACCCATCGGAGCTGATGGAGGCCTTCTGGCACAAGAGGATGGCTATTGCAGGGTCTTCGATTCTGTTGAAGAGGCAAATGAGCATGGAAGCGAGATCTGCCAACGACATCCGGTGGTGGTTTGCGTGATCTATGATTCGAGCGGAAAGCTCGTCAACCGCGTTTACAATCGAAAAAAAGTAACTTGGTTCGCGCTCCTGATGTGGATAGGGATCTTGTTCTGGCTCGGGATCCTGACCTTGGCGGGACTCGCTCTGGCGGCGTCCGTCTACTTTGTGATCGCGCTCCTTCTGGGTGTCAAGAATCCGACGAACCTGACTCTTCCCGGATATGCTTGGGCAATCATTCTGATGGCGGCACTGGCGCTGGGTTCCTACGGATTCTGGACAAGAATCAAATGGAAAGCCAAGCAACGAATCACGAAACTCAAGGCAGCTATTTCACCGGAAGAGCGAAAATATTTTGAGCAGTTGAACACCCTATATGGCTCTGCTGATCCCTCGGAACGAGAACGCTTTCTGAAAATTCGGCAGGAATTGCTAGAAAAGGCGCGTCGGGCCATGAGTACCAGCAAGAGGTAAATCGGACAAACTCCAAAAGCAAAAGCGCCGAACAGGTCCTTTACCTCCTGTGCGGCGCTTCCACTTTCAAACTTTGCGCTAGTAATGTATTCCCTGTAAGAATGTTCCAGCAGTTCCCTCCTGTCCGCTCGCCGGATTCCGTCAAGCTAATTTGTAGATTCGACTACCCATCGTCCTTTTGTTTCGAGGAACTCTACCCCCACCGCGTAGCCGTCGCCACGCAGCGGTTGGCAGTAAGCCACCCGAGCTTCAGAACGAAATTCTCCCGTGCGCGACGCCAGCACCAGCGGCGCACCTTTTTCCCAGCGCCGCACGCTGACCACGCGGGCTCCCTTGGCGCTGACGTTTTCCGTAAACGTCGCTTCCATGCCGGGCAAATGCCGATGGCCGTCGAGCACGACGGGAATCTCCATCGGAATGCGGTTTTCGCGGCGGTTGAAGGGGTGAATGTTCCTGGAGGACATTTTCATCATCCTCACAGGCACGCGGCGATGCGCGTGATGGAATTTATTGGATTGCCGTTGCCACGGTGCTTCATGCGGTAGAGCGCCCGGTCGGCAGCGCCCAGAAGCTTTTCAGCGGAGTCGCCGTCCTCGGGATACGCGGCAATTCCGGCGCTTACGGAAAGCGGGGGCTCCTCGGATTCCAGCGACAAGCGCTCGCGGATGCGGCCGGATACGCGGGACGCGATTTCCTTCGGCGCTTCGGGCAGAACCAGCGCGAATTCGTCTCCGCCATAGCGCGCCGGTGTATCGATGGCGCGCGAATGAAGTTTCAAGATTTTTCCCAGTCGCACCAGCGAGCGGCTGCCAACAAGGTGCCCGTAGCGGTCGTTGATGGCCTTCAGGCCGTCCATATCCAGCAGCACGATGCTGAAGGGTCGCTGCGTGCGGCGCGAGCGGTCAAGCTCCGATTCAATCACGGCAATCAAGCGGCGGTAATTCGCGAGACCCGTCAGCGGATCGCTGACCGCCATGGAGCGCACCTGGTCGAACAGGCGAGCCTGGTCAATCAGCGCGGCGCCCAGCATGATGGCGTAGCTGGCCACTTTGTTCAGCTCCGCGAAAAAGAAAGGACCATCGAACAGGCGCTGCGAAAAAAGCGCCGCGGCGTGGCAGGCGGCATTCAGAAGCGCGACGAGAAACAGCGAGTAATCGTAGAGCGAAGCGTCGCTCTCATTTTTCTTTTCCGCCTGATAGCGCTTGTAGAAAAACAGGGCGGCCATCGCGAACAGTCCGCCGGGCAAAAGTTCCCAGGGACGCGAGAAAAATGCCCCCGCCTGGGCCACAGGCGTTGCTGGAGCGGCCATGAATGCAGCGCTGGTGATGTACGCAGCGGCGGCCACCACAAAAAGCGCGCCGGCGGTTTCGCGGCTGGGTTGCCGCGCCGTCGGGATAAATTTTTCCACGGCGAGCGCCGCCAGCAGCAGCACCGCAAGCATCGTACGCCCGACCATCCAGCCCATCGGGACATGAGAGAGCGCCACCGTGCCCGAGCGCAAGAGATTGTTCAGGCCAAAATAACCGATCGTCTCGATCATTCCGGAAAGGACAAACCCAAATGCGAGGATCAGGGCGATGCGATCATGCGTGCCGCGGAAGCGAACCAGCGCGTTCGCGGCGTAACAGAAGCAGAGCAACGAGCCGCCCACTTCCAGGTACAAGTAATTGCTGGGCGCACCAAACGCATGAGATTGCCGGGAATAATAAACGAGGAGGAGGTAGATGGCTCCGAGAACGCCATAGGCGAGGATGGGCAGATTTCCGCGGTCTTTGCGGAAGAACCCTGTGATTTGCCCCCTATCGCCCAAAACAACCCCCAATTGCCGGAGAAAACCGGACAGGACGGGAAATAGCACGTCCATGCCCTTTTCCGTCGGTCAGCGGAGCAATTGTACAATTATGAAAATACAAGGTTTATGAACGGGAACAAAAAAGTGGGGCAAGGCCTGAGACTGGAAACGAGACAACAAGACCTTCGTCTCAGTTCTTAATTGAAACACTATCGCTAATGTATCCAGAGAGTTAGCAGGGGTTTAGGCACTAACGTGCCGAAAGTAGGCAAAGTCTCATACTGAGACAGTCTCAATCTGCTTTGAGTCAGTGTTTCTTAGGGTTTTGGGGGTAAATCACGGGCTTCCACGATGGAAGCGAAGCCATTTCGCTTGTGGGTGCCGTCGCAAAAGGGGGAATTCCCGGTATGCCCGCACCGGCAGAATGAGACAGCCGTGCGTCCGCCCAGCCCAAATTCCTTGCCATCCTGATCAACGACCGTGAAGTCGCCTTCCACGCGAAGTGGGCCGTTATTGAGAATTGTAACTTTTGTGCCTGCCAAGGATTCCTCCGTGTGCAAAACCTGTATAGACTTTTACTGACGATTCCAACGATAACGGCGCGAAGCTCGAAACACAAGCGAGCGGCAAGTAATTCAGCATCGCAGGTTGCGACTTAATAGCGCGGAACGCTCGGATCCACTTCCGTGGACCACGCCAGAATCCCGCCATGCAAATTATGGATTTTCCGGAAACCCGCCTTGCGCAGAAAATCCACGGCCTCCGCGGAGCGCTTGCCGCTGCGGCAGTGGGCAACGATTTCGTGCGAGGAGTCGAGTTCATGCACGCGGCGCGGAAGCTCCCCAAGAGGAATGAGGTGCCCGTTGAGATTGCAGATCTGGTATTCGTGCGGCTCGCGCACATCCAGAATGAAGAGATCGTCGCCGCGATCCAGGCGCTGCTTCAACTCGCGCGGCGTGATTTCCGGAACGTGCAGATCGCTTTCGGGCTCTTCTTCGCCGCGGATGCCGCAGAATTCGTTGTAGTCGATCAGTTTGTGAATCGTGCGATTCTTGCCGCACATTGGGCAGTCGGCGTTTTTGCGCAGCTTCAGTTCGCGGAATTTCATGGCCAGCGCGTCGAAGAGCACCAGGCGGCCTTCGAGCGAATCGCCGCGGCCCAGAATCAGCTTGATCGTCTCCATGGCCTGCAGCGAGCCGATAATGCCCGGAAGCACGCCGAGGACGCCGCCCTCCGCGCACGATGGCACCAGGCCCGGCGGAGGCGGTTCGGGATACAAGCAGCGATAGCAGGGGCCGTCGGGCATGCCAAATACGGTGACCTGCCCTTCGAAGCGAAAGATCGAGCCGTAAACATTGGGCTTCCCCAGCAGCACGCACGCGTCATTCACCAGGTAGCGCGTCGGAAAATTGTCGGTGCCGTCGACAACGATGTCGTAGTCCTTGAAGAGTTCGAGAGCATTCTCGCTGGTGAGCCGGGTTTCGTAGGTGGTGATTTCAATGTCGGGATTCAGGTTGCTCAGGCGCGCGTGGGCCGCCGCAGTCTTAGGCTTGCCGACGTCGCTGGTGCCGAACGTAATCTGACGTTGCAAGTTTGTGAAATCCACCACGTCAAAATCCACCAGCCCGATTTTTCCCACGCCCGCCGCGGTGAGATAAAGCCCCAGGGGCGCGCCAAGCCCGCCCGTGCCGATCAGCAGCACCTTGGCGGCCTTCAGCTTGAGCTGCCCGTCCATGCCCACTTCGGGCATGATCAGGTGCCTGCTGTAGCGGAGGATTTCTTCGTTGGTAAGGCTCGCTGCCGGCGCCCGGCCGGTCAACGGCTGCGTTTTGGTTGACATGATGTTTTCCCCACATTCCATTTTACGCGGGGAGGGCGCCTGAGCAAAGCACGGTCATGCACGTCCCTGCTCCTCGACGCATAGAGCGACGCCGCAAAAACAAGGGCCGCCGAAGCGGCCCTCATCCCGTGGATTGAATTTGGCCCCGAGAATGCGCTAGAAGGCGAGATGTAAGGCAAATTGAATCAGGCGCGGACTGCCGAGCGTACCCTGCACGATTCCTGACCCGAACTGCACCTGCCCGTCTCCGATCGGCCCAGAGCCCGCCACGGCCGGAATATTGCCGTGCCACGCACAGGAGAAGCCGCCTGGGGCAGTCTGCGTGTTGGGACCGAAACATGGATTCAAACTTAGGTTGCTGTTGGGTGCGTCAAAGCTCGGGTGGTTGAAGAGGTTGAAGAATTGCGCGTCGAAACGCAGTTTAAACCGCTCCGTTAGATTGAAATTTTTGAAAAGAGTGAAGTCGAAACGTGTCTGGAAGGCTCCACGGAACGCATTTCGAGGGGCGTTCGTAAATCCCGTTTCGGAGAAATCGCACGCAGCCGTCGGTGAAGCGTTGTCGGTGGTGGGTCCGCAAGCAGGTACTCCGTTCGTCCCCGGTGCATTGATATTCACCCCAAAAGCGCAAGCGTTGATTGGCTGGATGGCTCCGCTGACGCCTCCCGTCGCGCTTTGGCAGTTGGCGATATTCTTTTTAGCATCGGACAAACTACCACCGGGCACGATAAGCAAGGGGTTAGTTATGAAGTCGTCGCCGGCGCCATAATATTGGCTGGCTACGCTCCCAGAAAAATCGTAAACGCTGTACGGAAGTCCGCTTTCGGCGACGGTGACTCCAGAGAAGCCCCAATCGTTCACAACGTGTTTGAGGAACCCTTCGGATTTCGTGAGTTTGGGAAAGAGGTACACATAATTGATGGTAAAGACGTGGGTGCGATCGAATCCCGAGCTGCCGTATGCAGACCTGGGCCGAAGGGGATCGTTGCCGTTGAAGAAGAGGCCCTCCGAGATTCCGCTTCCCTCGTCCAACACGTGCGACCATGTGTAAGAAGCGTTGATCGTGAGGCCATGACTAAAAAGTTTCTTCACGCTGAATTGCAGCGCGTGATAATTGGAAACTCCTTCGGCTTTCCAGAAGTCCGAATTAGGGTTGTAACCAACGAATGGGACACGAAGAGCTGTGTTGCCATCCGCACCGGTGAAGGAAGCGATGGTCGTCCCCACCTGCTCGGTGAGTAGTACTCCAGGCCCTCCATTTGCATCCTGCGCCTGGTATCCATACGAGTAAATCTGGCCGTTAATCGGATGCGTGGGCGTTGCAATCCCCGGCTGGTTGAAGGGAATGGGCAAAAGCAAATGCTGACCATGATTGCCCACATAACCCAAATCGAAGTACAAGGTGTTGAGAGGCTGCCACTGCACGTCCAGGGTCCAATTCTCAGAGTAAGGCAAGGTGTTACGCGGATCGTAGCCCCCGAACAAGAACGCAAATTCCGGGGTTCCCGTTGGCGAGCAGGTGGGTGTCACGGGCTCGGCGCAGCCGCTTAATGCCGACAGATTATGCACGAGCGCGGTGACACCGCTGAAATTGTTGGGTGGTGGAGGCGGCGGCGCGGTGCCAAATGGGTTGTTGCTGAGGCACCCCTGCCCCGAGCAGGATGTGTTAAACGGAACGGTGAAGGGCTGCTGGGTAGTGACGCCGAACGGACCGCTTATCCCAATTCCGGCACTCGGAGAAAGTTCACTAAAGAACTCGCCGCGATCCGCATACAAACCGAAACCGGCCCGCACCACGACATTCTTGACGAAGCTGGGGCTCCAAGCGACACCGATACGTGGTTCCAGTAGCCACTGGCGTCCGGTGAGCGTGGAGTCGTTGACGCAATAGCTAGGCCTCGGCTTAATCCCGCAGAATTGCTTGTTGTTTCCCGCGACCACAAGCCCGATGTTATTGATCGAGTCGGAAGGCAAATCAAACGAGTAATTCTGCGTGTAAAAATTTGTCAGCAGGCCGTTCTTCTCAACCAGGGGGCCATCCCAGTCCCATCGAAGGCCGGCGGTTACGGTGAGGTTTGATTTCAGCTTAAAACTGTCCTGGACAAAAAGGCCAGTTTCCTTGGCGCGGAAGTAGCGGTTGGTCTCGCCATTTAAGAGCAGTCCACCGCCGCTTCTTCCTCCCATGGTCCCTGTGGCGAAGTCGGCAAAGGTGCTGAAGTTGAAATTAGCCACTTCGTTTTCGCGGTTGACGACGTTTAACTGCCCGTACTCTCCATTGAACCCGAAAGACAAGGTGTGCCTACCGTGCACCCAGTTATAACTTGTGCCCACCTGGAAGTGGTTCTGGAACTCTCCTGCGTTGGCGAAATTGTTGGAGGGGCCGATGTTCAGCCCATTGCCGGTTGGGGAACCCGCATTGCCAATGGCGATGCCTGGAAAGAATTTACTTCCCAAAACGTTAACCCCCAAAGCAGATGGGCCGAACTGCTGAGTTGTGGTCGCATTGGCGAAGGCACGCAGAAAGCCGAATTTCTGTTCCCAGGTGGTGTTGGGGGTCAAAACCGTCGTATTTTCCAACGAAAATACCTGGCTCCCGGCTCTGAGAGACTGCGGAAAACCCAAAACTTGACTGACGGCAAACGGACTGGTCGAGGGGTCGTTCTGAAAGTAGTATTTTCCCGCAAGCCGATCCTTCGTGCTGAAAATGTAATCGATATTCCCGTTCACCTGATCCGCATTGAAGGTGCCAGGGGGGCCTGAGATTTCCGCGTTGCCGCCAACTGTCGAAATGTCTGTGACGCTAAAACGGGTTGCCGATGGAACGACGTACTGGCCGCCCGGCGTCTTTAGCTGCAAAAGGTTAAGGGCGGCTTGATCGATCTGCGACGCATTGACGCCTGCTACCGCGGCAATTCCGGCGGCGCTGCGATCATTGGAAAGGCATGTGGCTGGGGATGGATTCGTCGGATCCAGGCAAGGAACGTTGACAAACTGCGTGGAGCCATTTGTTGCGTCGGTAATCCGCTGGCCCTGATAGGAGCCGAAAAAGAAAAGTTTGTCTTTTTTGATGGGCCCGCCGAGGGTGCCGCCAAAAACGTTTCTGTGAAGCGGCTGTCGCGGAATCCCGGCAGCGTTGAAGAAAAACTGATTGGCCTCCAATCCCGTGGACTGGTGGTATTCGTAGGCTCCGCCGTGAAAATTATTGGTGCCGGATTTTGTCGCAACAGCAATGTGAGCGCCGCTGTTCGCACCTTGTGAAACGCCGTAAAGCGAAGTATCCACGCGAATTTCCTCAATCGTCTCGGGCGGGGGCGCGGGCATGCCCTGCCCAATCGCATCGAATACAGACGTGTTCGTCCGCACCTGATTTGCCGCGCCAAATTGCTCGTTGGTGTTCAGCACGAAGCGACCCTCACCGATCGAACTTGACGATAGCCCGTTGAAAAAGTTGGTAGCAGTGATCGAATTAAAATTAAAGCTATTACTTGTGTCGCGCTGGCCATTGGCAAAGATGTTCTGATTCCCGAGTCCGGCGTTCGTGCCGGCTCCGCTGAGGAAATCCGCGCTGACACCGGGCGACAAGAGCGCCAATTGCGTGAAACTTCCGGTTCCGAGAGGAATATTCTCGATGAGATCGCTTCCCAGGGTG
This sequence comes from Vulcanimicrobiaceae bacterium, assembly GCA_035484435.1. GTDB lineage: Bacteria > Acidobacteriota > Terriglobia > Acidiferrales > UBA7541 > Acidiferrum. Next base: position 2,085 of record DATHOY010000263.1, on the reverse strand, counting down.
TACCCATTTGTCGTGTCGGTCTGATTCAGCAAAGGCGTGCCAGTAACGGTGACAGTTTCGAACACGTGCCCGGGATCGAGTTGGGAGTTGACGGTGGCGGCGAGTCCGCCGCTAACCAGAATTTCCGAGTGAACTTCGGTCTTGAATCCGTCCTTCGAAATCGTGACCGAATACGTGCCAATCGGCAGGTCAACGAATTCGAAGGAGCCGTTGCTCTTGGTTATTCGTGTCACTTCCAGATTTGTACCTTTGTTTCGGACAGCCACTTTGGCGCCCTGTACGACCGCGCCGGAAGCATCCGTCACCGTTCCGTTGATTGCTCCCAAGTTCTGCTGCGCGTGTAGACGCGATGTCAGAAGCAGGCAGGCGAGAACAAATAAAAGTAGTCCGCGAGCAAATGAAGAAGCCATCCCCTCACCCCTTATACCCAATCGAATTTTGCACCTGGAATTACAAACATCCCCGCACCCGTCGACGCGAGCGACAAAGCATTTCGTCAAGACTATTTTCTTTAGATCCGGTGTTTCACTGCACCGCGCGGAAAGGGTGCCAAAAGTTGGATAAGGAGATAACACACGATTGTTTCGGATTCAATAAAATTGTCTGAAAGAATCTTCAGATAGAGAGGAGCGCAAATTTCGATGCGGGTTCAAGCCCGAGACAAAGTACGTATCAGCAACATCCCAACTTTACAGCCCGCTGCGTTTCCCCTATTCTTGGACCACCATGTGGAATGTAAACGAACGGTTTGATAAGAAGGCCATCGACAGCCTGGCGGCGCTGGGCTTCGGAGTGGGCAGCACGCGCGGCGTGGTGCGCGTGGAGAAATATGGCTCCGGGGCGGAGTTCCGTCAGGAGCCCGACGGGCGTTTTCACCTGACCGTCCTGCCGACCATCATGCTTAAAGGGAAATTCACCCGGCTATGGGACGCGGGGTACCAGAAATTTCTTTTGACCGATGAAGGATTAAAGGTGCCGGCGCTGGCAACGCACCTCGAAAACCTGCGCAAATTTAATGAAGAGTTGCGAACGGCTCTTGGCGTGCCCACGTTCTACAACGAAGCGCTGGGCTCTGTGAGCCAGGTCAGTGTCTACGATCGAGTGAAGGGCCGCAAGGGCGACGTTCCCGACGAGACCGTCGGCGTGCACACACCGGCCGAGGGCCACTAAGCCCCTTTTTTCCGAGCCATCACCGCTAGGGGAATTCCCGCGCTTTCTTTCGCTTCCTTCAATTGCCGACGAAGCTGTCTCACGTTAATGCGGTGCTTCGCGGCTTTTTTTGCCCCGATAAAGAGTACAGGGATGTCCCATCCGTAGCGTTCGGTGAGCACCGCATCGCCATCAATATTGATTTCGACCAGGGTGGCGCCGAACTCCGCGAGCAGAGGATGGATCGCGGCTTTGGCGGCTTCGCAAAGGTGGCAACCGGGTCGCGAGTAGAGCGTAACGTCCAGCGCACCCGCCCCGGCTAATCGCAGATCTTCAGGATGCTCGCTCATGGCTTGGGATTCGAGTACCTCTGGAATGGTCCGGCTTGCGGATGGAATGCCTTCGCGCGATACAACTCGGCAATCTGCCGCAAATGCCCTAGATCATGATTAGCAAGTTCGTTGAGCAATTGCAAAAGGGTGATGCTTCCCATTTCCGGATGAACGGCGGTGCGGGAGCCGGCGGACGAAGGGATGCCATGCCAGAAAAAATAGTGCGCCCGGCGCAGGGCGACAAACTCCTCCAAATACTGGCGCGCCGTCTTTTTCGGGATTTTGGATTCGTCGGGAGCTTCGAATTTCACCAACGCGGGGTTCTGATCCACAACGATCCGCTTGGCTCGCTCGCCGTACAACTGCTCGATGGTCAGCAGGTGCGCCAGCACTTCGGTGATCGACCAGCGCTCGGCCGCGGGCTTCCAGTCAAGGATCTCCACGGAAACGTCGCGCAGCAGTGTTTCCAGGATGGCCGGGGTCTTCTCCAGCAGGGATACGGGTGGCTGCAATAAAGATGAAGCAGGCGAAAGTGCTTGCATCAAGGTCCTCAGGGGGGCACGCTGATTGTAATACCTCGAAGGCTGCCGGGGAAAGCCCCCGC
>DATHOY010000262.1:0-10062 GCA_035484435.1 Vulcanimicrobiaceae bacterium | reverse complement strand
CTATGAATCCGTATCCTTTCGAATTATTGAACCACTTTACTGTTCCTTGCACTTCGTGTCTCCTTTGGACGGTGACTCTGGGGGCGGAATACCTAGACGCCGCCATGAGCACGAATTGCGCGGAGTGTATCAAAATGGAATTCCTAGTCAAGCAAACTCTACCTCTTTTCTTTCACCCTTGTGCATATTTATACGCTTTTCAAACGGTTCAATCCGTAGGGGCAGGGAAGCCTACCTTAAAAAAGTAAGGTAGTATAAGATCCCCGCAATCGATTTAGCGTCCCGCATTCGCCCGCTTTTGATCATCTGTTTCAATGCTTTCAGTTGGAACGCCCGCACCTCAATCTTCTCGTCCTCCTCCGGCTGCGCCTCCCCCGCCGTCAATCCCTCCGCGAGCAACAAATACATCCGTTCCTCCAAAAAACCCGGGGTAGGGAACACATCCAGGAAAACCTTGTACCGTTTCGCGCTATAACCCGTCTCTTCCAGCAGTTCCCGCGCGGCCCCCTGCTTCGGCGTCTCCTCCGGCTCCTTCCGCCCGGCCACCAGTTCCCACAAATACTGCCGCGTCGCATGCCGGTACTGCCGCACCATCACAATCCGTCCATCTGGCAGTACTGGCAGCACCACTACCGACCCCGGATGCGTCACCACTTCCCGCGTAGTCCGCAACCCGCTAGGCTCCAACACCTCATCCCGCCGCAACCCAAACACCCGCCCCTGATAAATCATCTCGCTCGACAAAATCTTCGCCGTCCCCTTGGCCATGTCTTCCCCTTTTGAGTGCGGAAGCAAAGCTTCCGCCTTTACTACTTAAACGCACCGCAAATCTAAACTACGTGCACTGAACCGAATAACACCCAAATTCCTTGCTACAAAATACTCAGCTCAAAGCTTTCCACCAGCTGGGGGCCGACCCAGCACAAGCGCCGGAGGCGCGCCACATATTAGCCCAGTGCGTAAGCGCTGGGTATGCAATCCGAACAAATCCAAAGCACCGTAGGTGCGGCACATATTCGATCCGCACCATGTCCTTCAACAATACGGCCGCCAACCGCTTCCTGCTCGCTGCTATCTGATCGCTGTTATCCAATTCCACCATCCCCGCGCTATACTTTCCCTTCACCCCATGCCCATCAACACCATCATCGTCGACGACGAAAAACCCGCCCGCGAAGAACTAGCCTTCCTCTTAAAAGCCTTCCCCGAAATCTCCCTGATCGGCCAGGGCAAAAACGGCCTCGAAGCCGTCAACCTGATCAAAGAGCACAACCCCGACCTCGTCTTCCTCGACGTCCAGATGCCCGGCCTAGACGGCTTCGGCGTCCTCAAAAAACTAGTCGAGCGCAAACTCAAAGTCCCCCACGTAGTCTTCGCCACCGCCTTCGACCATTACGCCGTCCAAGCCTTCGACGTAAACGCCGTCGACTACGTTCTAAAACCCTTCGACAAAGCCCGCCTCTCCAAAGCCATCCAGAAAGCCAAAAAAGAAATCGAAGCCCACACCAGCACCACCGAACGCCTCGAGCAGTTAGTCTCCCAACTTTCTGCCCCCAAATCCAACTCCACCCAACCGTCCAAAATCCTCATCCGCTCTCAGCAGCGCATGCTCTTGGTCGACGCCGAAGACCTCATCTTCGCCTCCATCGAAGGCGGCCTAATCTCCGTCACCGCCAAAGACCTCGAAGGCTCCTCCAACTACCGCACCCTCGAGGAACTCCACGCCACCCTAGACTCCGACTCCTTCTGGCGCCCCCACCGCTCCTTTCTCGTCAACATCCACCACATCCGCGAAGTCGTCCCCTGGTTCAAATCCAGCTTCATGCTGAAAATGAACGACAAAAAATCCTCCGAAATCCCCGTCTCTCGCCAACAAACCAAACGCCTCCGCGAACTCTTCAAACTCTAGTGAGGTTTATCTCTGAGATGACTCAGCATCCAGTCGAAGGTGGGATTTACATAACAAAATCGAAGGACCATTTCTCGATAATTAAAGTTCTGAAATTTGAGGACGAGATCGTGCATGTCAGGCAGTACAAAAATCGATTTACAGATATTCCCCTTGGGCTCAATACGGCGACGCTGGAGTTGGGAACAATCCACGATCCGGATGGATTCGGAATTGGTCATACTCCTTATAGTCTCAATGCTTTTTGGTCGATGAAGCCACAATTCTTGCAACATTCATTGGTTCTACCCGAGGAACTCGAAGGATACGACTACTGGAAGGACGCAGGTGGAGGAGTCTGGGAATAACGCCGGGTGCCGCACCCTGCGATTTTCAGGGTGCGGGTTTAGATTCCACTTCAAACACCCACCCGTGCACCAAGCAAACACTGTCATCCCGACCGGAGTGGCTCGACCTTTTCTTCCGCGCCGCTTTCCGGCGCGTCGGGCCGCGCAGTGGAGGGACCAAGGCAACCCATTCAAAAGTCCGCGCCCCTTCGCTTTTCCTCAGTGCCCTCTGTGTCGTCTGTGGTGAATTCTTCCTCTTCTACTCCCGCGCCCCCGCCAACCTCTTCCCCCTCTCCCGCCGCAACCTCGCAAAAAATCCATTCGCCCGCGCAATATCCTTCGCAATCTGCGCCTTCAACTCCTCCGGCCCCGCAAACTTCTTCTCCTCCCGCAATTTCTTCCAAAATCGAACCTCAATCCGCTTCGGCGAAAAATTCCCCGAATAATCCAGCAGGTGCGTTTCCACCGTCAGCCCCGTTCCATTAAACGTCGGCCGCATCCCCACATTCGTCACGCTCCGGTGACTGCTCGGCTCCCCTTCCATCACCGTCCGCGTAACATAAACGCCGCGAGCCGGCAGCAACTCCTGCTCCGCCCGCAAATTCAAAGTAGGGAACGTAAACTTCCGCCCCGTCCCAGTCCCCGTTACCACTTCTCCCGTCAACGCAAACGCTCGCCCCAGCATCCGCGCGGCTCGCGTAACGTCCCCCTCCGCAATCATTTTCCGGATCACCGTGCTCGACACGATCTTTCCGTCCACCACCACCGGCTCGTGCACAATCACATCAAACCCGTCCCGCATGCCCAACTCCCGTAGAAATTTCACATCCCCCGCCTGCTTGTGCCCGAAACGAAAATTGTCGCCCACCACCACCGCCCGCACCTGCAACTGCCGCACTAAAATCTCGTCCACAAATTCATCCGGCGTCAGCCGCGACAACTCCATCGTGAACGGCAGCACCACCGCCGCTTCCATCCCCAGCGCCGCGAACCATTCCAACCTTTGCTCGTTCGTCGAAATTCGAAGCGGCGCCGACTCCGGCCGCAGCACCTTCTGGGGCAGCGGCTCAAACGTCAGCGCCGTCGCCACCGCCCCGCTCTCCTTCCCCAACCCAATGCAATGCTGCAGCAGCCTCTGGTGCCCCAAATGTATCCCGTCAAAATTCCCAATCGCAATCACGCTTCCGCGTCCATCCGCCGAAGCCGCGCTCTTCGCGGCGAAGGCGGACCCGCTCTTCTCAGCGAACTCTGCGCGCTTCCTCAGCGAACTCTGCGTTAAGTCCCCTCTCGCCTCTTCCTCTCCATACGCGAATCTCCAATCAGTCACCGATTTGAATACCCGCAATCCTTTACCGGTAGGTTGTCTTTCGCTCGCCACTCGCCACTCGCCACTCGCCACTTCTTCGTCAACCTCAAACGTCAGCCCGTCATACGCCAACTGCACCTGTGGATACCCCGCCTTCCGCAACCTTTCATTCGTAGCCGCGTGCGCCAAATCATGCGCAATATGCGTGAACCAAGCCCGCTTCGGCTTCAATCGATCAATCAGCGCCAACGACTGCTCCACCGTCATATGCATCGGATGCGGCACATCCCGCAGCGCATCCAATATCAAATCGTCCAGCCCCTCCAGCAGCGCCGCGCTCGCCTCTGGCAATTTACTGAAGTCCGTCAGGTACGCCGCCCGCCCAAACCGGTATCCCAGCACCTCCATTTCTCCATGCACCAGCGGCACCGGCACAAATCGCACACCCATCAATTCAAATGGCCCTTTCACCACATGTAGCTTCACGCTCGGAATGCTGCTCAACGTCGGCTTCTCGTCAAACGCATAAGCAAACGTTCGCCGCACAATCCGGAATGTCTCTTCATTCCCGTACACCGGCATCGCCGCCCGCTGCCGGAAGTTGTACGGCCGCAAATCGTCGAAGCCCAGAATGTGATCCGCGTGCCCATGCGTCAGAATCACCGCGTCCAACCGGTCGATTCCCGCCCGCAAAGCCTGCGTTCGGAAATCCGGCGTTGTATCAATCACCACATTCTGCTCGCCCCGCGAAAGCAGCAGCGAAGGCCGCAACCTCTTGTCATGCGCATCCGCCGACTCGCACACCGCGCAATGACACCCCAGCGTCGGCACGCCCATCGACGTCCCCGACCCCAGCACCGTCACCCGCAACCGCTCGCTACTCATCTTCGTCTCCGCCAAGCCGCAATTGTCCCACACCCCCACCCACCATTGTAGGGGCGGAGCTCGCTCCGCCCTCTTGGGTTTTCTTTCTTCTCGGCGACCCTCTGCGTACTCTGCGTCTCTGCGTTATCCTTCATTCCTGATTCTTTCTTTCTCCGCTCTTCCCAAAAACAAAAAATCCCAAGCGCCCTATCAGCACTTGGGATTTCTTCCCAATTTCCATTTTCTATTTTCGAATTACTTCTTCCTCTCCCCCTTCAACGCCCCCTGCGCCTGCGCCATCTGCGCCGCCATCGCCTTGTTGATTTCCAAATACGTCATCTTCAACTTCCCCAGCAAATCCAGCAGCATCGAATCCTCTTCCGGCGCCAGGTTTCCCTTCGTCTTCACCTGCAGCGCGTCCAGCATGTCGATCAACTCCCGCGCCGCCTCAGGATCAATCACCGGCTCGCCCGTCCGCGGATCGGCATACGCCCCCAGCACCATCGCCGCGTTGCTCCCGATCATCCGCACCAGGTTCTCAAACGCCGGCACCTTTTTCGGCGTCTCCGCCGGAGGAGCCGCCGCCGTCTTCGCATCCGCCGCCGCTTGCGCCACGGCCTGTTCCTTCACTTCTTCCCGCCGAGCCTCGCGCTCCTGCTCTTCCACCACTTCCTTGCGCATCTCGCCCTCGGCCGTAAACGGCCGCCGGTCAATCACCTTGAATCCCTCATCCTGCTTGTGTTCAGACACGGTGTTCTTCCTCTTCCTCAGTTCTTTCTGTGTGGAAATCGCTCCCAGTTTATCACGGGAAGGGAGCAGCCTACTTACCGGGACCCCTTCGTCACTTCCGGCTATTCTCCCAATCCCACTCGCCGCAACAATTCCTGAAACCTCGCATCCTTCCGCAACGAGTCGTACGTTGGATCAACTTTCAACGCTGTCATTGAGTTGGACCGCTGCTCATAGGCCTTCTCCAGCCATTTCAGCCCTTCCTCGCGGTGTCCGATTTCCAGGTGCGCCCAAGCCATCGGGGCAGCATCCAACGAGCTTTTCTTGCTCATTTCCTTCAATTTTTGCAGGGCGTCAAGTGCCTGCGCCTTGACTCCGCCGGGCTGCTCTCTGGCTATGGTGCGGGCGGCGGCGCTTATAACCTCTCCCAGCAGGCCTACCATCCCGGCACCAACGATTCCCTTGGCCACGATCCCAGCGGCCTGCCCTTCAACCCCTCCGCCACCTTCACCCTTTTCCAATCTTGGGCCAACCCGTCATCAACTTTTCCAGCGTTCCGCAATTTCGATGACGCCATGCGCAAACGCATCGCCGCCGGCGAAGTCCTCTTCAACACTCGTCCCCTCACCATCTCCAGCGTCCGCGGCCTCAACGACAATTCCGCTCTTGGCGCAACTCCCGTCGCGCCGTTCACCGGCAACTGCACCACTTGCCACGACACGCCAAACGTCGGCAATCACTCATTCCCGCTTCCGCTCGACATCGGCACCGGCCACAACCCAGCCTACGAATCTGATCCGCTCATCGCCGCCGGTGTTTCCCAACTCGACTTTCCCGATCTCCCTGTCTACCAGATCAACGGCTGCCCCAATCCCTTCGCCACATCACCATCCACGGAGCCCTACGTCATCTACACGACCGATCCCGGCAAAGCGCTCATCACCGGCCTCTGCAGCGACGTCAATCGCATCAAAGGTCCCATCCTGCGAGGCTTGGCCGCGCGCGCTCCCTACTTCCACAACGGCGCCGCGCAAAATCTCGACCAGCTTCTGAACTTCTACAACCAACGTTTCCAAATGAACCTGACCGACGAAGAAAAGGCCGACCTCATCGCCTTCCTAAACTCTCTCTAGCCTCTGCGCTCCAACTCTCTTATCAGGCTCGCGCTCTGCGACTCATCGCAAGGCGCGGGCCGGATCTTCTTGCCGACAAAATCTCCGTGTCCTCTGCGTCCGCGCTGCGCTCGATCTCTGTGTCCTCTGTGTGAAATCTTTTTCTTTTCCTCATCCTGGTCCCGCTTGTAAAACCCCGCCTCTCGTCCTACAGTTATTTCTCCAGGAAAAAACGCGCGCATGCCTCCAAAAAAAACCTCTCGCCTCCACAAAAACTCAAAATCCAAACCACGCCGCGCTAAAAAATCTCCGCGCCCCCAAAATCCCGGCCCCGCCTTCGCCAAACTCGCCGCGGTAATGGCCCGCCTTCGCGCCCCCGGCGGCTGCCCTTGGGACCGCGAACAAACCCACTCCACGCTCCGCACCTATCTCATCGAAGAAGCCTACGAAGTCCTCGACGCTCTCGATTCCCGCGACGATTCCAAATTCGCCGAAGAACTAGGCGACCTCCTCCTCCAGGTTCTCTTCCACGCCCAGATAGCCGCCGAAACTCGCCGTTTCTCCATCAACGACGTCATCCGGGAAATTCACGACAAAATGATTCGCCGCCACCCCCACGTCTTCGGAAACGTCAAAGCCAAAACCTCCGCCCAAGTCCTCCGCAACTGGGAGCTCCTCAAAAAGCAAGAGCGCCAAACCAAAAATTCTGACGCCTTTGTAGGGGCCGGGCTCGCCCGGCCCTCTTCGAACTCAAATGTAGCGCCGGCTTCCAGCCGGCAAGCGCAAAGCGGGCCTGCCCGCCATAGCGACAGCGAAGGCGGGTCCCTCCTCGACGGCGTCCCCCACACCATCCCCGCTCTCCTCGAAGCCTTCCAACTAACCCGCAAAGCCGCCCGCATCGGCTTCGACTGGGCCAACGTCGAAGGCATCTTCGATAAACTCAACGAAGAATCCGTCGAACTCCGCGAAGTCCTTCACAAAAAAGAACCCGACGCCCGCATCGAAGGCGAACTAGGCGACATCCTCTTCGTAGCCGTCAATCTCTCCCGCTTCCTCAACGTCGATCCCGAGATCGCGCTCCACAAAGCCAGCGCCAAATTCACTCGCCGCTTCCACCAAATGGAAAAAATCGCCCGCGAACAGGGAACCACCCTCTCTGAAATCCCCCGCCCCCAACTGGAATCCCTCTGGGACCAATCCAAACAAGCCGAACTCGCCGAGGCTTCCGCAAAATGATCTTCTATAGCTTCCCGATGGACTTGGGTGCCGCACCCTCCGGTTTTGAGGGTGCGGGTCTTCGCACCCTCACTACTCTTGCCGCATGTCGCACAGCGATTCCTCGCTGCCCTCTTGGGGTTTCCTCCCCTATGTACTCAAGGCCCTCAGTGGAGAACTTTTCTTCGTCTCTTCCTCTGCGCTACTCTGCGAACTCAGCGCCTCTGCGTTATCTTTTCTCTTTTCCGAAGCTGCCAGCTGTAGACTGTCGGCTGTCGACCTCCTCATGACCTCCCAAATTCAAATCAAAAAATGCACCACCCTCCCCGACTTCCACCGCTGCGTCGAAATCCAAAAACAAGTCTGGGGTGAATCCGACCTCGAAACCGAACCCTACACCACCTTCGTCGTCGCCAACCAAACCGGCGGCCAGGTCCTCGGCGCCTTCGACGGCCCCATCATGGTCGGCTTCACCATGGCCCTCGTCGGCATTCGCGAAAAAATTCCGTACCTCCACTCCCACATGACCGGCGTCCTCCCCGAATACCGTGACCGTAAAATCGGCCGCGCCCTCAAACTCTTCCAGCGCGAAGAGGCCCTCTCCCGCGACATTCGCCTGATCGAATGGACCTTCGACCCGCTCGAAACCCGCAACGCCCACTTCAACCTCAATCGTCTCGGCGCCTTCGTCCGCACCTACATCCCCGACTTCTACGGCGTTACTACCAGTCCCCTCCACCGCAATCTCCCCACCGACCGCCTCCTCGCCGAATGGCACCTCGACTCCAAGCGCGTAATCGCCGCCATCAACGGCCTCGCCCCCGATCCCACCGAAGCCCCCGCTGTCATCCACATCCCCAAGCTCGATCCCGCCGAATCCACAAACGCTTCGGTCCAAGCGAAAATCCGCTGCGAATTCCAATCCTGGTTCTCCAAGCACTACGCCGCCACCTCCCTCCGCTTCACCTCCACTGGCGCCAACTACCTCCTCCAACCCTGGTCCGACTTCTAACCTCCAAGCAGCACAGGCTTCAGCCTGTGTTCTTGCCTTTTCTTCTCTGACCTCTTGGGTTTCTCCTCTCTGTCATCCCGACCGGAGCGGCCCGATTTTTTCTCTCGCGCTGCCTTTTAGCGCGTCGGGCCGCGCAGTGGAGGGACCAAGGCAACCAACAAATTTCGTGCACCGGCTCGATACCCGGTAGTTTCTTCCCTCCCTGCTATCTGAACTCTGCCATCCGTTCTCCCCAAAAATTCCCACCCCGTCCCCCACTCGTCTGCGTCATAATGATTCCCTAATGCAAATTCGCTCGCTCACTCTCCGCGAAATCCACCTCAAACTCCTCGCCCCCTTCGAAACCTCTATGGATCGCGTCACCGAACGCCGCATCCTCTTGGCCGAATTAAATCTTGACAACGCCACCGGATGGGGCGAATGCACCGCCGGCGAAAATCCCTTCTACTCTCCCGAAGACACCGAAACCTGCTGGCACATCCTCACCCGCTATCTCTGGCCCATGCTGAAAGGGAAGCACATCAACTCCTCAGCCGACGTCTGGCCGCTCCTCGAACATGTCCGCGGTCACACCATGGCCAAGGCCACGCTCGAAACCGCCGCGTGGGACGCCGAAGCCAAACTGAAAAATCTTCCGCTCTGGAAATTACTCGGTGGCACCCGCGAAGAAATTCCCTGCGGCGTCTCCATCGGCATCAAGGAAACAGTCGAAGAACTCACCGCCGCAGTAAAAAAAGAACTCGACGCCGGCTACCAGCGCATCAAATTAAAAATCAAGCCGGGCAAAGATCTGGTCACCGTCCAGCACATTCGCAATCTCTACCCGCGCATCAAACTTTCCGTCGACGCCAACTCCGCCTACCGAGCCGAAGATCTCGAACTCCTCCAGCAACTGGACGCCTTCTATCTAATGATGATCGAGCAGCCTCTCGGCTGGGACGACCTCTTCGGCCACGTCGCCATCCAGAAAAATCTGCAAACCCCCATCTGCCTCGACGAATGCATCCACACCTACGAACAAGCCGAAGCCGCCATCTCCCTCGGCGCCTGCAAAATCATCAACATCAAGCTGGGCCGCGTCGGCGGCCACCTCCAGGCAAAACGCATCCACGATCTCTGCGCCAAGAATTCCATTCCCGTCTGGTGCGGCGGCATGCTCGAATCCGGAGTAGGCCGCGCACACAACATCGCCATGTCCACCCAACAAAACTTCTCCCTCCCCGGCGACGTCTCCGCCAGCGCCCGCTACTGGGAAAAAGACATCATCACCCCCGAAGTAACCGTCACCCCGCAAGGCACCATCACCGTCCCCACAACCCCCGGCATAGGCTTCCTCCCCAACCTAAAACGCATCGACACCCTAACCACCCGCAAACTCCACCTCACGTAGTTTTTGAATGAGAATGTTTTCGCAAGCAGCTTTTGTAAAATTTACTTTGCTACACCCAGCTATGCCCGATCACGCGGAGGTTCTTGTGAAAATCAGTCTTCATCGATTTGTCTGGCTTACGGTTGGTCTGCTCGTCTTATCCATTCCAGTTGTTGCGAAGAATCGTCACCAGAATCCCGACCCATGCAAAAGCAATCCA
>DATHOY010000261.1:0-6448 GCA_035484435.1 Vulcanimicrobiaceae bacterium | reverse complement strand
CTCGCTCCCCTTGCTAACATCTGGTGGAGCTGGCGGAGGGATTTGAACCCCCGACCCTCTGATTACAAATCAGATGCTCTACCAGCTGAGCTACGCCAGCACTGCTCAAACCGCACAAGAATAGCAGATTAGGCACACGGCATGCAAGTGGTGGGAATGGGGATTCGCTTGCAGGGGGCCCCGTAAATCTGTGGAAAAAAGGGGACTTAGCGCTAAACCCTCTCCTTGCATCAACCCTCTTGTTTTCAATGCCTTAAAATGGAAACGGAGAACTTTCAGCCGGAAGGAATCCACAGCATCAGATGTCGGCCTGCCTTGAGGGCACTTTGCACCCTCATTTTCTTCGGGAGAAACGCCCGGTGATGCGAGAATACCGCAGTTGTCCAATCCCAATGTCGCGGCGATAGAGAAACATGCCAAATCGCAAAAAACTGGTCGCAGGACTCCTAATCCTGGGTGCCGTGTTCGTATTCGGTTGGCTGTATTTTCATTCACGAGAACACGACCCACAAGCCGTGCGCGAAGAACTGCTTTCCCATCTGCCAGCAGATTCCACTTCCGTGTTCTATATCGATTTCCAGGAACTGCGCGCCTCGGCGTTCCTTTCACAGATTCTCTCGTGGGCGCCGCGGCCGCAGACGGAAGAGGAGTATGGAAAATTCGTGCAGGCCACCGGGTTTGATTACGAGCGGGACCTTGATCGCGTGGGAATTTCGTTCAGCGGATCGGCGCAGGGCCCGAAGACGATGGCGGTGGCCGAAGGGCGATTCGACCGGAAGAAGATAGAAGCGTACAGCACGCATTCCGGGACATTGAAGACAGCGAATGGAAAAACGATTTATGCGGTCAGCCTGAGCAATCCGCCGCGCACGGCGTATTTCACTTTTCTGAGGGATGATCAGGTGGCTGTCTGCAATGATGCTTCCTGCTTTTTTCAGGCTTCCGGGAAGTCGACGAACTCCGAGGAGTGGCGCGAGCATTTCCTGCGGATGGCCGGGACGCCGCTGTTCGCGGTAATGCGGCAGGACTCGCAACTGATCTCGGAGTTGTCGCAACGCACGCCCGGGGGATATCGTTCGCCGCAACTGGCTACTCTGCTGGGCCAATTGCAGTGGATTTCCGTGGGGGCAAAGCCTGAAGGCGACCAGTTGCGCGTTGTGGCCGATGGGGAGACTTCGAACGATACGGTTGTGCGGCAATTGAACGATATGTTCAGCGGCCTGCTGATCCTGGCGCAAGCAGGACTGGATGATCCGAAGTCGCGTAAGCAGCTCGACCCAAAATTGCGCGATGCTTATGCGGGATTGCTGAAGTCGGCGGAAGTGCAAAAGCTGGACCGGGGAACGTCCAAATCTGTCAGGCTGATTTTCGCGATTACGCCGGCGCTGTTGGAATCTGCAAAGAATTCTTCGGCTGCGGCGGACCCACCCGAAACACCACCAACCCCAGCGCCTTTGCGGAAGCGTCGCTGAAGCGGGAGAATGCGCTTCGCAATCAAATCCTGAGTGTGTGGAAAAACGCTGAATTAATCGGCGGAGGGATTGCTGCGCATGTAGCGCCACGGATTCACGGGCGCGTTGTTCACGCGGACTTCGTAGTGAACGTGGGGGCCGGTGGAGCGGCCGCTGATGCCGGTGTAGCCGAGGACTTCGCCGCGCTTAATGCGGGTGCCGGCGACGACTGCATAGGCCGAAAGATGCGCATACCAGGTGGTGATGCCAAAACCATGATCGAGGATGACGACGCGGCCATAACCGGAGTGCTGACCAACGTCGAGAACGACGCCATCCGCGGTGGCGTGTACGGCAGCGCCGTAGTCCGCGCCAACGTCGACACCGGTGTGGAATGCGCCTTCACCCGAGAACGGGTCGAGGCGTTCTCCAAAACTGTCCGTGATGTGGCCCAGAACCGGCCAGACGGAAGGTGTGTAGTTTGAGTCGGCAAAGGCCATCGAAGGCATCATGCGCAGGCCGCCGGAAGAGACAGCGATTGCCGTGGCATTGCGCTTTAAGAAAGTGAATTGCTCGACGGAACGATCGAAAACATCTTCAGGCGTTGAGGGTGAGTCCGTCTGTTCGAACGCCGCGGGGTGATATTTCATCACGCCGAAAGTCATGGCCACGTCGGTGGCGAGGGATTGCACAGCATCCAGGCGCTGGTTGGTGTCCTTTACCGTGCTCTGCAATTCGCGAACTTGTTTCTTCCAAACGTCGCGCTCCTGGCGGACCGCGTTGTAGTTGCCCACTTTCCAGAGCATGCGGCTGTAAGAGCCGACAGCTGCTATTACAGTGATGCTGCCGATGAGGGCAAGAGCCGCAAGACCATGCAGCACGTAGGCAGGCACGATGAGTTTTCTCATCTTGCCGGGCGTGGATGCAATATAAAATGTGTAGTTCTTGCTGCTGATCACGCTGGGCCCCTCAGGCCTATGCCTGTTTCTCTATAATAACGCGGCGTTTATTCCCTGTCGCCGCAACCACTACGAGAACTTCGAACGCTCGGAACCGTGAGTTTCGGTCCGCGACTCTCTGCATATTAGTTTTTGTAGACTGCCGGGTCAACCCTGTATTTTCTTTTTTTGGTACAGTGCCTGTGGAGCTGCCCCCTGTCCGAAAGGACAGGGTTTGCCGGGATGGCGCTGTAGTTATGAACGACTTACATGATGAAGACGCTTTGGTGAAGGAGATCGCGCGGCATTTTCTGCCTAACCGCGGGCGGAAGCTGCGCCTCGGAATCGGCGATGATGCCGCGCTGTGGAAGCCGAAGCCTGGTTATCTGGCCGTCCTGACGAGCGACTGGTTCCTGGAAGGTTCCCATTTTCTGCGCGAGAAGCACCCGCCCGACAGCGTGGGCTGGAAATGCCTGGCGCGCGCGGCGAGCGACATCGCGGCAATGGGCGGGACACCGCGGTGCTTTTTGCTGAACCTCGCCCTTCCCGGCTCCGCGACAGCAAAATGGCTCAAAGGCTTTCTTGGAGGGTTGCGCCGTGCGGCAAAATCGCTTGATTGCATGCTGGCTGGTGGCGACACAACCCGGGGCGTACGCACTCTGATCAGCATTACCGTGATCGGGGAAATTCGTGGAGGCCAGGAGATTTTGCGATCGGGAGCGCACCCGGGCGATCGGCTGTATGTGAGCGGGACGCTGGGCGGAGCGGAACATGGATTGCGCCTTTTGAGAAAAAGCGCGGGTCGCGCGAATCCTCAGAATGCCAGCATGCGGAAACATCTGTATCCGGAACCGAGGGTGGAGCTAGGGCGCTGGCTGGCTGAGAAAAGATTGGCCACCGCGATGATGGATCTCTCCGATGGATTGTCCACGGACTTGCCCAGGTTGTGTGCCGCGAGCGGCGTTGGCGCGCTGGTCGATCCGGACAGGCTTCCGGCACTGCTCGGAATGGATCGGCAGTCCGCCCGGCAGCTGGCGCTGCATGGCGGCGACGACTACGAATTATTGTTCAGCGTTTCCCCTGCGCGGGCTTCGCTGCTACCGGCAAAATTCCGCGGGTTGCGATTAACAAAAATCGGGGAAATTACCGCCGGGCGGGGTGTGCGAATCATTGGCAAGAACGGAATGCCGGAAAAACTCGCGGCGGCTGGTTGGGACCCGTTTCGACAAACAAAGCAGAGACTTTGAATTTTAGCGTGCAGGAGGCGGCAGTGCAGGCGGCGTTATCGCGGGGGCAGGCGCGGTCACGGGCTTTGCCCGCGGCGCGGGGACTTCTTCTTCGGGGGCGGTGTCGGGCACGTCGGTGCGGACGTGATGTTCTTCGGCTTGCTCTTCCAACGTAACTACGTTCGGGAAATTCAGAGCTGGCGTACCGGCCATGGCTTTTTCCATGAACTCCATCCAGATGGGCAGCGCGGCGAGTGCGCCGGATTCGCGCTTGCCCAGGGAAATCTGCTTGTCGTCGTAGCCTACCCAGACACCGGCGGTAAGCTGTGGGGTGAATCCCATAAACCAGGCATCTGTGAAATCCTGCGTGGTGCCCGTTTTGCCTGCTGCGGGACGCCCCAGCGATTTTGCTTTCATCGCGGTGCCGAACTGCACGACCTCTTCGAGCATGGCGGTCATGGTGTGCGCCACGTCAGGAGAAACGACGTCGTGCACTTCGGGATGCGCTTCCTCGAGCAGCGCGCCATCGTAGCTGGTAACACGGCGAATCATGTGCGGGTCAATGCGGATGCCTTCGTTCGGGAAGACGGTGAAGGCGGAAACGTGCTCTATCAAGCGCATGTCGGCGGCGCCGAGGGCCAGCGGCAGATAAGGCGGCAGCGGCGTGGTGATGCCGAAGCGCTTGGCCATGTCCACGATGTTGGAGATGCCCACTTTTTCGGCGAGTTTCACCGCGGGGACGTTGCGCGAACCGGCAAGCGCGCGCCGCAAAGTGATCGTGCCTTCAAATTTTTCGTCGTAGTTGTGCGGCGAATAGGTTTGCCCGCCGCTGATGGTTGTAAATGGCAAATCGACGATGGTGTCGAAGGGCGAGAAACCTTTTTCGATGGCAGCCGTGTAGACGTACGGCTTGAACGAGCTACCAACCTGGCGAACGGCTTGCGTCACGCGGTTGAATTTGGAGTCTTCAAAGCTGTAGCCGCCGACCATGGCCTTGATTTCGCCAGTGCCGTTGTCGATGGCGATCATGGCGGCCTGGGGAGCGGGTTGCTGCTCCAACTGGACGTGGGCGGTGGTTTCGCGAAGCTCCTGGATGGAAAATTGCGCTAGGTCACCAACAGACAGAATTTCGTTGACGCGCTTGTGGCCGGTCCAGGCGATATCGAGAGCGGAGAGAATCGCGCGATAGGTGCCGATTTTAATGGTGGCGCTCTTGTCGTCGACGGCCATCACCAGGCCGGTGACGTAACTTCCTTTTTCGATGGCGTGGCGCCAGTCGTCATCTTCGTAGGTGTCCAGCTTTCCGAGATTGTCTTTCAGAACGTTGGGTAATTTGTCGCGCCAGCCATGGCGGCGGTCGTAAAGGTGTAAGCCGTCGCGAATGGATAGGTTGGCGGCCTTTTGCATCTGGATATTCAACGTGGTGTATACGCGCAAGCCGCGTTCATGCACTGCTTCGGTGCCATAGGTGGATTCGAGATATTTGCGAATGTCTTCGAAGAAGTAGGGTGCGAGATCGTTTCGCGGATACTGGACGTGCAGGCCGAGACGGGTTTTCTTGGCGGCTTCTTCTTCGGCCGGGGTGATTTTTCCTTCTTCCATCATCTGGTGGATTACCAGATTGCGGCGGGCCAGGGCGCGGGCGGGATCCGTGAGCGGAGAGTAGATGGGGCCGCGAATCATTCCGGCGAGGAGTGCGGCTTGCTGAAGATTCAGGTCGGTAACGTTTTTGCCGAAATAGAATTGCGCGGCGGCGGCGAAACCGTAGTTGCCGTGGGCGAGGTAGACCTGATTCGCGTACATGGTGAAGATTTGCGGCTTGGTGTAGCGGCGCTCGATCTGCAGGCCGAGCAACATCTCCTGCGCTTTGCGGCGGAAGCTGCGGTCGCTGCGGTCGAGGAACAAGTTGCCGGCGAGTTGCATGGTGATGGTGCTGGCGCCTTCGGCTTTGCGGTGCTTCAGGATGTTGCGATAGGCGGCGCCGGCCACGCGGGGGAAGTCCACGCCCCAGTGATCCTCGAAGTGCTGGTCTTCGATGGCGGTTACCGCGTTGTAGAGC
Source organism: Vulcanimicrobiaceae bacterium (assembly GCA_035484435.1). GTDB lineage: Bacteria > Acidobacteriota > Terriglobia > Acidiferrales > UBA7541 > Acidiferrum. Next base: position 774 of record DATHOY010000261.1, on the reverse strand, counting down.
ACCTTGGGGACCTGCTCCCAGGTCATCAGGATGCGGCGCTGCAGGGCGAAGCTGCCGACAAGCTGGCCGTCGTCGGCATAAATTTCGGTGACCACGTTGGGGCGGTAGGTTTCGAGCGCGCGGATTTCCGGCAAGTCGCTTTCGTAAACAAACAACAAGCCAGCCGCGGCGCCCAATGCGACGGAACATAAAAGGAGGAATGCGACCGCGACGCGGTCAATCAGTTTCCAGCCACGGAGGCGTAGGGTGATCGGGGGAAGCGAAAACATGGACAGCCAATTCTAACGCAGAACAATTCCTCCAGCCTGGTGCGAAAATCGAAACCTTTGCGCTTTAGCTACATGCTCGGAAATGTGTTCTATCCTCGTGCGGGTGACTTATCCCATACTTGTGCTGCTTTGCATCCAGACTTGGGGGGATTGGGCCAATGTTTGTGCTTCTTTTTGCTGTATCGGTGATCCTTGCCTTCGGTTTAGCCTTCGGCATTTCCTTTATATTCCGGCGAATGACGCAGAACGTCCTGGCCAAGTATCTGGCCGAGAACGTAAGCCACGCGACTGCAAAATACCTGCAAATCGCGATTCTGCTGGCGGGCGTTTCGGGCGGCGCGCGAATTCACATGCTGAAAGATTATGTGAACACGCCCGCTTATAACGCGGAGGCGCTGCAGGCGCAGATGACAACGGGGCTGTGGAGCCTGGCGATGTACAACACCGCGACCGATGCTTTGCTGGGAATTCTGTGGTTGATGATTGTTTTTGCGTTTCTTGCCGT
>DATHOY010000260.1:0-11704 GCA_035484435.1 Vulcanimicrobiaceae bacterium | reverse complement strand
ATCAGCACCTTGGCCTTGGAATGCGCGAGCAACTGCAGATGCTCCGCCGCCGTCAATTTGTAGTCCAGCGGTACCAGCACGCCGCCGCAATAAAAAATCGCGTAGGCCGAAATCAGCCACTTCGACTGATTCGTCATAATGATGGCCGCCCGGTCGCCCGCATCGTAATCGGCGTCTTCAAGGGCGCGCGCCAGCGGCAGCGCAATCTCCTTGAAATCGGAATACGTCAGCCGGACCTTCTCCCGATCGCGATCCGCCTCGATCAGACAAACCTCAGGCGCAAAGCGGTCAAGCGCGTCGCGCAGCGCCGCGCCCAGACACGTATATTGGCGGAGATCGAGCATAAAAAATTGCTGATTGCTGATTGTAGAGTGTTGACCCAACGACCGGGAGGTCACCCGCGACGTTGCCCGTCCATCAACAATCAAAAATCAGCAATCAACAATGAGAAAGTCCTTGTCTACAGCCGCGCCTGGATCTTCGCCGCGAGCGTTCGAAAGTCGGTTACGCCCTGCAGTTCATAATCCGGCAGTTCCACCCGGAAATGATTTTCCAGTTTCGTGAGTAGGTCGAGCGTCTGCAGGCTGTCGATGCCGAGCGCCTTGAAGAAATCTTCGTCCGGAGAGAGCGACGCACGCGGCACTTTGAAGTGCGCCGCGGCCAGCGTGAGTATCTCGTCGAGCGTCTTTTCGGCTGTTTCCATAGGCGTTTATTCTAATCCACTCTCGACTACGGTAGATATGGCTGCGCGTCGGCGCTCTCGACAAACTTCTTCAATCCCGCTTGCACTGCCGGCCGCGAAAACAAGTCGCAGAAGATGTCGATTTCCTTTCGCAACTCCTCGGCAGGAATCGGCTTGATGAACCGCTTCGCCGCGACCGCCGTCTCCCGGTCAAACTTTCCAATCTGCGCTGCGGTTGCCCGTGCCGCGCGCAAAGCCTCGCCTTCCCCCACGACCTGGCTCGCCAGTCCGATCTGTTGAGCTTTGGTAGCGTTAAAACTGCGACCCGTCAGCAGCAGGTCGCGCACCACAGCGTTGCCCAAATCCCGCTTCAGACGAGGGATTCCACCGAATCCGGGAATCAGCCCCAGCCTCAGTTCCGGAAAACAAAAGCGCGCCATCCTATCCGCGATCATCAAGTCGCAGACCAGCGCCAGCTCAAACCCTCCTCCAAACGTCACGCCATGCACCGCGGCAATTGTCGTCAACGGCGCCGCATCAATGCGATTCAAGACCCGGTGAATGCGCTCCAGAAAATCGCGTACGCCCTGCGCAGCCTGTAATTTTTCCATCGCGTGCGACTGCTCGTAAAGCTCGCGCAGATCAGCCCCCGCGCAGAAACCGGACTTCAACTCGCTGTAAACGATGAGCGCATGCGCTTCTTTTTCTAGTTCGTCCAGAGCGGACGCGAACTGCTCCAGTTCACCGAGGGACAGCGAGCCCAGTTCATTGCAGGGATCACGGTGCAGCGCCAGTTCGATGACCCCGCCCTCAACCTGCCACGACAGCGCTTGCCCTTTGAATTCCCTCACGCCCAATGCGTTCCCCTTCGCAAGCACCCTGGAACTAGACCGCCTGCTTTACCCCGTACATCTCTTCAATCTCAGTCTTCATGCCTGCCGCAATCGCATCTCGCTTCAGTTTGCCGTTGGCCGTAATCGTCCCGTTCTCGATAGAGAACGGCTCTGGCCGCAGGCAAAATGCCCGCACCTGCTTGTAGTGCGGCAACTGCGGATTCACCGTATCCAGCGCCGCCTGTACCTGCTCGCCGGTCACGTTCCCCGTAACGATCGCCGAAAGATATCCGCGTCCGTTGCCCACGATAACCACCTGCTGCGTGCCGGGTAGATGGCGCGCAAGTTCCTCTTCCACCGCCTCCGGCGCAATCTTGTGGCCCGATCCGAGGACGATCAGATTCTTGATCCGACCAACGATGCGCCAGTTTCCCGACGCATCCATCTCCCCTTGGTCACCCGTGTGAAACCATCCGTCGCGCAACGCTTCCGCCGTCTGCTGCGGGCGATTCCAGTAGCCGGGAAATACATTCGGTCCCCGCACCACGATCTCGTCGTTCTCGCCGAGCCGCATCTCAATGCCCGGAATCGCCGGCCCCACGCGTCCCGGCGCGACATTGTTCGGATCGTCCATGGTACAAATCCCCGTCGTCTCCGTCAGGCCATAAACCTGCAGCACAGGAATGCCCAGCATGTCGAAATAATCCTGCGTCTCGGGAGTCAGCGGCGCCGATCCGCAAATTAGCGCCTTCAGATTCTCACCGACCATTTTCTTGCGGATCGCGGGAAATACCAGGGCATTGGCCAGCCACAGCCAGATGGCGTCACCAGTTTGCGCCCGCCTTTCTTTCCGCCGCGCCCGCGCAGCCTTGGCTCGTGAGTAAGCCGTCAGCACCGGTCCGCCCTTCTGCGTGATCTGCTCCTCGACCGCGCGGCGCATACGCTCAAGCAACTGCGGCACATTCAGAAAATAGTGCGGAGCCGTCGCCGGCATGTCGCTCGCAATCTTGGTCAAATCGGTATTCAGCGTGACCAGGCTTCCGCGCAACAGAAAAGTCAGCATGGCGATCCACGACGCGCAGAAGCTAAACGGCAAGTAATGAAAAATGTGATCCTGCCCAGACTGGCCGCCCATCAGCGAATCGAGCCGCGCCGAAGTGCAGCCCAGCATAAACCCTACGTTGGCCGCGGTCAGCACAACGCCTTTGGCCTCACCCGACGTGCCCGAAGTGTAGATAATAGTTATCGGATCGGCATCCTGCACCTGCGGCTGGTTCAAAGTGACCCCATCGACACCGGCAAGAATCTCGTCAAAAAGAAAATATGGAGGTGCAACCGGCCCGTTCGACGGCCAGCTCTGCTGTATCCCATCACGCAATGTCGCGTCGCCACAACACACCAACGAGGGCGCACTGTCCTTGATCATCGCCACCAACTCCGCCGGGGCCTGACGGAAATAGAGTGGAACCACGATCAGCCCCTCAGCCATCGCCGCCAGATCGATCGCGACCCAGCGGATGCTGTTGGCCGCCAGCAGTCCGCAGCGGTCGCCTTTCTTCAGGCCCTTCGACGCGAGAAACGTCCGCGCCCTGCGGATCAATTCCAGAAACTCGCCGCCTGTCACACCTGCGACCTGGCCGTCGCGGATTTCAAGCAGCACTTTCGTCTCCGCCGCCGTTTTCAGTTGCGAAAAGATGTCTCCGACAAATGACATGAGTTTGTCTCGGAACCGCGGCCCGATTCAGCTGTACGCCGCCACCAACTGCCGCAAAGAAGCGTTCATCGGCGGCAAGTAGTCCTCCCAACTCCACTCGCCTGTGCGGGTCGGAAACTCAGGATATCGCCGCTGCACTTCCTCTTCGAAGAAGACTCCCATCCGCGCCATTACCTTCAGATTCTTCACCACGGTCCGCGCAATGCCATCGGCAATGCGCTCTCCCTGCGTGGCCAGTGTCTCCAGCGCCGCCAGCAATTTCGGCTCGAGATCCGGATCATCCACCGTCATCAGCAACTCTTCGTGGCCCCGCTCCCGCATCAGATTGCGAATACGCTCATCCATGGTGATGCCCGCCGACGGCACCAGCGCCGGCATCGACGTCACAATGCCGTGATACCGCGACGACGCCATCATGTGGCAAGCCCGCAGAATGCTCACCAGCTCATACATGTTGTACTGGTCCGAAGTCAGAACCGGCACTCCACCAAGTTTTTCTGAGATGCGGTTCGCCGGACGCGCATCCAACCGCTCCGTCGCCGCCAGAATCACGAACACATTCCTCTGTTTGCGAAACGCATCCACCGCGTTGGCAATCGAGGTCCAATAATGCTCGTAAGCACGATCTGACGCCGGTCCTGAATTATGAAAGTACGGCCCGCGGTAGTGGCTCTTCTTGTAAGCGCCCGTCAAACTGTGCAGCGCCGCCTTGGTCACCGACGCTTTCACCGGCCACTCAAACGGATTGATCGGACAAACCACCAGCACCGGCGTCTTGCCGTCCCACCCCACCTGACGTAAAACACTCTGCCCGTACTCGGCGGATCGGGGCTCAAACGTCCACGCAGTGTCCGTCCCAATTTCCGTCGGCACGCCTAGCTCGCGCAATACCGTGCGCGACTCTTCATTGCGCGTAATCACCAGCGAATTCTTGCAGTAGCGTCCGCACATCTTGGCCACCAGCGGATCCATGTGCCCGGCTTCCGCTCCATATCCCACGGAAAGTTTGTTCTGCACCGCCGCGATGCCCAGCGAGCCGATCATCATGGTGGTCAGAGCGTTGGCAAACTTACTCTTGAACATCGACCCTTCACAAGCGACCACTCCATGATGCCGCGGCACCTCATCTGACAAAAAAGGCGGAAAAATATCAGGAAGATGCACCTGCTTCGTGCCCTCGAAGTATCCCTTCGAGAACTCGAAGTTCTGGCTCATTACGCTGAACTCGACCCGCTCCGCGCCCAGGATATGCCGGATCTGGCGAAGCATTTCGTCGACTCTTACATCCGAGCCCATGTTGCGCGTGCCGTTGTATCCGGCGAAAAGCAATCGCAATTTTTCTCCTACCCTCCACGGCTGTCCCCCTCCGAGCACCCATCGCGCTTTCGCCCGCTCAATGTTGCTGCTGACCCACGCCTCCAGAATCATGTCCATCATGCGGCAGTCCCTCCTGCCGCCGCGGGCCAGGGTCTGTACGTATATTCGAAGTGATTTTCGCGACTGAACTTTAGCAAAGGAAAGCTGTATTCGGAAAACGGCACTGGCTTGCGTTTCATCTCCGTCGTCACGCGCGTGTTGTCGAAAACCGTGTTCCACACCAGGTAGGGCATAAAGACTTTCAGCAGCGATGCTGCCTTACCCATCTCTCCCTTACGATTCGAAAGAAAATTAATCGACCCGGAAAACGGCTTCTCCGCAAACGGAAGAAACACCGGGCCGCGTTTCTGCTGTGCCGCCGCTAGCGCAGTCGTCAGTTCGCGGAACGTCTGCGACCCAGTCCCGGACGAAAGATGATAAGTGTCGTGCTGCGGCTGATCTTTTTGGTGCAGAGTAGCAATCGCATCGGCAACAAAATCCACATTTACGATGTCGATCTTGTCCGTAGGACGAAACGGCAGCGCTGGCAGTCCAGCCAGAAACACGAACGCCTTCACCATGTCGAACTGCGTGGTCTCCGCGTGCCGGCTGTCGCCCAGCACAATGCTCGGCCGGAAAACCGTCTTCGGAGTATCCGGCAGCAGTACGCGTGTCATGTGCTCGCAAAATTTCTTCGTGCGTGCGTACGGATCGTAGTCAGACCGGTCCCACTCGATCGACCGATCCTCGGTCACAACTTCATTACTTCGCTTCCCAGCCACCGCGACCGTGCTGACTTCGCTGAACCGCCGCAGCCCGTGATAATGCTCGGCATGCCGCGCCAGCGTCAGCACTTCAAGCGTGCCCCGCAGGTTCACGTTCAGACAACTCTTCTCCGACTTGCGGTTCAGCGACGCCGCACAGTGGATCACTGAATCCGTGGTGTGCACCAGCCGGTCGTATTCATCGCGCCCCAAACCAAATCCCGGAGAAGTCAGGTCTCCGCAAAAGATCCGCACCTTCGTTTGCAGAAATTCGTAGAAGCGCGGAAATTCCAGATGCAATTGCAAGGCACGCCACAACCGCAACTGCGCCTCCTGCGGATCGCGCGCCCGCACCAGAAGGTTCAAGGAAGCGCCATGCTGCTCCAGGAGGTTGGCGGCAACGTGTGCGCCGATGTATCCGGTCGACCCGGTCAGGAATATCGCCACGTGACTCCGTTGGTCCCGGTCTTCAAGGCGTCTCCGTTCGCGGGCGCGAGGCGAAAGCTGCGCGCCGGCCGCGCCTCCAGAGGCCTGCCTTCAATCAGGGGATAAGTCCAGCGGCGCAGCGCCGGGATGTGAATATTAATCCAGTATTCCCACCAATCAAGCGAGCGCGTATCGTAGGCGAAAATCTTCTGCTCTTCCGGCACCAGCGCGAACGAAAGCTTCTCGATATTTTCCGCCGTGAAATCATGCTCGTTCAGAAGTATGAAAGGCTCAAACAACTCGATCAATTTCTCCAGCCGCTCCAAGCTTCTCTCCGTCTTCACCAGCGGCGCCTTCTTCAGCGGCAGCGGCGACATAATCCGTTGAATCGATTTCACGATCGCCTTCTGCGCCGGCGCCGACATCCGGTTGTACCGCGTCTTCGAAACCGGAATCGCATCAAACCGCAGCCGCAGCCACGATTCCAGCCCTTCCTGCGCCCGGTAATGCTTGCGGTGGGCCAGCGACGTTAACTCGATCGACCGGCCCATATCGCACGGGTTAGTCACTGAAGTCGCCAGTTGGTAGAGCGGATCATGCCGCCGTTCCATAATCGCGGCCGCAATCAGCGTCATTCCGCTGCACACCGCATCCACGGGAATAATGTCCAGCCGCTTGCTCTCGTTCGTCGGCAACTGCCGGAAGTACGTCCCCAGCAGATACGAAAGCGACGCCGAAGTATTGATCCCCTCATTCCACCCGAGAAACGGCTTGGAAACCGAGGTCTCCACAATCGCCGGACGCACCACCGCAATCGGCAGCCCCGCGCCATGTTTCACAATCAGCGACTCGGCCAGACTTTTGGTCAGCGTATAAGTATTGGGCCAGCCCAGTTCCTTAGCCCGCCGGGTCCCGGCCTCGGTCAGATAAGTCTTCAGCCAGCGCACCCGGTTCTTGCGAATCTGATTTTCGAGCGCCGCGCCCTGCAAGTCTTTCGCCGCATGTTCCTTCGACTGCGCCTGCATGCGCAAGCCCGACGTAACTTCGTCGCTCTCGGCTTGCGCTTCGGCCCGCTTCACCAACTCCTGCAGCGATCGCCATTCCTGTTCGGCATCAAAGTCGGCCAACCCGCGCGGAGTGTAGTTCGGAGTCAACTTTTCGCTGACCCGCCCATCCTGCTCACCCGCCACGTAGCAAGTGGAAAGATGCAGCAGCCCCGCATGATCCGCCGATCGCACAAACTCGAGAATATTCACCGCTGCATCGGTATTGGTGGCCAGGGCATCCCGCAGGTCGGGATTGAAATCCGTCAACCCCGAGCTGTTGATAATCAAGTCCAGATTCTTCTGCAGTCGGTGCGCCGTCTCAGGTTCCAATCCGAGCCCCGGTCGAGTAACGTCGCCTTCGACGACCTCGATCTTCTCCCGCAGAAATTCCGGAAGCCCGTCCCCATGCACCATAAACAGTGGATCAAATACGGGCGATTCTTCCACCATCTTCTCGAAGCGCCGCTCCGCCGGATTCGATTTCTGCCGCCGAATCAACAAATAAATCCGCTTCACGTCCGGCAATTCCAGCAGCGTGTTCGCCAGCCAGACCTTGCCGATGAATCCCGTGACCCCGATCAGCATCAGGTGCTTGCCCGCGAACGCCCGCCGAACGGAAAATCCCTGAGCCTGCCGCTGACCATCAAAATGCACAATCGGCCGCTCCGGTACGGTCGGCCGCCGCTCCGCCGGAATCACCGCCGCCCGCAGCTCTTCCACCGAAATATCCAGCTGCCGCGCCAGAGTTTTCGGAGCCCTGCGCCCGTCCGGATTCTCTTCCCGGAATTTTGCAAACGCCCCCCGCGGCCGGATCACCGGCTCGAGCAACCGGCCGGTCGCCATCCCATCGCGAAACTCCAGGCGATTGGCCACAATCCGCCTAACCCCCAAATGCTGCGCCAGCGGCCGCATCACGTGCTCCAACCCCTGGCTCACCAGCACCACATCCGCCCCGGACTGCACCAACTCCTGCACCTTGCTCACACCTCGCTCTTTCAGACGCGGCTTCAGCTTGTATTGAAAGAATTCCTCGCCGAGTAGATCGAGCCGATCGCGACTGACTCCCCGCAGCACCGCATGCACCACGCGCGTAGCAAACTTGCGGTTGGTGGAATAAAGAAACGGCCGCAGCAGGGCCATCAAAAAAATCAGCCCGCGCCGCCGGAAGCGCTCAGCGAATGTCTGCGCGTTCCACGTAAAAAACGCCACCGGCTCGACCACGGTCAGATCGAGCAAGCTGCCCTCAACCCGCCAGTAGACGGTCGGTCCTGCGCCAGAATTGTGGTTGGTCGGTTCCAAATTTCTGCGTTTCGTCCCCTACGGGGCTCCCCTGTTAACAGTTAGACGAAACTCTCATTGTAAACAACTTAGGGGATGGAGCGAAGCAAAACCCGTCCTCGCGTGCCTCGCTCTCCCGGGAAATGCTTTTGCGGCGACGGCCTTCCCCAGGCTATCCGGTCGAGCGAAGCTTGACATTTCCGGCTGCCGGAAAGAGCAGCCGGAAAGAGCAACCAATGAGACCCTAAGACGCTCCCAACGATCCTCGGCTCGTCGGTCGCCCTACGATCAACGCCACTAGACCGCTGACGGCCAGCGTGGCCGCAATCGCCAGCAATCCTCCCCGAAACCCGCCATTTGCCGTTCGAAACGTTCCGATAATGTCGGGCCCGAAATACCCTCCCAGATTCGCCAGCGAGTTAATCATCGCGATACCCGCCGCTGCCGGAAGGCCGGCGATGCGCGAGGTCGCCATTGCCCAAAATGGCGCCGCCATGGCCTCGGCGCCGGCCATCCCGACTCCAACTCCTGCAATCGCAAGCGCTGGAGCCTTTCCATAGGCAGCGGCGACCAACGCCAGTGCTGCGCAAAACGCCGGAATGGCCGTGTGCCAGCGCCGCTCTCCGGCGCGATCCGAGCTCGTCCCAACCAGCACCATCGCAAGCGTGGTTACCAGGAACGGGAGAACGGCGACCAGACTCGTCTCAAAATCGCCCAGCCTCGACATCGACTGGATCAGACTCGGCAGCCACAAAGTAATCCCGTACATGGCGGTTGAAACGCCAAAATAGACAACGGAAAGCATCCAGATTCTGGGCGCAATCAGAACCTGCCAGAAGCCGCCTTGCTTGAGGCTCGACTCCGCCTGTTGTTCGGCGGCGAGTTTTTCCAGCAGCCAGCCTCGCTCCTCGCCCTTGAGCCAGGTGGCATCCTGCGGGCGATCGGACAATACCCAAAGCACGGTCGCCCCAAAAAAAATAGCCGGAACGCCCTCCATCAGGAACATCCATTGCCATCCCGCAAGTCCCGCACCGCGAAGGCCGAGCAACGTTCCGGAGATCGGGCTGCCCACAATGCCGGCGATGGGATTCGCCAACATAAACCAGGCAACCGCGCGCGCCCGCGCTTTAGCAGGAAACCATCGCTTCAGGTAGAGGATCATCCCGGGGAAAAATCCGGCTTCGGCCGCACCCAGCAGAAAGCGGATCGAGTAGAAACTGACCGGCCCACGGACAAACATCGTCATGCAGGAAACCACTCCCCAGGTCACCATCAGCCCGGCAATCCACCGCCGTACGCCGAACTTCTCCAGCACCAGATTGCTGGGAAGCTGAAAAAAGAAGTATCCGGCAAAAAACATCCCGCCGGCCCGTCCTATCACCCGTTCGCTCAAGCCAAGTTGCCCGCGCATCTGGAGTACGGCGAAACCCATATTAATGCGGTCCAGGTAGGCAACAATGTAGAGCAGAAGAAGAAACGGCATCAGCCGCCACATCAGTCGGGAAATTACAGCGGATTCCAGGCGGTCGGGAGCAGTTTCCAAGAGTAGGTTCCGGATTCTTAGGACTGCTGGCTTCGTCAGAGAGCTTCGGCAGTTGCGAGGATTCTACGCCAACCCCAGCTTTTCCCGAATCTCGCTGACAATCTGCTGCGGCGTCATCGCGACTTCAACGGTCACCGCATCCTCCGGCTCTTCCAGGTCGGCAAACTGGCTAGCCAGAATCTGTTCCCCCGCGAAGTGTCCATGCCGGGACCGCAGCCGCTGGGCAATCAGTTCCGCACTTCCCTTCAAATACACGAACTGCACATCCGGGACAACTGAAAGCTCCCTTCGGTAGCTGCGTTTCAGCGCGGAACAAGCCAGTACAAAGTTGCGCTTCTCCGCGATCCACCCATTAATCGCCGCTCGAAGACTCTCGAGCCACGGTCGCCGGTCGTCGTCGTCGAGCGCAATACCTCTCCGAATCTTCTCCACATTCGACGCCGAATGAAAATCATCCGCGTCCGCAAATCCCCACCCCAGTTGCTCAGCCAGCAACCGTCCCACAGTCGTCTTTCCCGACCCGACCACTCCCATCACAATCACGATCATGGACGAGGATTGTAGTCGTAGCGCCGGCATCTTGCTGGCTGTCGCGCGGGCATCTAGCCCGCGCCGACGAGAGGCGTCTCAAGCCCTGAGCTTTTCCAACCGAACTGCCTCGCAGACGATGCGCAAGCTTGAGTTTTATTTCTTACCGTAAGCCTTCTGTTCGCCGGTCCGCCCATTCGTTACCGTGAACGTCCCGTCCGCTTCCGCCGCAACTTTGAGGAACTTTCCTTCGCAGTTCTCCTTCACGTTGGCAATCCGGTTCTCAGCGACATTGTGATCCCGATCCGATTCCTCCGCGTAATGTAGTTGCCACAAATCCTCCAGCCCGGGAGAATCGTGCACAATCTGCCATGCCGCCGGGCTCGACCCCTTCCGCGGCCCGTTATCAATCACGGCCGCTCGCGGATGCAGCGCCCACACCAGCGCCTTCGGATTCGACAGATCTGCCCCGTGATGCGTCACCAGAAAAAGATCCACCGTACCCAGCAAGTTGTTCGGGCAGGCAATTTCAAGTTCCTTCTTCTTGGTCAGATCGCCCAGATCGAGAAAACGAAAGTGCCCGTAGGTGATCAGAACTCCCACGGAACGCGCGTTCTCCGTATTGTCCGGCGCCGCCGCAGGCTCGGAGCCACAGTACGAGTTCGCTTCCCCCGCTCCCGGCAAGGGATGCGTAATGTGATCTCCCGCCGCAGCCAGGACCTGTATCTGCAGGCCTTTGATCGGAAGCTCCCATCCCGGCTTCACCACCACATGGGTGTGTCCGGCGATCGCCTTCTCGTAGGCGGCGTAATCGGTGCGCGTCACTTCCGAGTCTTCGAGATTCGGCCCATGATCAAGAAACGTCCCCACCTTGATCCCATCCACCAGTTGCGGCACGCCACCCACGTGATCGCGGTGATAGTGGGTAATCAGCACGTAATCGAGCTGCGTGATGCCGGCCTGGTGTGCAGCGGCCAAAATCCGGTCCGCATCGCGCCCCTCATATCCCGGCCAGCCCGTGTCGATCAGCAGCGACTGACCTGACGGAGTGACCACCAGTGTCGCTTGTCCACCTTCCACGTCGACGAAATAAATTTGCAGGGACTTCGCGCCAGCGGCCGCTTCGCACGGCGAACTCGCACCCAGAACACAAAGGCAGAGAATGAGAACAGCCGTTAGCACCGAACGCATAGGAAGCACCTGATTGGGAGACGTTGCCGAAGATTATGCCACGCGCCCGCCGGGAACGTCAGGCTAGTTTTCCACGGCGCCGAATAAACCCAGACCACCCAGTTCAGCCCAGCCGGAAAAACTCCGCTCATCGTAGAATGCTGCGAGGCCACACTTTGAAACTCAACGAAGATCCTCATCGCCGCTTCAATCCCTTGACCAACGAATGGGTACTGGTTTCGCCCCATCGCGCCACCCGGCCCTGGCAAGGAGAAGTAGCCCAACTGCCAACCACGAAGGAACCAGCCTACGATCCGAGTTGTTATCTCTGCCCGGGCAACACCCGCGCCGGCGGCGTTCACAA
>DATHOY010000259.1:0-7393 GCA_035484435.1 Vulcanimicrobiaceae bacterium | reverse complement strand
AACCGCGAAGTAAACTCGTCCGCGCGCTGCCGCTGCTGCCGCAGCAAATCCTGCGGACGGCGAAAGCCGCTGCGCGCCGTAAGCGCGTGCACGCGCCGCGAAAGCTCGAGCAACCGATAGCGCATCGACCCTTCCAGCCGCGCGCGCATATCCATCACGTGCTTGTCGAACTCCCGCCGCGTCTGCACCACCAGTTCCGCCGCCGCCGAAGGCGTCGAAGCCCGCATGTCGGCAACAAAATCGGCGATCGTGAAATCCGTCTCGTGCCCCACGCCGGAAATCACGGGAATTGCGGAGCCCGCAATCGCCCTCGCGACGCTTTCCTCATTGAACGACCACAAATCTTCCAGCGACCCGCCGCCCCTCACCAGCAAAATCACATCCACGGGCAATTTCTTGTTGAAGTAACCCAGTGCCGTCACAATTTCTGCCACCGAGCCTTCCCCCTGCACGCGCACGGGGTACAACGTCAGGTGAACATTGTGGAAGCGCCGCTTCAATATACGCACGACGTCGCGCACCGCGGCACCCGTCGGCGATGTGATCAATCCAATGCGGCTAGGGAGCATCGGCAGCGGCTTTTTGCGCTTGGCTTCGAAAAGACCCTCGGCCTCCAGTCGCTTCTTCAGTTGCTCAAACGCCAACTGCAGAGCCCCGCGCCCCGCCGGCTCGATCGACTCCACATAGATCTGATACTCGCCGCGCGCTTCATACACGCTGACCGACCCGCGCACGGTTACTTTGAGTCCGTCTTCCGGGAAAAACTTCATCCCGCGCTGCTGTTGTTTGAATAAAACACAGCGCACCTGTGCACGCTCATCCTTTAGAGTGAAATAATAATGACCGGAAGAAGCCGCGCGGCAGTTCGAAATCTCTCCCTGCACGGTTACATCCGTGAAATTCTTCGCCAGCAGTTCGCGGATCCGAGCCGTCAGGTCGCTGACGGTATAAATCCGCCGCTCCGGCTGCAAATTAAATGTCAGTTGTGTTTTCGACGCGTCCACAACCTTACTCTAGCAGGCCGCGCAATTTGCGCAACATTCACCGACGGAGGCGAGAAATGAGCCAGAGGAGCAAGCTGATGCCCACGCTGAGCAGGATGCTGGTTGTCAGCGGAAAATAGAACGTGGAGTGCTCACCTTCATGAACAATATCGCCCGGCAAACGGCCAAAGCGGAACGGAAGCCTTCCGCCAAAATAGAAAAACGCGCCAACGAGCGCCAAAAGCCCCGCCAAAAAGAGAAGTGTCTTGCCGAGTTCGCGCAGCGGTTCCATCCCAGTGAAGTGTACCGCAGCGAAAATACGAAACAAGTCGCAACAGGGGAATGCCAACGTGTCGCGAATCAGACGGCGGCGATGCGTTGGACCAGGTCTCTCTGCTCGGCGATGGATTCAGCGCCGATGGTAAACGCATCCAGCAGGCCAAGCCCGAGCGCGTATTTCAAAGCTTCGTCTTGCCGCTGTCGCAGCGCGCCCTGCCCCAGAATCTTCATGCCGACGATGCCCTTCCCCGCCTCACGCATCTCACGAATCACGCTGACCACCGTTTCAGGACTCGCATCCATCTCCGCCCCGATGGGATTGATGCGCACCAGATCCACTTCCACGAAAGGTGATTTTGCGGCGGCCCGGAGCGCCTCGATGCTGTGGCACGAACAACCATGCGCGCGAATCACGCCTTTCTGTTTCGCTTCTTCCAGTGCGTCCATCGCTCCGCGATACTTCGTGGTCCATTCCCCGTCGGTTACGCAATGCATGAGCATGATGTCAATGTGCTCGATGTTCAGTTCGCGCCGAAAACGTTCAAGATCGGCACGCATTTCCGCGGCGCCCCGCGCCCAGGATTTGGTCAGCACCGTAACCTTGCTGCGGTCAACATGCTTAAGCGCCTCCGCGACGTGCGGATGGCTGCCGTAGGAATCCGCCGCGTCAAAAAAGCGCAGGCCATTCTCGTAGCCGTTGAGCAGCAGGCGTGAAAGCCCGTCGATCCCAAGCGCGGTCTGGTGCGAACGGTGCCCCGTACCGACCGTGCCCGTCCCCATCGCCAGCCGTGAAGTTTTTATGCCCGTTTGACCCAGCGTAACGCCATCCGAAGCGGAAAACTTCTGCGCAACCGCGGGAAGCGAAGCGAGACGCTTTGCCAATTCATCGCGTGCAACCCAGGCGCCGCTGGAAAACACACCTGCATGCCTCAGGAATTCTCGACGGGAATGGAGTCGCGCGGCCAAAGGCACCCCCCGCGGGCGGAAAAGATCAGCGGTCTTATTATGAATAGACGCGGGAAAAGGGAATAGGGGAGGGCGCGAGACAATAGAATTGCCCCGGAGGCAGGTGCTGCCTCCGGGGCAGATGTAGTCACTGGCCTTAAATCAGCTCGAGGCCCGAAAAATAATAGCCAATCTCAAACGCCGCAGTCTCCGGCGCATCTGATCCGTGCGTGCAGTTATTCCCAATGCTGGTCCCCAGATCATGGCGGATCGTCCCCGGTGCGGCTTTTTTCGGGTCAGTAGCGCCCATCGTGTCGCGCCACTTGGCTATGGCGCCCTCGGCTTCCAGCACCATCGCAACAATCTTGCCGGAACTCATGAAGTCGGTCAGCTCGCCAAAAAACGGCCGCTCCTTGTGCACCGCATAAAACCCGCCGGCTTCTTCCTTCGTCAGCCGCATCGACTTGATGGCGACAAGCTTGAATCCCGCCTTGTAAATCCGCGACAGAATTTCTCCCTGCAGTCCCCGGCCAACCGCATCCGGCTTGATAATCGCAAATGTCCGCTCGATAGCCACAAAACTCTCCTCAAAATTGAATTCACAAATTCTAGCGCTGGCTTTTATGCCAGCGTTTCCGATGCGAAACCCTACTTCAAAGCCGCTGCGACCGTGGAACCCAAATCCGCTGGTGTCTCCACAGTTTGAATGCCAGCCGCATTCATCGCGGCGTATTTATCTTTCGCTGTCCCCTGCCCGCCGCTGATTATGGCGCCCGCATGGCCCATTCGGCGTCCCGGAGGCGCCGTCTGCCCCGCGATGAATCCCACCACCGGCTTTTTCACATGCACCTTGATCCACTCCGCCGCGCGTTCCTCCGCGTTTCCCCCGATTTCGCCAATCAGAATGATCGCGTGCGTGTCCGGGTCATCGTTGAACATCTTGATGCTGTCCAGAAACGACGTTCCGATAATGGGGTCGCCGCCGATGCCGATGCACGTGGACTGTCCGATGCCAAGCTGCGTCAACTGGTGCACCGCTTCATACGTCAACGTCCCGCTGCGGCTTACCACACCAACATGCCCCTGCTTGTGAATCCGCCCGGGCATAATTCCGATCTTGCATTTCCCCGGTGAAATAACTCCCGGGCAATTCGGCCCGATCAGGCGCGTCTTGCTCTTGCTCAACACTTCGGCTACGCGCACCATATCAAGCACCGGGATGCCTTCCGTGATGCACACCACCAGCGGCAATTGCGCGTCAGTCGCTTCCAGAATCGCGTCGGCCGAATACGGCGGTGGCACAAAGATCACCGATGCATCCGCCCCGGTAGCCTTCACCGCTTCCCCCACGGTGTTGAACACGGGCCGTTCCAGGTGTTTCGTCCCGCCCTTGCCCGGCGTAACGCCACCCACAACATTTGTCCCATACTCAATCATCTGCTGCGCATGGAAAGTCCCTTCACGCCCCGTAAATCCCTGAACGAGAACTCTAGTCTTTTCGTTTACAAGCACGCTCATATATTGAGGTAAAGGAGGTAAATGAAGTAAATGAGGTAAAGGAACTCCCTCGGATTACAGCTTCCTCCACTCCTTCCAAAGTTTGTGAATCATGAAACCCAACTTCGCGTACTCTTTCAAAATCGGTTCGGAAGAACTTCTCTTCAAAAATCCCTCGTCAACGGCAAGCTCAATCCAAAACTTGCACTCCGCCACCTCTCCCGACGCAATCACCAGATGCCTCTTAAAATCCGCCGCTGAATTTCTTTTCGCCCACCCCTCGACCACATTCGCAGGCACGGATCGCGCGCACCTTCGTAGTTGCTTGCCCAACTCATACTGTTCTTCCCGAGGGAGCGCCCTCGTAAGCTTTGAAGTCTCCAACGCAAGCTTGTAAGCCTGCTGATACACCAGCAAATCCTTATAATTCTTCACCGGACCGATCTTTACACTCCGGTCCTTTACTTCATTCACCTCCTTTACCTCATTTGCCTCCATAACTTCATCCCCGCGCCAGCGCGACGACCTTTTGTGCGCCATCCTTCATTCCGTCTGCGATCGTGAAATTCAAGCCACTATCCCGCAAAATCTGCTGCCCCCGCTCCACGTTGGTTCCTTCCATCCGCACCACAACGGGAATACTGACGTGGAGATCTTTCGCTGCCGCCACCACACCCGTGGCCAGCACATCACAACGCAAAATACCGCCAAAAATATTGATGAACACCGCCCGCACCTCCGGGTCGCTCAACAAAATTCGAAACGCGTTCTTCACCTGCTCGGCCGAGGCCCCTCCGCCCACATCCAGGAAATTCGCCGGTGACCCGCCCGCATACTTGATAATATCCATCGTCGCCATCGCCAGGCCCGCACCATTCACCATGCAGGCCACGCTGCCATCCAGCTTGATGTAGTTCAGTCCATACTTCGAAGCCTCCACTTCCAGCGGATCTTCCTCATCCAGGTCGCGCAGCTCCCGTAAATCCTTGTGTCGGAACAATCCGTTGTCGTCGAACGTCATCTTCGCGTCCAGCGCCATCAGCTTCCCGTCGCCCGTCACCACGCACGGATTAATCTCCAACATCGAAGCGTCGGTATCGATGAACGCCCGATAAAGCGCCTGCAAAAACGGAGTCGCCACGGTCGCCAGCTCACCCGAAAGCCCCAGCCCAAAAGCAATCTTGCGTGCCTGATAAGGTTGCAGTCCCACCGCCGGGTGAATCTGTTCGCGTAAAATCGCTCCCGGATTGTCCTTGGCCACTTCCTCGATCTCCATTCCGCCCGCCGCGCTGGCCATAAACACCGGCCGTCCCGTCTCGCGATCGATCAAGAGCCCCAAATAAAGTTCGCGCTTGATATCCAATCCCTCTTCAATCAGTAATCGCCGCACCACGCGACCGTGCGGCCCCGTCTGCGGTGTCACCAAGGTCATCCCTAGTATGTTCGAAGCCAGTTCTGCCGCCTCATCCGCCGACCGCGCCAGTTTCACTCCCCCGGCCTTTCCGCGTCCGCCTGCATGAATCTGCGCTTTCACCACAACCACGGGTGACTTCAGCCGCTGCGCCGCTTCCCGCGCCTCTTCCTTCGTGAACGCCACTTCGCCGCGCGGCGTCGTAACCCCGTAACGCGCAAGGATGGCCTTTGCCTGATATTCGTGGATCTTCATTTGAGGTTCTGCCTTTTTGGGCGGCTCCGGCCCAACTGGAACCGACATCTTGTGCGACGATGGGACAGTGCACCGATGTTAGAATTTGAGGCTTCGCAAAACAGTTAAGTTTACTTGACTCGCGCACCCCGAGCAAGGCGAGCGGACTATTGGTAGTGAGTTGTTTTTGAAATCGTGCTGCCGTTGTCGGCTTTGTGGCATTCTCAACATGAAGTTCAACCGAACTTTATCCATTTTTACAGAACAAGGTAATATCTAACAATGTTGATAGTGCCTGAGGCTCGGACTGCGATACTACGGACAGCTGTGGGCTCTGCAGTTGCCATCGCATGCATCGTCGGCGCAATCCGCACTCATCGCCGCTGGGCGCGTATTCTCCTTGGGCTCGTTGCCATCCCCATCACCCTGTTTGCCATTTCTGGAGTATTTATTATTTGGCTGATTGTGCAGTCCGGGCCACGCTAGGAGTATTTTCAGAAGAACCCACTAACAAACTTCCGGACGAATTGGATGAATAGTGCTTCACAAACATTGATCGAAAGGGTGGAAACGGGGAATACGCTCTCGCGGGCGGAAGCTGAAGCTTTCATGGAGGAACTCCTCTCCGGCCGCATAGCCACACCGGAGATTGTTCGCATGCTGCTGGCGCTGAACCGGCGATTGGTGAGCGTTGACGAACTCTCCGGATTCGCCCGCGTCATCCGAAGGCATGCTGCCACGGTATTTGCAGCAGACGAACCTCGGCTCACAGGACTTGTCGACACCTGTGGCACGGGCGGCGACGAAACTGGCACGTTCAACATCTCCACAGCCTCAGCGATTGTCGCCGCCGCCGCGGGCGCTCGTGTCGCCAAGCATGGCAACCGCTCCGTCAGCTCCCGCAGCGGCTCCGCCGATGTTCTCGAAGCCCTCGGAGTACGCATCGACTTGCCGATGACGGCCGCCGGCCGTTCCGTCCGCGAGATCGGCATCGGCTTTCTCTTTGCCCCCGCGGCCCACGCCGCGGCGCGACACGCCGCTCCCGCGCGCCGGCAGATCGGAAAGCGCACCATTTTCAATCTTCTTGGCCCGCTCACGAATCCCGCAGGCGCCGAAGCCCAGGTGCTCGGCGTTTTTTCCCCGGACGTGATCGACACCGTCGCCGCAACTCTCGCCGAGCTCGGCACCCACCACGCGTTCGTAGTCCACGGCGCCGGCGGCCTCGACGAAATCTCTCTCTCCGGCGAAACCCAAATCGCCGAGGTTCGCAACGGCGCGGTGCGGCGATTCACCGTCACCCCAGAAGACTTCGGTCTTTCCCGCGCTCCCCTCGAAGCCATCCGAGGCGGCTCACCACAGGAAAACGCCACCCTCATCCTTTCCCTGCTTGCCGGCGAACCCGGATCCCGGCTCGACATCGTCCTCGCAAACGCCGCCGCAGCACTGGTAGTCAGCGGAGTCGCTGAAGATTTCAAAAGCGCCGCCGAACTAGCGCGTGGTGCTGTAGTGTCGGGCGAAGCACGGGAAAAACTCGACCAACTTAGAGAGTTTTCCCGAAAAGACGCCCTCAAAACGTAGGCCCTTCCCAGGGAACGCCACTCTCCCAAATGGTGTTCCCTAGCTGGACAGCAACTCCATCACGGCTTCGCCGGACTCTCCACCCCATTGTGCGACTCAATCAAATCGTGAATCCCCCAAGCTGCAAGCCCCGCGCCAACCCCCGCCAGAATGAAATACGCCACCTTCGTGCCGGTAGACAGGCCCGCTTTCTCCGTTCCGCTTCCTGCAGGTGGAGGAGTCCCTGGGCCGTCCTCCGATTCCAAATAAATGCGGTACGTCTGCCCCTCCGGCAAAGCGCGAAACTCGTTTCCGCACCAAAAATCCACGGTGCCCTGCCGCGTCGTGATCTGCAGAACTTTCGGCGCAAACACCAGAACCTGTACCTGAACCTGGTGCCCGCCGTGCGGCCGCAACAACGCGCCTTCCGAATGCACCTCCAGCGGATTACTTTCCGTCGACCAGATATAGATCGCGCCCGCGTCCA
>DATHOY010000258.1:0-23122 GCA_035484435.1 Vulcanimicrobiaceae bacterium | reverse complement strand
TTGAAAGGTTCAGCAAAGAGGCGGACGGCGTCAACGATCAGCTTGTCGGTTACTTCCTTCATTGAAATTCCCGCCTTGGCGAGATTCGCCATGGTTTTCGCAGCGCCATCGAGGTCTTCGGTGAGGCTGGCGCGAAGTTTGCCGTGATCCCGAAAGGCATCGAAGGTGGCGGGCGGAATAGTGTCGACGGTATCCGCGCCAATGAGTTCTTCGACGTAGAGGACATCGCGATATTTGGGATTTTTGGTGCTGGTGCTGGCCCAGAGAAGCCGCTGGGTCTGGGCGCCTTTGGCGGCAAGAACCTGCCAGCGCGGGCTGCCGAAAAGTTCCTGATATTTCTTGTAGGTGAGCTTGGCGTTGGCGATAGCCACTTTACCGTGGATGCTTTCGAGCAGAGCTTTTTGAGCGGGGTCAGAGGCGGACTTGAGCTTTTCATCCACTTTGCTGTCGACCAGAGTGTCAATGCGACTGACGAAGAAGCTGGCGACGCTGGCGATGTGGCTGATGTCTTGGCCTTTGGCAGCACGCGCCTCGAGAGCCGCCAGGAAAGCTTCGGCCACTTGCTCGTAGGCGGATTGCGCGAAGAGCAATGTGATGTTGATGTTCAGGCCATCTTCGAGGAGCTGGCGGATCGCGGGGACACCTTCGGGAGTGGCGGGAACCTTAATCATGATGTTTTCGCGAGCGACGGCTTTCCAGAGGCGGCGAGCTTCTTCGATAGTGCCTTTGGTGTCGCTGGCCAGGAACGGGGAAACCTCAAGGCTGACATAGCCGTCGCGGCGCTTGGTTTCCGCATAGACGTTTTTGAAAAGGTCGCAGGCGTCCTGGACGTCGCGAATGGCAATTCTTTCGTACACGCCCTTGGCATCGAGCCTTTTGGAGTCGGGGGAAGAAAGTATGTCGTCGTAGACGTTGCTACTGGTGATGGCCTTCTCAAAGATTGCCGGGTTCGAGGTCATGCCGCGGAGGCCGTCCTCGGCGATCATTTTCTGCAGGCCGCCGCCCGTAAGCAGATCGCGGCGGATGTAGTCCATCCAGGGAGACTGGCCGTAGGCGAGGAGGCCTTTGAGAGGATTGGCGGAAGATTGGCTTCCGGTATTTGGAACAGTTGCTGAGGTTGTCATAACACTTCTCCTTAAAGTTTCTAACGGGCCGTAACAGCGATTCTACGCCCCTGCGCGACAGGGGGCTTGGGATTTCACTTGCAAAACTTGTCCTCGAGAGCCTGCACTTTGGCGAGGCGACGAACGTGCCGTTCTTCGTTGGTGAATTTGGCTCCCATATAAGAGCGCACAAGCTCTTCGGCAACTTTCTCACCTGTGATGCGGGAGCCGAGAACGAGGACATTAATATTGTCGTGTTCGACGCCCTGGTGGGCGGAGTAAGTGTCCGTGCACATTCCGGCACGGATGCCGCGGAGTTTGTTGGCGGCGACAGTGGCGCCAACGCCGCTGCCACAGATAAGGACGCCGCGTTCGGCGCGGCCGTCGAGGACGGCTTTGCCGACGGCTTCTGCGAAATCGGGATAGTCGGAGGGATTTTCGTTGTAGGCGCCGACGTCGAGGACCTGATGACCGAGCGAAGCCAACAGGACGCCCATGGCGTTTTTCATTTGAAAGCCCGCGTGATCCGAACCGATAACAACTTTCATGGTCTTGTTACCTTCCGAGAAGTTGCTTCGCGGCAGTGACGACATAGTCCGGCCCGAAGCCAAATTTTGGCAGAAGATCTTTTAGCGGAGCCGATGCGCCGAAGGAGCGCATGCCGATGATTTTTCCCTTGGGGCCGACATAGCGATCCCAGCCGAGCGTGGCGGCCATTTCGATGGAAACGCGGGCGGTGACCGCCGAGGGGAGAACGCTTTCCTTATAGGCGGCGTCCTGCTGATCAAAGATTTCGAGGCAGGGCATGCTGACGACGCGTGCCTTGATGCCTTCGGCTTTGAGTTTCTCGTAGGCGGCGACGCAATGCTGGAGTTCGGTGCCGGTGCCCATGAGAATCACTTCGGGTTTGCCGCCGTCGGCGTCGGCGAGGACGTAAGCGCCTTTCGCGACGCCCGAGGCCGGAGCATATTTGGTGCGGTCGATGGTGGGCATGGGTTGACGGCTGAATACGAGAGTGGAAGGGCCGTGCGAGTGTTGGACAGCAACCTTGTAGGCTTCGGTGACTTCGTTGGCGTCGCCGGGGCGGAACACGAGCATATTGGGCATGGCACGGAATGCAGCGAGTTGCTCGATGGGTTGGTGGGTGGGGCCGTCTTCGCCTACGCCGATGGAATCGTGGGTGAAGATGAAGAGGACGGGGATTTCCATCAGGGCCGCAAGACGCATGCTGGCGCGCATGTAATCGCTGAAATTGAAGAAAGTGGCGGAGAAACCGCGCAAGCCGGTGAGGGTTAGGCCGTTGACGGCGGCGCCCATGCCGTGTTCGCGCACGCCGAAGTGGATGTTACGTCCCTTGAATTCGTTGGTGAAGAAATCGCCGGCGCCTTCGAAAAGGAGATTGGTCTTATTGGACTTGGCGAGATCAGCGGAGCCGCCAACGAGCCAGGGAATATTTTGTGCGAGCGCGTTCAGAACTTTGCCGGAACTTTCGCGGGTGGCCATGCCCTTGGGGTCGGCGGGGAAGTTGGGGAGATTCTTGTCCCAGCCGTCGGGAAGGGCGCGCTTCTGCATTTTGTTGAGGCGAGCGGCGAGCTCCGGGAATTTTTTTGTATATTCGGCGAAAAGAGCGTTCCACTTGGTGCGTTCATCAGCGCCGCGAGCTCCGACGCCGTTCTGGAAATTCTGATAGACGCCATCGGGGACGAGGAATTTTGCGTCTTCGGGCCAACCGTAACTTTGTTTCGCGAGTTTAACTTCGGCTTCGCCGAGCGGCTCGCCGTGGGCTTCGTAGGAGTCCTGTTTGTGGGGAGAGCCATAGCCGATGTGGCTGTCGACAACGATCAAGGTAGGTTTGTCGGTGGTGTTGAGAAACGTCTTGTAGCCTCGGGAAAGCTGGAGGAGATCGTTGGCGTCGCTGACGCGTGTGACGTTCCAGCCGTAGCCGACGAAGCGGGTCATCATGTCTTCGCTGAAGGACCAGCTGGCGGGGCCGTCGAGGGTGACGCGATTGTTGTCGTAGATCCAGCAGAGGTTGGAAAGGCCGAGGTGCCCGGCGAGAGAAGCGCCTTCGCCGCCCACGCCTTCCATCAGGTCACCATCGCCGCAGATGGCGTAGACGTTGAAATTAAAAAGTTCGAAACCCGGCTGATTGAAATTGGATGCCAGCCATTTTCCCGCGATGGCCATGCCAACGCTGTTGGCGATGCCCTGGCCGAGAGGGCCGGTGGTGGTTTCGACGCCAGTGGTCATGTGCGATTCAGGGTGGCCGGGGGTGCGGCTGCCAAGTTGGCGGAAGCGCTTGATTTCGTCCATCGAAACGGAAAGATCTTTTTGGACTTCGCCGTTTTTATTTACGGCGCGGACCCCGGCGAGATGGAGCGTGGAGTAGAGGAGCATGGAAGCGTGGCCGGCGGAAAGGACGAAACGATCGCGATTGGGCCAAAGGGGATCGGCGGGATCGTAGCGAAGGAAATTTTGCCAAAGGGAATAGACGACTGGAGCGAGACCCAT
Organism: Vulcanimicrobiaceae bacterium; assembly: GCA_035484435.1. Classification (GTDB taxonomy): domain Bacteria; phylum Acidobacteriota; class Terriglobia; order Acidiferrales; family UBA7541; genus Acidiferrum. The sequence continues at coordinate 19,508 of DATHOY010000258.1, read as the reverse complement.
GGGTGCGCCGGGGTGGCCGGAGTTGGCCTGCTGCACGGCGTCAATCGATAGAGTGCGGATGGTGTTGATGCAGAGCTGGTCTAAAGTTTGCTGGGGTACAGCGGTTTGCTGGCTCACAATGACTCCTTCGCTGGAAAAACGGGATGCCCACGGAAGAGGGACGATGGCCGGGGACACCGCTCGGCAGGAAGCGGGGGCATTGTACTGCAAAAACCGGCGAAATGGCGTACCTCTTAATTTTGAATACCTGGGCGGGTGGCACCGTCCGGCAACTGTATCACAACACGGAAACTGTGATGAATGAGGAGGGGAAAAGTTACTTTTTGGAGAAAATTTAAGGTCAGGGGGAGGGGATTTTGCGGAGAGAAACGAGATCGGTTTCGACGGGGACGCCTTTGGCGATTTTCACGTGAAGAAGAGCCTCAAACGGCTTGAGTCCGCCGGTGTCGGATACGGAGAGGCGCAGGAGGAGTTCCTGCACGGATTTTTCGCGGCAGGCATATTCGACGGCACCCTGAGTGCCGAAAGTAGTGGTGCCGGCAATGATCATGACGGAACGCGAAGGGTTAAGGCCGGGGATGAAGGCGACCAAAGCGTAGTCTTCCGATAACAGCGCGTTGGATGGGGACGCGAGATAGGATTTCTGTTCGCCGGGCTGAGGGTGGACGTTAAAAACCGCGAGGTCGCCTTTGCGGGGCCCTTCGGACACACGCTGGAAGACAAATTCGCGGGTGCCGGGAATCTCGAGGAGGTTGAGATTTTCCGAGGGTGAGCCGACGAAGATCAAGTCGGTGTTCTGGGCGTCGTCGAGGGAAAAGAGGCTTCCGCGTTTTACGCGAAGGTTACGATGCAACAGGCCGAAGACTTGGTCGAGGCTGTGGACGGCGATCACTTCGCCGACACCGGTGTAATGATCCCAGATGGCGGTTTTCTGATCGTGGGTGGAATTGTAATAGCGCATGCCGGTTTCGGGACGGCCGACGAATGCCGCATTGCTGAAGACGACCCACGGTTCCTCGGGCCCGGTGAGAAAAGGTTTCCAAAAAGTCTCAAAGGCGGCGGGAGCAGGCTTGGCATCGCTGCCGGCAAAGGCGGTGGGGGTGGTTTTGCGCGTTAGGAAGAGGGCCAGCAATGATCCGGCAAGCAGAATAGAGAGAACAACTACGGCGGCGAGCCAGGAGCGGGGAACCTGATCGTTGACGGCCTGTGCGTGTTCCGGAGAGGAATTGGCGTGGCGGTCGGATTTGGATGCGGCATCCTTTTTGTGGAAGGCGAGGGTGTAGGTGCCTTTGGGGAGCTCTATGCGGACATGGTCTTCGGCGCCTTCGCCGGCATAATACTCCGCGAGTTTGGAGCGGAGGCGGCCAGCCTGGACGCGGACCATGGAGTCGACGGCTGGGTCGAAATCTGGGGGGCGGCCGAACTCTTCTGTAGCAATCTGGTATTCCTTGACGGGGGTGCCGGGGTGTTCGATTGCGTGGTGCGCGAGATAGCGCAGGAGCTTACATAAGGATTCGGAGCCGTGGAGGACGGCGCTGGCTGCAACCTTCTCCACTTGGCGTAGGTGTTGCTCCTTATCAGACATGATGCCCCTGTAACGCCGGAAAAATCCCCTTTGTAACAACGTAACAAACGATGGAACCCGCTGCAAGCGAAGAGGTTTCGGATGTAACAGTATCAAACGTGGCGAGACTTCTTTAAATAGCAAGCATCTGAAAAATTGATGCGCATCAAGGGTGCAGTTTCACGTGTCGGGTGGTCAATCTCAGCGGTCATTCATTAGGGGAAGCTCCCAATTTCAGGATTCCGTTTTTGGGAGTTCCGATCCAACGCAAGTCGAGAGGCGTTCAGGGGAAGTGCTGTCCGGTGCCAGGGTAAGCACGGGTGTGACCAACCTATATCGATCGAAGAAAAGGGGCATGGAATGAAGACGAAACAGATGCGGAATTGGTTGATGGTTTTGCTCATTGTGCTCTCAACAGCGGCAGTTTGCCTGGCGCAGAGCGATACGGCGCGCCTGCAGGGGACGGTGACGGATCCGCAGGGGAACGCGGTTTCGGGAGCGGTGGTGAATGTGACAAGCGTGGAGACTGGTCGACTGTCCACGGCAACGACGAGTGAGCTGGGATATTACACCGTGACAGCGCTTCCACCGGGGAATTACCGGGTGGACATCGCGCAAAAGGGATTTAAGAAGGTTTCGCGGACGCTGGAGCTGCAAGTGGCGCAGTTGGGCGTGGCAGATTTTCAGCTGGCTGTCGGTGAGGTGACGGAGACAATCACGGTGGAAGCAGGCTCGCCGGTGATCAACTTGCAGGACTCCGCGATGGGCGTGGTACTGGAAAGCAAGCAGATCACAGAACTGCCGCTAAACGGCCGTAATTTCACGCAGGTTGCGTTGCTGGTGCCGGGTGTCACAAGGGGCAGCGGGGCAGCCACTGGCCAAAACGGCAACGCGGAAACATACCGGTATGGGCAGGAAGGGGGCGCGGCGTTGGTTGTCAATGGGATCCGCGCACAGGCGAACAACTTCATTCTAGATGGGATTGACAACAACGAAGCACTGGTAAACACGATCGTGCTTTTCCCCCCAGCCGACGCGATCGATGAATTCAAAGTACAGACCAGCATCGCCCCTGCGCAATATGGCCGTGCGGGCGGCGCACTAGTGGTCACCAGTATCAAGTCGGGTTCGAACGATTACCACGGTGACGTGTTCTGGTTCAACCGCAACAAAGCCTTGAACGCTGAAGATTTCTTTACCAGCCCGCACACGCCCACGCCGAGTTTCGTGCGCAATCAGTTCGGGTTTACAGCAGGCGGACCCGTAATCAAGAACAAACTCTTTTTGTTTGGCGACTATCAAGGACTTCGGCAAAACGTACCCAGTGGTCCAGCGTACTCCACGGTTCCGACGGACGCTATGCGAGGGACAGGGGCTCTAGCTGGAGAAGCCGATTTTTCCGCCTTGCTCGATCCCACGATGACTGCCGGACTCTCCCTGCCGACAAATGGCGTCATTTACGACCCGACGACCGATGGCGCAGTAGCGACAACAGCTACGAACCCCAACGGCGCTTTGCAGTTCATGGGCACTGGCGCGCAGCCGAACGTTATTCCGGCAAACCGCCTGAACCCCGCGGCGCTGGCTTACCTCAATGCCTATCCGGAGCCGAATTGCACGCACGCGCAAGATCCCAATTGCAATCCAATTCAACACAATTTCAAGCTCGAACGAACGGTCATCGAGAATTGGGACGACTGGGACATCCGCGGTGACTACATTATCGACACAAAGAACTCACTATTCGTTCGCTTCAGCAGTGGCCATTCGAATCAGACGAACACTACTTCCTTGGGCGTTCTTCCTTCAGGCTTCGGTTCGGGTACCAATTTCAACTACCCCTCCGGGGCTTCCATCGGCCTAACGTCAACAATCAGTCCGACGGTGGTCAACGAATTTCGCAGCGGGTATATCCGGACCAAATACGGATACGAACCCCCCTTGAGCACTACCCCTTGGTGCACACAGTTCGGCATCGCCAATTGCTACAACATCGTGACGGGCGGAATTGCCCTGATTGGCGCATACGCACAACAAATCGAGTACACCGGAGATTTTGGACCTTATTTGGTGCCACAGACCGGTTTCAACTACAACGACACCCTTACTTGGACGAAGGGCCGCCACACGATAAAAGTTGGAGGCACGATTCTTCGCCGCGAACTGAACCTGTTTCGCCCGAATTATGGCAAGGGAGGTTTCCGACCTGCTGGAAATGGGAGTGGCCCGTGCTGCAATGGAGGCTCAGGGCACGTGGATACCGGCTACGAAGTTTCCGACTTACTCGCGGGTTTCGTGGACGACTATGAGGTCGGCTCGCCTCTCGGCATGGTCGGAACGCGGACTTGGGAGAACGGTTTCTTTGCGCAAGACGACTTCCGTGTTACTCGGCGCCTGACACTGAACCTGGGGCTCCGTTATGATGTCCTGACTTGGCCGACCGAGGTTAACAATCGCCAAGCCAATTTTGACATTACCACCGGGGCGCTGGTCGTGGCGGGAAGCAATGGAGCGTCCAGAACTCTGATTCCTAACGACTATCACAATTTTGGTCCGCGCCTCGGCTTTGCCTATGACCTGCTGGGTGATGGGAAGACCGTGGTACGTGGCGGCTACGGCCTGTTCTACTTCATCGACCGCGGTGGCATTAACAATCAGTTGGCACAGAATCCTCCCTTCGCCGGAGTAAGGACGGTAACGTATGCGCAGGGCTACCGCATCGCGCTTTCCGGCGCTTTGAATTGTGGCCCGTCGGCGGTACCGCCGGCGCCAACTACGCCTTGCACGCCGGCGCAGCTCATTTCAACTAACGCGACGGAACCATTGCCATCGGGAAGCTTTGCCCTCGGGACAGGGCCAGGACAGTTCAATCTGGCTGCGCCAACTGGCGTTAGTGTGGTGGCATTACTTCCTTCCAACATAACGCCGATGGTTTCCGAGTGGAATTTGCAAGTACAGCACCAAGTCGGGAATAACCAGTCCGTCAGCATCGCCTACGTCGGTACGCACGGAGCCCACCTAGTGAGGAATTACGATACCAACCAGGTTTTGTTCAATACCGGTGCGAAACTCTATTCGCAGTTGGGTAGCATTAATACCCAGGATACGCGGGGCAAGTCGGACTACGACGCCTTGCAATTGCAGTACGAGCATCGCTTGTCGCATGGCCTGACAGTGACGGGCGCGTTCACGTGGTCGAAGACTCTTGACGATGGCTTTGGCAACCTTGATTCGGGCGGCGGCAACGTTCCGCAGTTGTATACGGACTACGGGCTTGAGCGCGGTCTATCCAACCAGGACGTGGACTACGTCTTGTCTTCCAGCGCATTGTATGAACTGCCCTTTGGCCGGGGCAAGCGGTGGGGCAATGACGTATCCAAGTGGATGGACTACGTGATCGGGGGCTGGCAAATCAACGCCATCTACACGTTGCAGGGTGGCACGCCGTTCAGCATTACCGCCAGCGGCACTCCCAACACAGCTCGTGCTGACCTGGTCGGTAAGATCCAAGTTCATCCGGGGAATATCCTGGACTACGTGGACTCCGCAGCCTTCGCTGCGCCGGCCAAGAATGCCGCGGGTATCTACATCGCCCCTGGCACGGCGGCCCGAGATATCGTTCGCGGACCCGGATTCTCGAATATGGATTTTGCTCTGTTCAAGAATTTTCCGGTTACGGAGCGCATAAAGGGTCAGTTCCGCGTGCAAGCCTACAATCTGACCAATACTCCGCACTTTTCTAATCCGTTCGACACAAACCTTAACGACAACCAAATCGGAAAGATTAACAGCGTTCTAACCAACAGCTGGCGGCAGATCGAACTGGCCTTGCGGTTCACTTTCTAACCCGAACACCCCGGGAGGGAGGCGGAGAGAGTCTCCGCCTCTTCTCCTTTTATAAACTTGAAATCTTTGGGAGAGGGTACGTCCTTGCTGCCTAAAAAATGGTTGCTCGCTATTGCTGTGTTTGGATTGTGCGTGACTACGCGGAGTTCGGCGCAGAATGCACCTGGAGGGCCGGGGGCAATGCCTACCTGGACGGCGGGTAGCAAAGAGGCGGTTGGTACGGCGACGGCCACCGAATCGCATGTTTGGTTCACACTGGAAGGTGGGATTCTGACGGAGGTGTATTACCCGCGGCTGGATACGGCGAATCTGCGGACGCTGGAATTTGCGGTGAGCGATGGGAAGATGACTTGGGCGGAATCGAAGGATTTGCTGCACTCGCTGGAGCGAGTGAATAACGATGCTCTGCTTTACCGGCAGACGAGCAGCGATCCCGGCGGGAAATTCAAAATTGAGAAGACCTATGCGAGCGATCCGCAGCGAGATGCGGTGCTGGTGGAGGTTACGTTCACCGCGCCGGCGGGATACGAGTTGTATGTGCTGGCGGATCCTTCGTTGAAGAACAGCGGATATGGCGACACGGGGTTTACGCAGGATGGTGCGCTGGTGACGCAGAAAGAGGATGTGGCATGCGCGCTGATGAGCGCACCGGGATTTACGGATGCAAGCAGCGGATTTGCCGGGAAGAGCGACGGATACACGGATTTGCTGCTGCACCATAAGCTGACGTGGAAATACGAACGCGCGGAGAAGGGAAACGTTTTTCAGGCGGCGAAGCTGGGCGGGGCTGGGCGGTATACGGTGGCGCTGGGATTTGGAGGGGATGCGGCGGCGGCGATTGATGTGGCGAAGAAATCGCTGGGGTGGAAGTTTGCGGACGTCAGTAGCGAATATGTTGCGGGATGGAAAGAGTACTTGAAAGGGCTGCGCAAGGTGGATGCACGGTACGAGAATGAGTTCCAGCTTGCGGCGATGGTGCTGAAGGCGCACGAGGACAAAACTTATCGCGGGGCGATGATCGCTTCCATGACAATTCCCTGGGGATTTGCGGCAAAGTCGGATACAGCGGGAGTGGGTGGATATCACCTGGTGTGGGCACGGGACCTTTATGAAGTGGCGACCGGGCTGATGGCGGCGGGGGACCGCGCGGCGGCGGATCGGGCGCTGACCTATTTATATACGGTGCAGCAAAAGCCGGACGGGGGATTCCCCCAGAACAGCTGGCTGGACGGGCGAGCTTACTGGACGGCGTTGCAGATGGACGAAGTGTCGTATCCGATGGTGCTGGCGTGGCAATTGGGTCGGACGGACGCGGAAACATGGACGAGGCATGTGCGGCCAGAGGCGGAATTTGTGATGTCGCACGGACCCGTGACGCAGCAGGAACGCTGGGAAGAGGTGGGTGGGTATTCGCCTTCGACGATCGCGGCGGAGATTGCGGGGTTAGTGTGCGCTTCGGACATTGCACGGAAGAATGGTGCGACCGAGGATGCTGATCGTTATATGAAGACTGCGGACGATTGGGCGGCGCACATCGAGACGTGGATGGTGACGACGACGGGTCATTTGGGCAAGGGCGCGGGAGAGCCGGGCTACTACATCCGGATAAATAACAACACCGATCCGAACGACGGATTCAAGCTGGACACGCGGAATGGCGGCGGGGTTTGGGACGAGCGCGACGTGGTGGACGCGGGATTCCTGGAATTTGTGCGGCTGGGGATTCGGCCGGCAAGCGATCCGATTATCCGGCATTCGGTGGAGATTGTGGATGGGGCAATTCGCGTGGAGACGCCGAATGGGCCGTCGTTTTACCGGTACAGCCACGATGGGTATGGCGAAACTTATTTTGGAGGGCCGTGGCAGGGGGAAGGCATCGGGCGAATCTGGCCGATTTTTACGGGCGAGCGCGGGGAGTATGAAATTGCTGCGGGACACGACCCGACACCGTATTTGACGGCGATGCTGGGGTTCGCGAATCAGGGCGGAATGATTCCGGAACAGATTTGGGAGCAGGCGGAGCCGACGCGGGCGGGATTTGTGTTTGGGCAGGGAACGGGCAGTGCAACGCCGCTGGCCTGGAGTATGGCGCAATTCCTGCGGCTAGTGGTGTGCGCGGAAGAAAAGCGCATCGTAGAAACGCCGAGTATTGTGGCGGAACATTTCTTGAAGAATCGGAAGTAGGCAGGGTTGTGCCAGCCGGGAAACTGCCCTTGATCCTTGGAGATTACCGGGTCCATTACGCGCGTGTTGCAGGAAGCGGGCGCGTTGGTTAAATTTGTAAAGCCAGCGCCCGGGTGGCGGAATGGCAGACGCTGAGGACTTAAAATCCTCCGGGGATTTTTCCTCATGTGGGTTCGACTCCCACCCCGGGCACCATTCTTTCCGGTTGACCCCTCTCACCTGCAAATCCGATTCCTATTGCCCTCGTCGGGAACCCAGGCACTCCTCTCCGTAGGTATCTCGCGGACCTTAAGTGTAAATCTTAGGACACATTGTTTGTTTGTGAACACAATGGCGCGCTGGAAATTCGCAAAGATGTGGTGAAATCGCAGGGCAGCTAAATTGGAACTCTTCCTGCAAGGCATTTCCTGGAACTGGCGTTCCATCGGCGGCAACTCGAAGGGGAAGTATGGTCACGGTCGGGAAGAGGCAGTGGTGGGCAGGCGGATTCGTCGCGGCCGGAATCATACTGATGGGCGGCGTGGTGATTTGGCAAGCGTCGCGGACCCTGAAGGCTTCGAAACAGGAGATCCGGGCCGAACGTGAGATCGGGTTTGTTCTACAGCCGTTCTTACCCCACACAAATATCAATTTTGAAACGGTACGCTCTCCGGAAGTGTTCGCGCAGGTCGAGCATTTTCAAGATTGTTTGTACGTTGCCGGCCCGGCAGGCCTTTTGCAATATGACTTGCATGGCAATTTTCTGCGCGAGTTCCCAGCCGGGCGCGATCTGCCTGGCTCGCCTTTGGTGGCAATGGCGGTTGGTCAACTGGCGGGGGCAACTCAACCAGAATTGATCCTGGCGACCGCGGACCAGGGCATTCTGCTGTTTGACGGACAGAAATTCCGACAGATTTATGCGGAGAGCGCCGATGCACGCGCGGTGACCACCATCCTTCCCGTTTCCAGCGGGCACCTGCTTATCGGCACAAAAAAGCGAGGCGTGCTTGTTTACGACGGGAGGACGATTGAGGAGTTGCATCCGACGCTCAACCGTCTGTATGTCCAGGCGCTCGCGGGTTCCGAGGTGGACTTGTGGGTGGGAACGCTCGATCAGGGCGTCAAGCATTGGCACGCTGGGACCACGGAAACGTTCGCGGAAGAGCAAGGATTGCCGGATCGACAGGTGCAGGCCATCGCATTGGAAGGCGACAAGGCCTATGTCGGAACACCGGTCGGAGTGGCAGAATTTGACGGTGGCCGCTTTTCACGGGTATTGGCGAGCGGCGTTCTGGTGACTTGCCTGCATGTTCAGGAAGAGGAGTTGTGGATTGGTTCGGAGGATCAAGGCGTCCTTCGCGTGCCGCTTGCAGCGAACCACCGGCGCTTACGGCCCGAGGGCGGGCCCGGAATGGGGCTCGAAGAGGTGCGGCAGATTCGAGGGACAGAAGAGGGCGTCCTTGCTCTGACTCGCAATGGCATTTTTGAAGTGAAGCGGAATGGCTTTGGGTGGCAGGAAGTGCTGAAGGCCCGCCCCGCTGTTTTGACTGACCGGAACATTTCAGCGCTTGCCCGCGACAAGAATGGACAGTTGTGGGTCGGCTATTTCGACCACGGCCTTGACGTTCTGCCGGACGGGCCCGCGCGCCCGCTGCACATTGAGAATGACCACATTTTTTGCGTGAACCGGATTTCACCTGATGCCAAAGGCGGCACCGTGGAGGTGGCCACCGCGAACGGCCTGGTGCGTTTCGGAACGAGCGGGAAACCCGAACAGGTCTTGGGTAAGGCAGACGGCTTGATCGCAGAGCATGTCACCGACGTGGTTTCTTACCATGGCGGATTGGCCATCGCCACGCCGGCGGGAATTACGTTCCTTGATGGTGATGGCGCGCGCAGCATATACAGCTTTCATGGGCTGGTTAACAACCATGTGTATGCGCTGGCGGCGTCGGACGACGACCTAATGGTGGGGACGTTGGGCGGACTTTCCTCGGTGCAAAAGGGATTTGTGAAAGCGAATTTCACCGCCGGGAATTCGGGCCTGAAACAGAACTGGATCACCGCCGTCGCCCGGGTCGGCGACGAATGGATGATCGGAACGTATGGAAGCGGCGTGATGGGGCTGGACAGTTCGGGAAGATTCCACGCTTATCAAACCGCAACCGCGGCAGTCGAGATTAATCCGAGCGCGATGCTGGTGACGAAGGATCACGTGTTCGCGGGAACTCTCGGCAACGGGCTCTACGTTTACGATCGGCAAAAGCAGCGGTGGAGCGTCGTTACCGAGGGCTTGCCTTCCACGAATGTGACCGCGGTGGCCGAAGGCAACGGGTACATCTATATAGGTACGGACAATGGCATGGTGCGTGTTGAGGAGAACAAGATTCAGCCATGAATCGAACATTGAGCATTTTGTTGCTTTTGCTGCTGGCGCCCGCGGCCGCATTCCCGGACGGGGGAGTGTTACTGCCGCGTGATAAAGCGCAACCGGATCCGGCGATCCTTTCGTTGGAGGAAATGGAGATTACGGTCGAGATCGATAACGGGGACGCGCGCGTTTTTGTAAAGCAGATCTTCGCCAATCACACGGGGCGGATTGAGGAAGGGAACTACATTTTCGCGTTGCCCAGCCGCGCCACGGTTTCGGACTTTGCCGTTTGGGACGGGCCGGTGCGCATTCCCGCGGTGATTCTGGAACGCAAACGGGCGGGTGAGATTTACAACGAGCTGAAGCAACAATCGATTGATCCGGGGCTGCTGCAGATGGGGGAACGCGGCGCTGAGGAAGCGAAGCGCAGCGCCATATTCAGCGCGCGAATCGTTCCCATTCCCGCATATGGCACGAAGCGCCTGGAGTTCGAATACCACGAATCGATTCCCGTGGAAAATCTCAAATCCTATTTTGCGATTCCCTTGCGGCCGGACGCCTACCAGGCCCAGATTGCCCGCCATCTGAAGATCAACTTTGAACTGCGATCGGCCCATGGGCTGGGCAATTTTCAGGCGCCGGCGAAGATTTACCCGCTGCGGTTCGCCGAGAACACGCCGCACGTCGTACGCGCAACCTTCGAAGGCGAGAACGTCAACCTTGCTGAAGACTTCGTTGCCAATTTCAATATCGACAAAGCGGGAGAGGACACGCTTGCGGTAATCACGCACAGAAATCCGGTCAGCGCACAGCCATCGCCGACCGAGACTGCTCCGATTCGGAGCACCAACGAGCCGGGATTCTTCGCTGTGGATGCCTTGCTCGGTAATGGGGCGAGCGTCAGTGGGGCGAAGGAGAACTTTTCCGCGGGCGGCGCACCGGCAAAAACCGTGTTGATTCTTTTCGATACATCGCTATCCATGCAGTGGGAAAAGCTCGAACGGAGCTATCAGGCGCTGGAAACGCTGCTGCGTGCCCTGAAACCGGAAGACAAATTCAATCTGATCCTGTTCAACAGCCAGATTCAGGCGTTTCAACCGGTCGCGGTCACAGCCGACAACGGCAACGTGCAGCGCGCGCTGAACTTCGTGCGAGCCAGCCGATTGCGGGGCGGTACTAATATTCAGAAGGCGCTTCAGGAAGCTCTGCGCGAGTCCAATGCGTCCGGTGGAAACTCTTATTTGGTGCTGTTGAGCGACGGCGGAGCCACCGAGGGGCAGATTCGAAATGCAAAGCTGGCCGCGTCTTATGAGAACGAATGGAAGGGCTTGCCGGTGACGAACCGCCCCAAGACCTACATCTTTGCCGTCGGCGACGATGCCAATTTGCCGCTGTTTAAGCTGTTGGCCCGAAATGACGGCGTCCTCGAGAATGTGCTGTCTACGGAGCCGCTCGAGTTCAAACTGACTTCTTTTCTTTCCAAGATCGGGCGGAGTCCGGTCGGCCAGTTGGGATTGACGGTTTCGCCGGAGTCCGCGGTGGATGCCGTCTATCCCTTGCAGGATGCGGCATTCGCCGGTTCGCGCGCGGCCTGGGTGGGGCGTTATCAGAAGCCTACGCAAGAGGTCGGGTTTACCGTTCACGGTGTGAGAGATGGAACGCCGCTTTCCATCTCGGCTAAAGCGAGCCTGCCGCGCGAATCCGCCGAACATGCGCAACTCCCCAGGCTTTGGGCGCGCGCGCGTGTTGATGCCCTGCTGGAGAAAATCGAACGCGAGGGCGAGGATGCGGCCTCGATCGAAGAAATCATCCGGTTGTCGCGCCAGTATAAGTTTGTGACTCCGTACACGTCGTTTCTGGCGGCGCCGCGGGCATTGCTGCGACCGCGCGTGATTCGGCCCGGGGATCCGGTAATTCGCGTGAAGACCGATCCGGCGATTGTGTCGGTGGTGGCACTGTTTCCATTTGGACTGGTGAAGAAGCTGAGATATCTGCCTGACGAAGATACCTGGCAGACGCGCTTTCTGGTCCCTACGGACTTGCAAGACGGAACGTATCCCGTGCGGCTGGTGATGCGCGACCGTTCGGGCCAAACCTATCGCGAATCAAAAACGTTCGTGATCGCCAGCAAGTCTCCGACGGTTCAGATCAAGCTGCCAAAAACACGCTACCGGCGCGGGGAACTGCTTGGGTTGAAAGTTGCCGCTTCGCAGAACACCCGGACGCTGGTGGCGCGCCTGGAAGGTGTCGCGCCTGTGAGTCTGCGCTGGGACGCGAAGGCCGGGGCGAATACGGGGGAATTGTTCATTCCGGATCAGATGATTCCAGGAACCTATCATTTGACGGTCACCGCGGAAGATATCGCGCACAACATGGGTTCTCAGGGGGTGGACATTGAAATCGTACCGTGATTTCGCGCCCAATCGCGCTCGGCTTATCGGTGGAGCCTTGCTGCTGGTAATCGTCGCGGGGTTTGCGCTGTCCGCCAAAGGCGAGTTGCCGGCGTGGATTCGCAACGTTGAAGCAAAAACGGAAGTGGAACGCGCCTTCTTTCGCGCCATGCGCTTGCCTTATGGAGATGTGTTGTTTCGGCGACCATCCAGCGAAACACGTCCGGCGCTAGGGGAGTTAATCCAGCAGCAACCGACAAACGCGGATCTGTATTCACTGGCGGCCCTTGAGGATGAACGGCGACTCGATTTCGTCTCCGCCGAGAAAGACTGGAAGCTGTACTCCGGGAAAGCCGCAAATAAAGCGGCCGCTCAGTTGGACCTCGCCGATTTCTATCACCGCCGCCTGCGCCCGCAGGAGGAGATCGCAGTCCTGCGAACCCTGGGGAATTCGCCTTCGACGCCGGCGGAGAAATTCACTTTGACCAATCAGCAAAGTTCATGGAACGCGTTCGAGCGGATTCTGGGAATTATCCAGGCGCAAGCGTTGGGAAAGGAACCCGCGATTGCAACGTACCGCGCGTGGATTGCCCGCTATCCCGGCGAAGAACAGCTGTATGCGCGCTTCCTGGAGTTCCTTGTTACGCAAAAAGAGTTTGACGCGGCGAACCAGTTGATTGCTTCCCACCAGAAACAGTTTCCCGGCGACGACATTTTCCCGGTGAAGGCTCGGGCGCTGGTGGAGTACAGGCAAGGGTCGATTCAACAGGGACTGGCAGTGTATGAGAAGAGTTTCCAGCCGCTGTGGCAGCCGGAGCTTGTAAAAGGATATTTCGATCTGCTGGCGCAAACGCAAGGCTTACGCAAGTCTCTGGATGAGGCGCGGGCCGCCCTCAACAAGAATCCGGAGGACCTGAATGCGACCGCGCGCGTCTTCTATTATTACCAGCAACAGGGGAAGCTGGACGCGGCGCAAGAGGCGATCACGAACCTGCGGCTGCACAAAGAGAGCGTGAAATCCTCGTGGACTCCGCAGGAGCTATACGTTTGCGGGCGCTTGCTGGAGGATATCCATTCGTACCCGGAAGCCGCGCGCTATTATTTTGCGCTCTACAGCAGTAAAGGACAGGCTGATTCTCAGGAGCGCGCGCTTACCCGGCTGACGGACATGCTGCTGACCTCCCCGGAATCCGCAATCCGGCTGGGCAGCGGGGACTTGTCCATGTACAAGGACGTCGCCACGATGGATCCGGGTCCCGGCTACCTTAACGGGATTCTTTCCCTGATCTTGAACACCACTTCGCCAGGGAGCGCCTATCCTGCAGAGGAGTTGCGCGCGTTTTCCTATTTTCACCGGTCGCGCGCGGCCGAATTGCTGGCGCTTTTGGACAAGAATTTTCCAAATGCAGCGGGCCGCCCTGAATTGCACGTGAAGCTGCTGGAGTTTTATGCAAGCAACGGTCAGAGCGAAGCCGTGCTGAAGGGCGGAACGGAATTTCTTGCCGCCTTTCCCAAATCTGGCGACCGCACGCGTGTGGCGCTTTTGATGGCGGACGCAGATGCGCGCCTGCAAAAGACGCAAGAAGAATTCGCGATTTACGATGCAATTCTGCAGGAACTTGCCGCCCATGCGGACAATGTTCCGCTGGGCAAGCAGGTTGCCGACAACGAGAACTTTGGCGCTCCGCAAGGCTACCAGCGCTTGCAGCAGCCCGCGAATCAGGAGACCGAAGGCGAGGATGGGGGCGAGGTGCGCGAAACGCCGCCCACGATTTTCCAACCGACTACGTCCGCGTTTCAAGTAGGGCAAAACACCGAAACGCGAGGAACTGGCCCTCGTTCTCCCGAGTATTCACGAGTGCTGGAACGCTACCTGGCGCGGCTGGTGCAGCTAAAGGAGGTTCCGCAAGCACTGGGAGTATTGCGGCGCGAGATCGATCACAACCCCGACGATCCGGGGCTCTACGAGAGGCTTGCCAATTTCCTGCAGCAAAACAATCTCAGCCTGGAAGAAGAGGAAGTGTACCGGCGGGCCTTCGCCCGCTTTGCGGATGCTTCGTGGTACAGCAAGCTGGCGCGGCTCTACCTGCGCTACGAGAAATACTCGAAGCTCCAGCAGCTGACGGAGGATGCCGTGAAGCAGTTCGACGGCAGCGTCCTGGAAACTTATTTTGCCTCGGTTGGCGGAAGCACTCCGGCGATGTATTTGCTCTTGAACCAGTATGCCAATGCACGATTTCCCCACAATCTTTATTTCATTAATAATTTGCTGCAGGCCTATCATTCAACGCCAACCTACGACCAAGCTGCCTGGGTTGCACTGATTCGCCAGCACTGGTTTGAAGATGCCAGGCTGCGAAACGAATACTTTGAATACCTCTCTAGCAGCCGCCAGTTGGAACACGAGTTGAGCGCCTTGCGCCAGTCGGTGCCGCAACCAGGCACGCCGGAGTGGGTGGAATACGTCAAGAATAATCCGGCCGCTGCAATGGAATTGGCGGAAGCCGAACTCTGGCGCTCTCACTTCGAAGAAAGCGCGCCGGTGTGGAAGACTCTGGCGGAGGTTTATCCCGCGGAGCAACAACTCGATCGGACCGCGTCCTCGGTTTATCGCTCGCTTGCGTATTTCGATCCTGCAAAGACCGTGGTCGCCGCAAAAGTGGAAGAAAATCTTCTTGCCGCGAATCCCGGTAGCACGGAGATTCTCGCGCGCATCGGCGACATCTATTCAGATAGAGATCTGTTCCAGCAGGCGGCTCCGTATTGGGAACGCATTCCGAAAGTGGCCCCCGGTGAATCGGGAGGTTACCTGGAGGCGGCGACGATCTACTGGGACTATTTCGATTTCAACAATGCGTTGCGCCTTTTGGATGAAGGCCGAAAGAAACTGGGCAATCCCACGTTGTACGGATATGAAGTGGGCGCGATTTACGAAACCCAGAAGGAATATCCCAAGGCTGTTCAGGAGTATGCCGCCACTGCTGTCGCAGGCGGCGGAGAATCGCCTGCCATGGGTCGGCTGATCGAGTTGGCTCGCCGGCCGAAGCTTCGGGATCTGGTGAACGACACGACCGAAAAGCTGGCAGTAGATTCGGGCTACGCGCTGCCGGCCATCAACCTCCGCTTGCGTGTGCTGGAAGCCGCGAATCGCTCGCCGGAAATGGGCGCTTTCCTCGGGGCGGCGCTGGAACATACCGGGACCATGGAACAGGCCGCGGCGATCGAATCGATTGCCCAGCAGAGATCACTGGAATCGGTGCGGCAGAAAGCGTTGGAGAAGCAGGCGGCGCTGGCCGCGGACCCGGTGACCCGGATGCAGTTGCGCTACGCATTGGTGCGATTCTATGAAAGCAAGAAAGACTTTGCCGCGGCCCAGCGCAACATTGAGGCGCTGTATCAAGCCAATCCGAAAATCCTGGGGGTAGTGCGCTCTACCGTGGATTTCTATTGGCGAGTGAAGCTCTATCCGCAGGCGATCACTGTTTTGCGGCAAGCCGCCAAGGATTCATATCCCCAGCTGAGCGCACAATTTTTGTTTGAAGCCGCGCGCAAATCCACGGAAGCCAAGGATTTTCAGCAGGCGCGGGGGTTGCTGGACAACCTGTTGAAGGGTTCGCCGTACGACAGCCAGTACCTGGCAGCCATGGCGGATACCTACGCACAAGCAGGAGATGCACCGGGGCTAAAGCAATTTTATCTGGATAAGATTGCGTTGTTTCGCAATGCGCCTCTTGCGGCGGACGACCCCAAGAACCGAATCGCGACCCTGCGCCGGGGACTGATTCCCGCCCTTACACAACTGAAGGATTATCCCGGGGCGATCGATCAATACATCGAGTTGATCAATAATTTTCCGGAAGATGAGGGACTTGCGACAGAAGCGGCCCTCTACTCCCAGCGGTACCAGCGCGAAAAACAGCTGCTGGATTTCTATTCGAAGACGATTCAACAATCACCTCGCGATTACCGCTGGGCGATGGTGCTGGCGCGGATGCAAGCCAGCCTGGAAGATTTCCCGGCCGCGATCGATTCGTATGGCAAGGCGATTGCGATTCGTCCGGATCGCGGCGATCTTCGGATCGCGCGCGCGACGCTGGAAGAGCGCTTGCTGCGGTTTGACGATGCGGCCGGCGACTACGAACACCTCTACCAGCTGGCCTACAAGGACCCGAAGTGGATGGAGAAGATCGCCGAGGTTCGGGCGCGCCAGGGACGGAGAGCGGACGCCGTCTCTGCACTCAAGACGGCCCTGATTGACGCGGCTCCTGAGCGCGCGGCGAATTACTTTGAGGTGGCGCGCCGGTTGGAGGCCTGGGGCATCCTGGAACCGGCAAAAAGCTTCGCGGAGCAAGGTGTAAGCGCCGCCGGCGATGAACTCCTCGCCGTTCCCGAAAATCACGACGGCGTAAAAATCTATGTCCGCCTGATGACTCGCCTCCGCCAGCAGGAAAAGGCGTACGCCACGCTGCAAAACGCAATGAACGCGGCTTCGAATTCGCTTCCGGTCCTGAAAGAACAGGTTGCCAAAACCGGGATTTCCAGCGTTTCCGACAAACAATGGCGCGAGCGTGTGCTCGCCTCCCGTCAGGAATCCGCCAAGAGCGGCATGCGCGCCGCGCTGGTGGAGATGGGTGCTACTGTGGCGCGTTATTTCACGCCGGAAGAGAAGGCAACGTTTTCGAGTTTTGCGCAGACGGTGCGCGCTCCCATGCCTGCCGGAGTCGCAAGGGAACTGGCGATTCCGTTGGTGCAGGCGGCCGGACTGGCCGACCGAGAAGCCGCGTGGCGGTATGAGTTGATGAGGAACTCTTTCTTGGATCAGGCCGGCTGGATGGGCCAGATGACGGAATTTGTGCAACTCCAACGGCAGCGACTGAAGTTTGCCGAGCTTGGCGGACAACTGGAAGGTTTTGCAGCACGCGTGAGGCCGGAGCTTCGTTCCGCAACACTTCTGAACGCCGCCGAGGCCTACCGCGCCGCGGGCGATAGCGACAATGAGTTGCGCTTGCTCTCCAGCTTGGGTCCCGCAAATCTCGGCGGCGCGAACCAAACTCGCTGGTTCACATTGCTGCTGAAGAAAAATCCGCAACAGCTGGTGCAGGTAGCCGGATCATGGTTGCCATGGGGGCAGCCGGCGGCGGATTTTGTGTTCGCAAACGGGGATGCGGAATTGGCTCATGCCGTGGTCGCAGCGCGCGCGAACCTGCGGCCACCGGTTTGGGGAAAATCCTACACCTCGCTTACCGGCTTGTACTTTGCCGAGCCTGTGCAGCCAATCAAAGCGGCGTTTGTTGACGCGCTTGGCGATCTGACGATCGGGGAGAGAGTCGGCAAGCCCGTCAATCGCGACAAGCAACTTGCAGGCGATATCTGGTTCTACTACGCCTCAAGATACGGTGAATACCTTGCGGACACCCGGCTCGACGCGCCGGATGATTTCCTGCCGGCCGAACTGGAGCACAGTCCCGCATCGCCGAATGCCTATCTTTCGCTCGGTGATTTCTATCTGGAGCACGGAGACCTCCGCAAGGCTATAGAGCAGTACGACTACACACTGGAGCTCTCGCCCACGCGCGTGGAGGTCCACGACAAGCTCGCGCTCGCCTACTTCAAGGACAAGAACCGGGCTCAAGCCGTTGCGCAATGGAAACGGTTCTTTGCTGAGCAGCTTAACCAGGTGAACAACGTGCGTTTGGCGGAAAGCTTCTGGGCGGATTTTGGCCGGGCGCTCGATCACGTGCGCACCCGAGGCACCTTTCCGGACGTGAAGGCGGAGGTTGATCAGGTTCTTCGCGCTTATCTACGGCGCAATGGAAATTATCGCTCGAACGCGCTGCTGCACAGCGCCTATCTCGCCGCCAGCGACCCGGCGGCCGCCACGGCCTGGCTGCTAGACCTTTCCGCGGCCGCGCCGGATCCCACGATTGTGTTGGAGGATGTCGCGGAGGTGCAGTGGATCCCGATTGCAAACCGCGCGCCAATTTTCCAGCGAATCCTGGAAGCCAAGCTGGCGGCAGTAGCCAAAGCCGAAGGCTTGGAGCAGGAAAATGCGAAGTTGGCATTGTCGAATTGGCAACTTCGGTGGGTAAATTTTCTTGTCGATACCAAGCAGTACAACCGGGCCGCGGATGAAGTTGCTGTGCTGCGGAAGAACGACAAAGTTTCAGATTTCGCGGCTCTTGTGCCCTACGAAATGCGGTGTGCCGCGCAATTGGGAACGCTGGACACGATCCTCTCCGGATATAAATCGGAGCCGCAAACCGCGCCTTCCGCGGAAAGCCTGCGGATTGCCGCACGGAAGCTACTTGGTGACGGCGATAAGCAATCGGCCAGGAAAATCCTTGAATTTGTGTTCGCTCGACAATTGGAAGAGCACCAGCTGGTGGCGACGAATTTCCTCGGCCTGGCCGAAATTCGAATTGCGGATGGCGACGTCGCAGGGGCGGTTACATTGCTGAAGAGGCTGGTGCTCGTTGCCGGCGACGCGTATCAGAATATGGATTCATCGGCGGCGCTGTTTGAAAAGACGGGCCACCCCACGGAAGCTATTGCGTTTCTCGAGCCGCTTTCGAACGCTACTCCGTGGGAACCGTCGTTCCGTCTCAGACTCAGCAAAGCGCAACTCCTGGTGGTACAGGATAAGGATGTAGCGGCGCAAAGCCTGGCGAAACTCTCCGCCGCACCGGAGAATCCCTACGCGCTTCGCGTGCAGGCCGCCGTGGCGATGGCAGGGGTGCCGCAGCCCGTGGAGCTTGGCAGTGTGGAGTTGAAGCTGCTTGCGGGGGGAGCGAAGGGCATCACGCCGGCTGGGTCGGACCATCCTTATTTCTACGATTCGCGGCTCGCCGTGGCGCAGAATGCGCCCAATGTTCGGGACAAAATGGAGGCCCTCGCAAAAGCGTTGGCGGATTCACCATCGAGAGAGGATGCGCGCGTGCCGCTCTTCCGCGCGGCCATTACCATTCCCGCCGATGAAGTGGCCCTGGCTTCCATCGAGGAATTGTTGCATAGCAGGTTGACAGGCCGGGTCGCTCCAGGAAATTCCGGTGACGAAGAAACTTTCGGCACGGACGAAGAGACGGAGGCCGGCCAAGCAGAAGTACAGAACGCATCAAATGCCGCTCTGCCACTCTCTCAACAATCCCAACTGGCGCGCGAAGTTGCACTGGCACTG
>DATHOY010000257.1:0-15261 GCA_035484435.1 Vulcanimicrobiaceae bacterium | reverse complement strand
AAATCCTGCAAAAGTCGCAGCTCGACGCGCAAGTTCGTGATCGTTCCACTGCCATCTTCCAGAGGCTTGGTGAAGTCGAAGCCCGGGTTCACAACGTACCACTTGAAAAAATCCACTTCCACGAAGTCGGCGCCGTGGATGCAATCGTGGACATTGTCGGAGCCTGCATCGGTTTTGAAGCCCTCGGCGTCGAGCAGTTCGCCTGCTCGCCGCTCAACGTCGGCGGCGGCACCGCAAAAATGGCCCACGGTGTGCTGCCCGTTCCTGCACCTGCCACCGCAACGCTGCTGAAAGGGAAGCCCACGTACTCCAACGGTGTCCAACGCGAACTCGTCACGCCGACTGGCGCAGCCATCGTCGCGACACTGTGCGACAACTTCGGACCGCAGCCGCCGATGACCGTAAACGCCATTGGCTACGGCGCAGGCACTGCCGACCTCGAAGGCCAGCCCAACGTCGTCCGCATCATGATCGGGCAGACCGCCGAAAGACTCGTCGCCGGCTTCGACGAAGAGATTTCCGTCATCGAAGCCAACCTCGACGACATGAACCCGCAAATCTACGGCTACTTCCTCGAAAAAGCCCTAGCCGCCGGCGCCCTCGACGTCTTCGCCACGCCAGTGCAGATGAAAAAAAACCGCCCCGGCATGCTCGTCACCGTTCTCTGTCAACCGGTCGATGAACACAAGTTCCAAGAGATGTTCTTCGCGGAGACAACCACTCTCGGCGTCCGCAGCACCACCGCCGAGCGCCGCGTCCTCGCCCGCCAGTGGGAAACCGTGCATACCGTTTTCGGCGAAGTCCGCATCAAAGTGGGCCGCCTCAATGGCCACATCCGACAGGCATCGCCCGAATTCGAGGATTGCCGTAAACTGGCAGAAGCCAAAAACGTCCCCCTCCACACCATAATCCAAGCCGCGCTCCGCGCCTGGTTCGAACGCCCCCAATAGCACGCGCTTCAACCCATCCCCTGCTTCTCCGCGCCCTCTGCGGCCCCTCTGCTAACTCTGCGTTGAAATCTTCTCTTTCCTTTCTCTGCGGCTTCCTCAGCGTTCTCTGCGCCTCTGCGTTATCCTTCTCTTTCTTTCTCTCTCAAACCCACCCTTCCCACTCTTCGTGTTGTAAACTGTATCCACCATCAAAAAGGACTCCGTCGAGACCCGCATGCCGCAAAAAGAAAAGTTCTATCTGACGACGCCCATCTACTACACCAACGGGCTCCCGCACATCGGCCACACCTACACCACCGTCGTCGCCGACGTCATTCGCCGCTACAAGCGCATGCGCGGCTACGACGTCGTCATGACCACCGGTACCGACGAGCACGGCGTCAACGTCGAACGCGCCGCCAAAAAAGCTGGCATCCCCGAATCCGAATACGTCGCGAAAATGGCCGACGCCTGGCGCGCCCTCTGGGACGAACTCGGCATCCCCGCTGACGAATTCGTCCGCACCACCGATCTCAAGCACGTCCGCACCGTCCAGTGGCTCTTCAAGCTGTGCAAGGAAAACGGCTACGTCTACAAAGGCCATTACACCGGCCAATACTGCATCTATGACAACGCCTTCGTGAACGACACCAAGCCCGGCGACAATTGCCCCGATTGCGGCCGCCCGCTCGAAACCATCACCGAGGAAAACTTTTTCTTCAAACTCTCTTCCTTCCAGAAGCCCCTGCTCGATTTCTACAAAAAGAATCCTGATTTCATTCAACCCGACACACGCCGCAACGAAATCATCAGCTTCGTCGAAGGCGGCCTGAAAGATCTCAGTATCACCCGCACCACCATACGCTGGGGCATTCCCGTTCCCGGCGAAGAGCCCCACGTCTTCTACGTCTAGTTCGACGCCCTCACCGCCTACCTCAGCGCCGTCGGCGGCCCCGACTTTGAAAAGCGTGGTATGTGGCCCGCGGATTTGCATCTCGTGGGCAAAGACATCATCCGTTTCCACACCGTCTATTGGCCCGCGTTTCTGATGGCCGCCATGCTGCCGGTCCCAAAACAAGTTTGGGCTCACGGCTGGTTCCTGATGGACGCCGCGAAAATGAGCAAGTCCAAGGGCAACGTCGTCCTTCCGCGCCCCATCGTCAACATGCTCGGCATGGACGCGCTTCGCTATTTCCTCTTGCGCGACGTCGTCTTCGGCCAGGACGGCAATTTCAGTTACGATGCCCTAGTCACCCGTTACAACAGCGACCTGGCCAACGGCCTCGGCAATCTCGCCAGCCGTACCGCCGCGCTCATCGAAAAAAACTTCGCCGGCAAAATTCCCAAGCCAGCGGCGTTCAAGCCGCAGGATGAAGTCCTCGGGAAAGAAGCCCAAAACGCTATCGGCGAAGTCCTTGAAAATTTCGACAAGCTAAGCTTCGCTCGTGCGCTCGAAACCATCTGGACCGTCATCGCCGCCGCCGACAAATATCTAACCAGCGAGCAGCCCTGGGCCCTCGGAAACTCCGAAGCCGACCAATCCCGCAAAGCCACCGTCCTCTGGACCACCGCCGAACTTCTCCGCATCGTCGTCGCACTTTTATTTCCCGTTCTCCCCGACAGCGCCGCCAAAGTCTGGACGCTCCTCGGCCAGTCCGATGCGCTAGGCAAGTTCGAACTAGACGGTTTGCGCTGGGGCCAGTTGGCTCCAGGCGCATCTCTCGGCAAAGCACAAACTTTATTTCCACGCGTGGATAAAACCGAAGCAATAGAGAGGATCGAATCAATGGCAAACGAAGAACTGAACCCAACACCAGCAACCCCCGCACCGGCCGCAAGCGCTCCAGCAGTCAGTGGCACAGCCGCGGCGGCCGCCGCCGCTCCTGCCGTCTCCGACAAAATCGGCATCGAGGATTTCACAAAAGTCGAAATGCGCGTAGGCCAGATCAAAACCGCCGAGCGCATCGTCGGCGCCGACAAACTCCTCAAGCTGACCGTAGACATCGGCACCGAAATCCGCCAGATCTGCGCCGGCATAGCCCAATACTACGAGCCCGAATCCCTCATCGGCCGCAAAGTAGCCGTAGTTGTCAACCTCGCCCCCCGCAAACTCCGCGGCGTCGAATCCAACGGCATGATCGTAGCCGCCTCCGTCGGCCCCGAAGGCCGCCCAGTCCTCACGGGTTTCCACGAAGAAGTAGAAGTCGGCGCCCGCCTAAAATAATTTTGAGTGCGGGAGCAAAGCTCCCGCTTTTGAGCAGTAGTGTATGGCGAACATGTAGGGCCCGCCTTCTGAGGCGGGCCGCTCGGGAACGCCCATCCCTCGATTGGCGGATCCGCCCACTGTAGCCTCCCCCTCCAGGTGGCCAACTCCCCTATCTATTTTCCAATTTCTATTTTCTAATTTCTATCTATGGAACTAATCGACTCCCACGCCCACATCGACGGCCCCCAATTCGCCGACGACCGCGATGCAATGCTCCAACGCGCCCAAGCCGCAGGCATCTCCACCATCCTAGCCATCGGCACCGGCCCCGGCCCCGAACAACTCGACGCCGCCCTCCCCTACGCCGAATCCCACAACTGGATCTACACCACGGTAGGCATCCACCCCCACGACGCCAAAGAAGTCACCACCGCGCATCTCGATAAGCTGGCGGCCCTCGCGAAACATCCTAAAGTAATCGCCTGGGGCGAAATCGGCCTAGACTACTTCTACGACCACTCTCCCCGCGACATTCAAGAAACAGTCTTCCGCCAGCAAATGGAACTAGCCCACGCCGCCAATCTCCCCATCATCATCCACTGCCGCGACGCCTGGGACGATTGCCTCCGCCTCCTCGACGAAGTCTGGAAGCCCACCGGCCTCGGCGGCATCCTTCATTGCTTCACCAGTACTCTCGATCACGCGAAAAAGGGCCTCGACATGGGCTTCCAAATCTCCTTCACCGGCAACATCTCCTATCCCAAAGCGCAAAACATCCGCGACGTAGCGAAAGCTTTGCCCCTTTCAAACATTCTGATCGAAACGGACTCTCCGTACCTCGCGCCACAGCCCTATCGCGGCAAACGCAATGAGCCTGCCTACGTCCTCGAGGTAGCAAAGGCCCTCGCGAATGTGAGAGACTGTGAGCTATCAGAAATTGCCGCCCAGACCACGGAGAATTTCCGGAGGTTTTTTGGGCTGACCCGGCCCGAATAATTCTCGGGCAAGGTGTCCCGCTGACAGGGGGCGGGCCCGGAGAACGCACATCGCCTTACTGACCGTCAAAGAGATTTTTGAGCTGGTGCGCGATGACCTCGTGAAAGTCGAGCAGGAACTCTCGCGCCAGAGCGCCTCCGCCTACCAGCCGGTCTCCGAAATCACCAGCTATCTACTCGGTGGGGGAGGGAAGCGTCTCCGGCCCGCGTTGCTCCTGCTAGCACACGGCTATGCCGCCGGAAGCGAAGGCGACTCCCGCAGCGCTATCAAACTAGCCGCCGTAGTCGAACTCCTCCACAGTGCCACTCTGATCCACGACGACGTCATCGACAGCGCCGACACCCGCCGCGGCCGCCCCTCCGCCAACTCCCGCTGGGGCAATCATCGCAGCGTTCTCTCCGGCGACTGGCTCTACATGCAGTCTTTCCACATCGCCCTGCAGGAGCGCAATTTCCACGTCCTCGACATCCTCATCGATCTCACCCAAAAAATGGTCGAAGGCGAACTCCTCCAGCTCGAAAAAATCGGCCGCATCGACGTCTCCGAAGACGACGCCCTGAAGCTCTCCACCTACAAAACCGCGTGCCTCTTCAGCGGCTGCGCCCGCCTCGGCGGAGTTCTCGGCGGCCTCGACGAAGAACACGAAAACGCGCTAGCCGACTACGGCCGCTACTCAGGCTTGGCATTTCAATTGGTCGATGATCTTCTGGATTTCACCGCATCCAGCGAACAACTAGGCAAGCCCGTCCTCAGCGACCTGAAAGAAGGCAAAGTCACTTTGCCCCTGATTTATGCCATGGAAAACGGCCACCGCGAAGCCCGCGAAATGGTCGCCCGCGTCCTCGAAGAAAAAGAGTTCGACTCCGTGCAACCCGAAACCCTCGTCGCCCTCGTCCGCGATTCCGGCGCCCTCGACCGCACCCGCA
This sequence comes from Vulcanimicrobiaceae bacterium, assembly GCA_035484435.1. Lineage (GTDB taxonomy): Bacteria > Acidobacteriota > Terriglobia > Acidiferrales > UBA7541 > Acidiferrum. The sequence goes on along the minus strand of DATHOY010000257.1, from coordinate 10,204 downwards.
ACCTCGCCCTCGACTACGCCGTCCGCGCCAAAGCCTGCCTCAACGGCTCCGGCTTCTCCGAATACGCCCGCGCCCTCCAAACCCTCCCCGACTTCATCCTCGACCGCGAATCTTAATTTTGAGTGCGGAAGCGCAGCTTCCGCTTTTACGCCCTCAACCTCGCCGCCCAACTTAACAACGAGCACGCGTCATCCTGAGCGCATCCGATGAGGATGCGCGTAGGACCTCAACCTAAGCCACCCCTGCCGCTTTCAATTCGTTTTCGGCTGTGTTGAGATGCTTCCATGCTCCCCTTCAAACTCATCTACCACGATCTTTACGACCTCAACCTCGGCGCCCACGTCTTTCCCTCCGAAAAATTCCGCCTCATTCACGACAAACTCCTCAACGATGGTATCGCCGAGGTCGACGACTTTCTCCGTCCGGAGCCCGCAACCGACATCGACATCCTCCGCGTCCACACCGAAGACTGGGTCCACAAATTAAAAACCGGCACGCTCACCGCCAGCGAACAAATGAAACTCGAAGTTCCATATTCCCCTGAATTGGTTCACGCCTTCTGGCTGGCGGCCGGCGGCACAATCCTCGCCGCCGAATCCGCCCTGCAAGACGGTTTCGGCTGCAACATCGGCGGCGGCTTCCACCACGCCTACCCCGGCCACGGCGAAGGTTTCTGCGCCATCCACGACGTAGCCGTAGCCATCCGCACCCTACAAGCCCGCAACAATATCGCCCGCGCCATGGTAGTAGACACCGACGTCCATCACGGCAACGGCACCGCCGCCATCTTCGCCAAAGACGATTCCATCTTCACCCTCTCTATCCATCAACTCAACAACTACCCAGCCCACAAACCCCATTCCTCTCTCGACCTGAATCTAGAAGACGGCGTAGCCGACGAAGAATACCTGTCCACACTCCTCCCCGCCGTAAAAAAATCAATCACCGATTTCAAGCCCGACATTCTCTTCTACGTAGGCGGGGCAGACCCCTACCGCGAAGATCAACTAGGCGGCCTCGATTTAAGTATGGAAGGCTTGCAAAAGCGCGATGTCGGCGTCTTCAAACTAGCCCGCAACAAAAATATCCCGGTAGTCACCACTTTAGCCGGCGGCTACGCCCGCCAACTCACCGACACAATCCAAATCCACGTAAACACCATCCAAGCCGCAAAACATGTCGCGGAAAATCAAAACCAATAACCGGCAATCTTCCGTCCACCACTAGTGAATGATGGCTCCGTCAATCGCGTCTATCAATACTTGATCCCGCCCGTCGGGATCAAAACCCTCGGTTCGATACGCTATTTTTCCTGTCCGGCTCAAGATCACGGTGGTCGGAAAGGAATTTACGTGCAACAAATCTTCCAGGCCGTCGGCAAAGACCTCGGTGGTTCTTGGTTTCAACTCCGCCAGGTACGGTCCGACCAAAGTTTCGTCCTCGTCGCAATTCACTTCCAGGAAGACGACTTCTTTCTCGCGCCCGAGAAAATGGCCGGCGACCTTTTCGAAGTGAGGTTCCCATTCACGACAGGGACCACACCACGTGGCCCAAAAATTCAGTACCAGAACTTTGCCTTTGGCGTCGGCCAAGGCAAATGCGGGCCCATCCGGCGCCTTGCGAAGTACGAATTCCATGGGGTCCTTCAGCCCTTTGTTACGCGCAGGCTTGGGATCGATCCCAACAGTCATGGCCTCGTCGATTGCGCGCAGGACATAATCTCCCAAACCGTCTTCCGACCCGTGCGCCAGTCGCCAGACATTGCCTAATTTCTTCCGTACTTCAAGGCGCGATGCGCTGCCCTGCAAACCATCTGCCAGCGCAAAGGCCAGGGCATACTCGTGAATTGCCGTGGGAAAGTCTTTCCGGATTTCCGCCAACTCGCCCAGGCGCTCCGCGGCGGCTGAGCCCGGCGCCATTTTATAGCTGCCCTCAAAATCCCTCTGGGCGTTCTGCGGTTCGTTCAGCTTTTGAAACAGCCGTCCGCGTACCAGCAGAATCGAGGCCACATCGTGTTGTTTGTCTTTTTCGAATTGCTCGCCTGACTTTCGCGGCGATTTGTCCTTCACGGGCTCGCGGCGAATGAGATCCAACACCCGCGTGCAGTAGCTCGTTGCCCGCCGCCACCCAGCCGCATCGCCATACCGCTCAAGCAATTGTACCGAAAGCAGGTTGGTCGAAAGATCCCCGGGATCCAGCGCCACCATTCGCTCCGCATACTCCATTGCCGTCGAAAACTCCCGAAGCTGCAGGCTCGATTCCACAATCGCCCGGTAAATCTGCGGTCGTTGCGAAGATTGCGGGTACTTCTTCAGGAAATCCATCAGATTGTGCATCAGCGCCGCGCGATCGTTGCTCGCCCGCTCGATCGCCTTCTGCAAATCTTGTTCCTCAAGCGCCGCCGCCGCGGCAGCGGCAGTCTGCTTGCTACCGCTCTTCGTGCTCGGCGCAGCCGCGGGCGGATCTTGCCCTGCCTCCGGCTTCTCCTGCGCCCACCCGCACGCCGTGCTAGTCCAGGCAAGCACACCAATTCCCAGAATCATTCCCACCGGTTTTATTAGAAAAGAATTCACTACGCCATTGTACAAGGGAATCTAACCTGTAGCGGCCACCCTGTAGCATAGGCTTCAGCCTGTGTTCTTGGGTTTTCCGATTCCCGTAGGGGCCGGGATTGCCCGACCCTCTTGGGTTTTCCGTCCGTGTAGGAGCGGCTTTACGCCGCCTTCCCAGGCCGGCTGTCGTTGATCACAAACTAACCCCTCACGACCCGCTCGAAACATTCACACTTCCCGAAACCGTATGCACTTCCACCCGCCCCGCCGAATTTCCGATATGCGCCCGCAGCGAATGCTTGTTCTGCTCTTCCAATATCACCGGAATGCTCGTCCGGATATCTCCCGAAGTCGATTCCGCTGAAAGCAGAAAACTCGCATCCCGCGGCACGCGCAACTCCACCGAACCCGAAATCGTCTTCAACTCCCACAACCTGCTCGCCCCCGGATTTCCGGAGACCTGGATGGACCCGGAAATCGCGTGCACCTTCACATCGTTGTTCGCGCCAATCACTTCAATCGACCCGCTAGCCGTCGACGCATCCACGCGGTCGCCCGCGCGTTCAATCCTGATGGATCCCGAAGCCGCAGTAACTTTCACCTCGCCCTTCACATCCGCCGTCCGCGTATCCCCCGAAGCGCTCGAAACGCGCAACCATCCGCCAATCCCGGACACATCAATCGAGCCGCTCGCCGCATTCAGTTGCGCGTCACGCTCCACTCGATACACGTGCACATATCCCGACGCTGAACTCGCCTTCACCGGCCCCTTCACGTTATCAATCGTAATCCCGCCCGAGGCCACGCCCGCGTCAATCTCCGTGTCGTGTGGAACTTCCACCTGGTATTCAATCGAAACATTCTTCAGCCACGAGGAATTCTTTCCGATGCGTATTGTGCTTCCGCTCTGTTCCAGCGGAGGATTCGCGGCTACTTCTTCAACGCTTTTCGCCCCGCCCCCAAACAACGACCAGCCCCCCGGTGAAACCTTTCCATGCACGTGCACCGAGCCGTCCGCGCTTCCCCGGATCTCCACACTTCCCGACCCGTTGCTCAACTCAATCCGCACCGGCGAAGTCACCGTAAAAGTCTTGTCGAAGGTGGCAGTCTCCGACGCAACCGCGGGCAGGGCAAATGCCGCAAGCGCCGTAAACAAAATTGTTTTGGAAAGGATAGTTGCGTGGCGTGTATTCATCAGCTCATAGCTCCCGGAATCCAGGTTTTTCCCGGTTCCCAAGCCCCCAAGTACTCTTGCTTCTGGTACCCTCACCTTCTGGTATCAGATACGCACTTTCGGTTCAGGATGTTCCGGCTGCTTTCGTCAACCCCTCATTCAGCGACCCCTGCCGGTAACCCTCTAAATCTAAAGCCACATATGTGAATCCAGCGGCTTTCAATGCCTGCGCGATCGCGGCTGCCATCTTGGGCTCCAGCCCCCGTTGCAGCTCATCCTGGGCCAATTCCACCCGTGCCAGCTTGTCGTGCAGCCGCACCCGGAACTGCCGGAATCCCAACCCTCGCAGCGCCGCCTCGCCCCGCTCCACCAGCGAAAGCCGCTCCGCCGTAACTTCCGTCCCGTACGGCAACCGCGAAGACAAGCATGCCGACGCCGGCCGGTCCCAGCAGGGAAGTCCCGCCCGTCTTGCCAGCAACCGAATCTCTTCCTTGTGCAGTTTCGCCTCCAGCAGCGGAGTCAACACCTGGTGCTCCGCTGCCGCCCGGTGCCCCGGCCGAAAATCCGAAGTGTCGTCCGCGTTCACTCCGTACGCCACCGCAGCAAAGCCGCGCTCTTTCGCCAAGCCATCCAGCACATTAAAAAGTTCGTCCTTGCAGTAGTAACACCGGTCCGCCGCATTCGCCTGGTACGCCGGATTCTCCAGTTCATGCGTCTCCACAAATTCGTGCCGCACTCCCGTAGCCTTCAAAAAAATCTCCGCCTGATCCCGGTCATAAGTCGAGTAACTCTCCGAAAGCGCCGTAATCGACAGCGCCCTCTCCCCCAGCGCCCGATGCGCCGCCCAAGCCAGATAAGCCGAATCCGTCCCCCCCGAAAGCGCTACAATCACCGAACGCAACTCCCCCAATCGCGCCAAAAGCCCGCGCTCCTTCTCCTCGGCCCCGTCGACCGATCCCTCTCCCACCCGTATATTTACCAGACTACTCATCTCACTCCCTCTTCAATTCTTTCTTATCTCTGTGACCTCTGTGAAACCTCTGTGCCCTCTGTGTGAACTCTTTCTTTTTCTTTCTTACTCACTTGAAATCCAACAACACTTCCACCGTCCGCTTCTCCTCATCCGTCTGCAAAAAATGACCCACGGTATCGTAATGCACCGGCAACTCCTTGAAAATCGTTTCCCGGTGCGAATCCAGCCGGATCAGAAAATCCTCAAACACCTTCTTGTCGAACACATCCCCCGGCTTCAAGCTCCACGCTTCCTGAATCATCCGCTCTCCCGCCAGCGACATCCCCGAGATCGTCATCGATCCATAACGAAAAATCGGCCCTTCCACAATCGATACCTCATACGAAGTCGTATGCGCCACATCATCGTACGCCGCCACCGGCGTCACCCTCGCTTCCAGATATCCCCGCTGCCCATACTCCTCGCGCACCCGCTCCCATCCCCCTTCAATCGCCTGCCCATTCGCCACATCGCCGGCCTTCATTCCCAGCGCGTTCGTCAGCGTGATCGACGAAATCGCCGCGTTCCCCTTCCACTCCACCCCTTTCCATCGATAAATCGCCCCCGGCACGCACGGCACATACACCGGTATCTCCTCCTCCAGTTTCTGCTGGTTCGGGTTTCCCGATAGCCGCACTTCCGCCGGCCCGATCTTCGCCTGCAAAAACCCCTGCTGTTGGTAGATCGGCCGGATCTGCTCCGCCAGAAAAACATTGATCGTCATCCGCGAATATGGCTTCCCGGCAATCTCTCCGATGTGCGCGCGCACCACCCGGTCTTCCGTCAGCTTTGGATCGCTGAACTCCAGTTTGGAAATCTTCAGCGCCGGCCCCTCCACCGTGAATTGCTGTTCCGATCCCTCCGACAATGGGCTCAGGACCACTTGGTGCGTAATCTCCACCTGCGGGTCACGCGCCGCCACAAACGCTTTCAGCACCGCCGCCGCGCGTTCCACCACTTGCCCAGCTTGCGGTAGGTGCCCGTCGTAAAACGGCAGCTCCTTCCGTACTGCGTCGTTCAATTCCGAATCCGAATACCAGGGGAAATTGTCGTAGGAGACCGGCAACCGCTGATTCTCTTCGACGTGAAACGTCACCACCAGGCTGTCGTTGTGCGTGTCATACTTGAAATTCACTTTCGCAAACAATCCCGTGCGCACCAGCGCGTCGCCTGCGTCCTGCAATTCCTTGCGTCCCACCTGCGCTCCCCGCGCCAGCCCCGTCAGGGAAGCGATCTGTTCTTCCGCAAGATGTTTTTGCCCCTCCACGCGCACTTCGCGCAGAGTCGCCGTCTGTGCATGGACCAGGGGAGAAACAAGGAAGGCAAACAAAATAGCAAAAAAGAGAGGCGCCCGGCTAATCCGCATACGCCCATTCTAGCTGAATTTCCGCCCGCGACGCGAAGCGCAGCTAAGAGCCACGCGGTGGACAAGGCCTTGGGAGTGGGATTTCAACACACACACAGACCCACACACCCAGATACACCCACAGCAACGCAGAGGTGTCATCCCGAACACGCGCCTTTTGCGTGTGAGGGATCTGCTTTTCGCTCTTTAGCCACCATCGATCAAGGATTGCAACAGCCAGACATCCTGCCCGGTTCGCTTATTCCACCGTCACCGATTTCGCCAGGTTCCGCGGCTGATCAACGTCGCACCCGCGCCGCACCGCGATGTGATACGCCAACAGTTGCAGCGGAATAATCTCCAGCAGCGGCGAAAGCAGGTCCGGCGCCGCCGGCAACTCGATAATGTGGTCCGAAGCCTCTCGCGCCAGGTGGTCGCCCGAAGTCACCACGGAAATCACGATGCCGTCGCGCGCCTTCACCTCTTTAATGTTCGACACACTCTTTTCATAAAGCGTCATCGAAGCCGGATCGGTCTCATCCCTCGTCGCCAGCACCACCACGGGCAAATTCTCGTCAATCAGCGCATTCGGCCCGTGCTTCATTTCGCCCGAGGGATATCCCTCCGCGTGAATGTAGGAAATCTCTTTCAGCTTCAACGCGCCTTCCAGCGCAATCGGATAGTGAATCCCGCGCCCCAGATAAAGAAAATCCGACTGCCGGAAGTATTGCCGCGCCAGCGTCTCGTAAAACCCAGTTTCTTCCGCCTGCAGAATCGTCTCCATCTTATGCGGAATCCGCGTGAACTCCAGCATCAGCTTCCGCGCCGCATCGGCCGCCATCTTTTCACGCACCTGCCCCAGGTACGACGCCAGCAGCACCAGCGCCGCCAGTTGCGCCGTAAACGCCTTCGTCGAGGCCACGCCAATCTCCGGCCCCGCATGCGTCAAAATCGTTCCCGCGGCCTCGCGCGTAATCATCGATCCCTTCACGTTGCAGATCGCCAGGCTCGGCGACCCCTTCTGCTTCGCCTCGCGCTGCGCCGCCAGTGTATCCGCCGTCTCACCCGACTGGCTGATGCACACCGTCAGCGTCCGCGAATCAATAATCGGGTCGCGATACCGGAATTCGCTGCCATAGTCCACTTCCACCGGCAGCCGCGCCAGCCGCTCGATCATGAACTTCCCGGCCAACCCCGCGTGCCAACTCGTCCCGCAAGCGACGATGCGCACATTCTGGAATTCCCGGAACGCCTTCTCCGTGATCGCCATCTCATCCAGAAAAACTTTTCCCGTTTCTTGCGAAATCCGCCCCAGCATCGTGTCCCGCACGGCCCGCGGCTGCTCGAAAATCTCCTTCTGCATGAAGTGCTTGTAGCCGCCCTTTTCCGCCATGATCGGGTCCCACGTCACCGTGTGCGCCGGTCGGTCCACCGGATTCCCGTCCAGGTCCGTCACCCGCACTCCATCGCGGCTCAGCACCGCCACGTCGCCGTCCGCCAGAAAGAAAATGTTACGCGTGTGCTCCAGCAAGGCCGGAATGTCGCTGGCTACAAAATATTCCCCGTCGCCCAACCCGATCACCGAAGGAGGCCCAATCCGCGCCGCAATCAATTTCTGCGGATCCTTCGCCGACAAAAACACCAGCGAATAAATTCCTCGTAAATCCTTCAGCGTCTTCCGCACTGCCTCTTCGAACGGCAAATCCTTCGCGTACTTCTCCACCAGGTGCGCCACAATCTCCGTGTCCGTCTCGGTCACAAACTTGTGTCCCTCGCGCTGCAACTTCTCCTTCAACTCCAGATAGTTCTCGATAATCCCGTTGTGCACCACCACGTACTGTCCCGTGCAATCCCGGTGCGGGTGCGCGTTTTCTTCCGTCGGCCTCCCGTGCGTAGCCCAGCGCGTGTGCCCGATCCCGTACGTCCCCTCGATCGGCGATTCCTTCAGCACCTCTTCCAGGTTTTTCAGTTTTCCCGGTGCCCGCCGGATCTCAATCTTCCCCGCGCCGTTCACCACGGCTATCCCGGCGGAATCATAGCCGCGGTATTCCAGCTTCCGCAGCCCCTCGATAATCACGGGGACCACCTTCTTGGGCCCGATATAACCGACAATTCCGCACATGCGGCAGTCTCCTTGAATTTGCACGTTTAGGGTAACACGCGCATTCCCGCGGGCGTATGGAATGCAGCAACGCAGTTGCCAAACTAACGCTGGTTGGGCACGTTTTCTGGCCGTTGCAACTCGAAGGTGTTCAGCTTCCGATTGGCGTCAAAATAAAAAGTTACCCGTGCCGTCACGGGCTGGATCGCTGCCATATCCTTGCGCCGGATGATCGCCACAATTGTCCCCTGCTTCTGCGCCGCCAGGATGGAATACCCGTGATTGTCCAAATAAAGGACAACCTTTTCTTCCGGCGTCCGCCGCGGAAGCTCCTGTTCCAGCATCGATTGAATTGGCTTCAGTTGCGGGTCGTCGGTTCGCCCCGCTCCGCCGCACCCGGCCAATGCCAGTGCAATTAATAGACCACGCCGCCTTCCGCGGCACGGCGAAATTGTTCTTTGAAAAAATTGGAAGCCCAGCGGCATGCGAACAGCTCTTATTCCACTATCTCGAAGCGAAACTCTTCAATCACCGGGTTGGCCAGCACTTCCTTCGAAATCCGCTCCACTTGTGCCTGCGCTTCGTCTCGGTTCCATCCATCCAGGTTCAGCACAAAAAATTTCCCCTGCCGCACATCCGACACCTGCTCGTATCCCAGGCTCGCCAGCGCATGATGAATCGTCTTTCCCTGCGGATCCAGCACCGTCCGCTTCGGCATTACCCATACATGTGCTTTCATGCCCATCAGTATATCAATTCACTCCCAGCTTTGTAGGGGAGGGGCTTGCCCCTCCCTCTTGCTTTTCTCTTGTTCCCGTAGGGCCCACCTTCTGAGGCGGGCCGCTCTCGCTCCCGTACTATCACAAACTCCTGCCGACCTCCCCAAACGCAAACCGAAACCCATTCTCCACCACGTCCGCCAACTCCTCCTCCGTCAACCCCGTCCCCCACGCATTCCGATACTCCTCCTCCAACGACGTATGAAACATCGCTGGATCATCCGTCGCCAGCGTCACCGCCACCCCGCGCCGCACAATCTCCGCCAAAGGATGCTCCTCCATCGCCGCCGCGCTTTTCCCCAACTGCACGCCTAGCGCCCCCGTCCGCAAATTGCTCTCCGGGCAAATCTCCAGCGGTATCCTTCTCTCTGCCAGCTCCTCCATCAACGCCACATCCCGAATCGCCGCAATCCCGTGCCCGATCCGCTCCACTCCCAAAATCTCAATCGCCTCGCGTATCTTCTCCGGACCGCCAATCTCCCCCGCATGTATCAACCGGTGAAATCCATACTCCTCAGCCCGCTCGTACACACCTCGAAATTCCCCCGCCGGCAAACTCAACTCGTCTCCCCCAATTCCAAACGCCACAATCCGTCGCGAAGCGCACCGCCGCGCTGCCTGCACCACGCGCATCGCCGCTTCCGCCCCAAACTGCCGCACCGCGTCGAAAATCCAGTTCAGCCGCAATCCCCGCTTCTCAAACGGCTCCGTCGCCGCCACAATCGCCGCAAAATTCGCTTCTGGCTGCTGCTGCCGCAAAAACATCACGCCCACCGAAAGCGTCACCTCCGCGTACACCACCTTCTGCTCGATCAACTGCTCCGCCAGATCCTCTGCAATCAGCGCAAAATCTCCCGGCCCCCGCACAAACGACGTCACCCACTTGAACGCATCCAGAAATCCCGCGAAATCCGTGTACGCATACCGCCGCCGCACCTCCTCTTCCGTCAACTTCACGCCATGCCGCGCCGCCAGCGCGCTCGCAATCGCCGGACGGATCGAGCCCTCCAGATGCACATGCAACTCCGCCTTGGGAAGGGAAGCAACGCGTTCGGGGAATGGACTAACCTGCATCTTTCACCAGCAACCACCCAACTCTAGCTAGTCTTTGTAGCGGCCGCTTTCCGAAGCGGGCGCCGTTTCCTGGCACTTGAAGGCAGCGAATCACTCTCGAGAAACGCACATTAGAGTCCATGGCGCCAGAATCAGTGAGGGAGTTGCGGCTTCCCCGCATTCGTCCA
>DATHOY010000256.1:0-9689 GCA_035484435.1 Vulcanimicrobiaceae bacterium | reverse complement strand
GACGCGTCAAGTTGGGGAGCCGAATCGATACTTGCAGGTCTGCGCAAAGTGTGTTGGTTGCCTGAAATGGAGAGCTGGTGTTCCCCGTTGGCGAGTATACCGCCGTTTTCAGCGGTGCCACTTGGGAGGGCACCCTCCAATGCACTGGCGGTTGGTGGCTTCAACTTCCTGCCCGCTATCCAGACACGATCAGTCCGGCCCGGAGGATCTTCCAACTCACCTGTCGAGATAATGTGGGTTCATTAGCACCGATGCGGCACTCGCTTACTGTTCCATCCCAGTCAAATTGCCATCTGTTGTAACGAATATCGCTGTAACTTATCTAAAAAAATGAAACAGGCCGCACTCGATGCCGAGAGGAGACAAGCCATGCCATACAGCATAACGACTTTGCTGATCCGCAATCTTCGTGATGTCTTCGGTGAAAACGATCCCGCTCGCCGGCGCGCCGCCATCGACGAGATTTACACTGAAGATTGCGTTTTCTACGACCCCAGCAAGGGAGTCTATCGTGGCCGCGACGAAATCGACCGCATCGCGGGCGCGATCAAAGCTACTCACCCTGAATTCCGATATCAGCCAACTACCGAGCCTGCGGAATCGGGTAATGGCGGGCTGGTCCGCTGGGTATCAGGCCGCCCGGGTGAGGCACCAGCTTGCTCCGGGACCGATTTCATCATTGCGCAGGACGGCCGGATCGCCGCCGCGTATCTCTTTTTCGACAAGCTACCGTGAGCTGGACTCTGCCGCGCGACGTCTTATGCTAAGGATTGGCAAACGGCGGGGGGAATATTTCGCAGTCGCTCAAGCTGCTTTGCTTGAAGCGAAACATCGAAAATCTATCGGCAATGCAGGAGAAAAGCCGCAATCTCCTCAGGCAACGGGGCAACGACCGGTTTGTCGGCCATCCGGAGGTAACGATTTTTGCGGGCTTATTCTTCCAGGAATTCGACTTTGGCGGGTCCGGGGAGCAGGCCGGCGGTGGTGCCGCGTTCGATGAGTTCGCGGACGGCTTTCTTGCCTTTTTCGCCGTAGCCCAGAGTCCATTTGTTCACGTACATGCCGACGAATTTGTCGGCGAGTTCGGTGTCCATGTCGCGAGCAAACTGCATGGCGTAGTTCAACGCTTCTTCGCGATGTTCCAGGCCATAAGAGACGCTGTCGCGAATGGTTTTGGAAATCAGGCGGCCCATGTCCGGGCCGAGCGCGCGACGCACCGCGTTGCCACCCAGCGGCAGGGGAAGATTCGTCAGTTCCTGCCACCAGATGCCGAGGTCGACCACTTTGTGCAGCCCTAGCTGCGGGAAGAAGAGCTGGCCTTCGTGAATCAGCAGTCCCGCTTCCACCACTTCGTTTTTCACCGCTTCAATAATTTTATCGAACGGCATCACCACGGCTTCAAAACCCGGCTCGTAGAGTTTCAGGGAAAGATACGCCGAAGTTTTCAGCCCGGGCACGCCGACGCGCTTGCCTTTCAGGTCCTGTGGCCGCATGGCCTTGGTGGAAACGACGATCGGGCCGTAGCCTTCGCCGAAGCTTGCGCCGCAATCGAGCAAAATGTATTTATCGCGCAACGAAGGATAGGCGGCGAAACTTACCGCGGTCACATCGTAGGTTTCCGTCAGCGCGGCTTCGTTCAGGCTCTGGATGTCCGAAAGAATGTGCGTGTATTTGTAACCCGGCGTCTGCAGTTTGTGGGTCGCCAACGCATAAAACATGAACGCGTCATCGGAATCGGGCGAATGAGCCAGCTTGATCTCGCGGGGCTCTTTTTCGGTCTTGGATGCCACTTGTCGTGCGGCCATGGGCTCGGTTTCCTCTAACCCCGGAATGCGGCACGCGGAGACGACCTCACCATCGGTTCACTCTTCACGGACGAATGAAGGGAAGGTCGATGAATGTTGGGACTTGCGTGGCTTACGGCCGGGCTTACGTTTGCAAAAGAAAGCCTAACATACAGGCCCTTCCCGTTCAAACAACCTGACGGTGGAGTTAAACAGCGGACACCAGGTGGGCGATGGCGTCTTCGAAATTTACCTTGCCGTCAAGATACGGCTGCCAATAAATGTTCAGCAGGCGGATGTACTCCTCCCAGCCGCGCTGGGTGAATTTTTCGCGAAGGTCGGGAGGCATGGGGGACATATTCGCCTGACGGGGAACAATCGCGTCACCCAATAATGCATCCGACGCGGCTTCCTGCATTACCGGACGCAGGACTTCGCTGGTGGTGTAAAAAACCACTGCGTGCCAGAGGTCGCGCGGGATCGGTTTGTCACGTTGCCGGCACTCGCGCGCGATGGCGTTCTCCACCGGGACGGCGATGCCGTGCGAGGCTTCGTGGAAGAGAACCTCCAGCGAATCCGGCGCCTGATTGCGCGGTTCAGTGCTGGAAATTGTCACGCGGAGGGGATCCATGGTCGTGAAGGCGCCCGCTGAAGCGGCATACGCGCAAACCTCCACGCGAATCTTTACTTTCGGCCACGTGGACTGATAAATGTCGGCGAGGCGCTGCGAAAGCCCCACGCCCTGCTCGCGAATCAGCGGGGCGACGCGCGCCACCCAGCGGCGATTTGCGCGATCCTGGTTCGCCCACCAATGCGCCCGGTAAACAGGCGCCGCCGCTTCCAGGATTACGCCGATGTTTCCCGGCAGGCCCGCGTCGCAAACTCTTTTTTTTCTGCCCAGCAACTCGTCGCAGTCTTCAAAATCGCCCAGCTGATTTTTCAGCAGGATCAGGTCGATATTGATCTGCGGATCCTTGCCCGCATAGTTGGCGCGGTAATACGCGATGGCCTGTTCCCAGGTTTTCTGCTCCGTGGGGCTCAGGGAAATGGGGGTTTGCTTCAACGCAGGCCCTGCGGCGGCCGCGGCCTTGGCCTCCGGCGTGGATTCGCGCAAGCGCGCCTCGTGATAGAGAAACTGGTGGAGATTTACCCAAAAGCCGCTGTGGAATTCAAAGACCGGCAGAGGGCCGTAGCCGGATTCGACTTCCTGTCCCCGGCTGAGAGAAGCAGCCCCAGCCAGAATCAGAAGAGCGAGCAGCTGCCGCGAAAATCGAAGGAAAGGCAAGTTCATACCTGGAGCGGAGATAGTATCGCAACTTTCCCCGCTTACATATTGGGAGTTTGTATTCGCTAGTATTCTTTGAGAGGTTCGGAGAGCCAGCGGTCCAGGCAAGCCATTTGTTGATCCTCGACATTGGTGAACGTGAGTCCCATCCCCATTCCGGGGCTCACGTAAACGATACGCGCCGACGCCACGAAGTTCTCCGCGTGATGGGTTACACGGAGTCGGACCTCGGTCCCCTCTGAAATCGGATTCAGCGTATCGATATAGCAGCCGGTGCGGCTGAAATCCGCCGAGCGTGCATTAAATTTTGCGCCGAGCGGAATATCGACAACTTCGGCGTCAAGAACCATGGCGCGTCGCGGCGCGGAACGCCGCTCCTCCGTGAAATCAGTCATGTCTCTTCTCCCGAGAACAAATACAGCTGCCCGCAATAGAAAAAGTGCGCCGGGCACGGAAAAACCTTGCGTGAACGTGGGACGAACGTGTCGTAATTCTGGCTCGTCTTGGGCCGTTGCGCAAGGGCCTTTTCGGTAAATGGGTCTATCACGACAAGAATCGCCGGAGAGACAGTTTCCTCACACCGGAGCAGGAATAGTATCGCAACTCCCGCCGCCCACATATTGAGAGTTTGCTTGATTCAGAATTCTCGGTCCGGCTCGGAAAACCACCGCTCCAGCCTGGTCCGTTGGTCGTCTTCCAAGTTGATGAAAGAAATCCCCATTCCCAACCCGTAGCTGACATAGACGACGCGGCCCAGGGACACAAAAGTCTCTGTTCCGTGGGTGACCCGCACCCGGACCTCCGAGCCCTGGGGAACCGGGTTCAGCGTGTCAATGTAACAACCCGTAAGGCTGATATCCGCCGTGCGCGCATTAAGCTTGGCGCCGCGCGGAAGTTCAATCACTTCCGCGGCCAGAACCATCGCGTGTCGCGCAGCGGACCGCCGCTCCGCGGTGACTTCGGGCATGCCTCTTCTCCTAGCAGACAAACTTCCGCCTGCTGATAGGAGAGAGTGGATTCCGGCGCAGGAATAGCGTGCCGGAAACGGTGTGGATGAACCCGTTCTCATTTTTGCGCGGGCCGCCGTGCGTCGCAATAGCCTTTCGTGGGAAGGCACGAAAGGGTCAATGCGGTGGCTCTTCGGCCGATGGCTCGCCTTCCGACAGCTTTGGATCCAGATCACTGCCGACTGCGCCCTTGTGGTCGCCGGCGTGGAGCTGGCCGGAGGAATCACAGAAAAAAGAGCGCAGGCCGCTGCGCCCGTATTCGGAAGGGATGGCCGCGACTTCGTACTTGGCTGGCGCGCCGGAGGTATTCGCGCCAACAATCACGTAGCGGTAGGCGTAGCCGTCTTTGCGGCCTCCGGCCAAATCCTCGTCCACCAGGCCGGCGCCATCGCTTTTGGGCATGTTCTTCGCCGCCGGGCCGAGGACCTTCATTGATTCGGGCAATCGGGTGTAGGTTTTGCGGTACGTTTCGATAGCCTCGACCAAAGCTTTGAGAGAGGCGATGGCGGATTGTTCGTTGGCCTTGATCTCCGCACGGTCCCATTCGATTTCGAGGGAAGGAAGATCCAGGAACAATAGTCCGAGCGAGAGGATTTTCCACTGACCGGCTTCGCGCACCATGCCCATGGTGACGTGATGTGCGTTGAGGCCGGCGGAGTCTGTGGAATCTTTCACGATCAAGGGAAGATAGGCGAGATTGTCGCGGAGTTCGGGTTTTGCAATTTCCATCTGGGTGGTGACGTCAGACGTTTCGCAGAAGACCACCACGTTTCCCGAGGCTTCATTGTGCGCGCGCGGCTTTCCCGGTTTGTCGAGAAGCACGAACCGCTTCAAAAATGTTTCGCGGGCGGGCGGGGTCATCCGTCCGAAAGCTTCGGCGTTGCGCACGGTGAGGGATCGCACGAACTCGGAGGAATTTTGCGAGCATGCGGCTGTCAGGGCTTCCTTCAGAACCGTGGAAGGGCTTTCCGCCGCGGGCTGCGCGGCTGCGCGGCCTGACGCCAAAAACGAAAATAGAAAAAAGAGAAGCAGTCCTTGCGGAACCGGGGCAAATACCAGGGATTTTCGGGGCACGAGCACTAGTCCTTCGCGGCTTGAAGAATGGCCGCCAGATTTTGCGTGAATACCGAGCGCGGCATCACTTCCAGGCAGCCTGCGGCGCGGGCCTGGGCGGCGAGTTCGGTCTGCACGTGGGACAGAAAAGCCACCACGCGCAGCTCTTTCTGAGTTGCGCGCAGGCGTTCGATGGTTGCCACGGGCTGGTTGCGGGAGTTCAAATCCACGATCACCAGCTTGGTCGGTGGCTCCAGCAGCGTGAAGAGCGCGTCCGGACTGCTTGCTACTTTGAATTCGATGCCACCTAGCTGCTTGGCGGTTTCCGCCACTTTCAACTGAAAAAACAGATCGTCAATCAAGGCTGCTACGCGGCCCATGCGGATTGCTCCTTGTCTCTAACGTCCACGTTAAAAACCCTTGTGGGGGCTTTCCCCGGCGGCCTTCGAGGGATTACAATCAGCCTGCCCCCCTGAGGACCCTGATGCAAGCTCTTTCGCCAGCCTCTTCTTTATTGCAGCCGCCCGTATCTTTGCTGGAGAAGACCCCGGCCATCCTGGAGACGCTGCTACGCGACGTGCCGGCGGAGATTCTTGACTGGAAGCCCGCGCCGGATCGCTGGTCGATTACAGAAGTTCTGGCGCATCTGCTGATGATCGAGCAATTGTACGGCGACCGCGCGAAGCGAATCGTTGTGGACAACAATCCCACGTTGGAGAAGTACTTCGAACCGGACGCGGCCAACCTGCGGAAAAAAACGTCAAACCAGTACCTGAAAGAGTTTGTGGCGTTGCGCCAGGCCAACTATTTTTTCTGGCACGGCATCCCTTCTTCCGCCGCCACGCGCACCGGGGTTCATGCGGAGATGGGAACCATCACCCTTTTGCAATTGCTGAACGAACTTGCTAATCATGATCTTGGCCACTTGCGGCAGATTGCCGAACTGTATCGCGCGAAGGCGTTCTATCCGCAGGCAGGCCCATTTCAGAGGTACTCAAATCCCAAGCCATGACCGAACATCCTGAAGACCTGCGATTGGCCGGGGCGGGAGCGCTGGACGTTACGCTCTACTCGCGACCCGGTTGCCACCTTTGCGAAGCCGCCAAAGCCGCGATCGATCCGCTGCTCTCGGAGTTTGGCGCCACGCTCCACGAAATCAACATCGACGGCGATGCCATGCTGACCGAACGCTACGGCTGGGACATCCCGGTCCTGTTTGTCGGCACCAGAAAAGCCGCGAAGCACCGCATCAACGTCAGGCAACTGCGCAGGCAGCTGAAAGAAGCGAAAGAAAGCCTCTCACAATCTCCACCGGTATTGGCCCGAAAAAAAACTGCCTAGAACTTATCAACCTAGCTCGTAAATCGTTCTTTAGGAGGTCGGGGCTTCAGCCCCGACGCCAGGGTGCCGGAGAACGTGGGCTTTAGCCCCTGAAGAATACTCCGCGGCGACTCGCCCTAAATTTTTGGCATGGCGGTGGCTTCTAGTGGCCCGTGGTCGCGGCGTGTACGCCGACGGTTTCGTCGGGCACGTCGCCCTTGCGGCCTTTCACGCGATCGTAGACGCTGACCTGGCTTACGGAACCCAGTGCTTCGTTGTAGAACGTGGGTACTCCCAGCGCCGTCCGCAACTCTTCGTTGAACATCCGCAGGTTTTCGAGGTGCGTCGCCAGCGCCGGCACTTTTAAGCCTTCGTCGGTCAAAAGAAACTTCTGGTAGCCCGCGTCCCACAGCCGGGTGAATTTCCCCTTCAGCATGATGGTCGGCAAAACCGTCAGGTGAAAGCGCCCGTCAGGCTCCTGCCGGAATTCCGCGCCGGAGCCGTATTTCTCCACGCGCACCACGCCGCGCGTGCTGCCCACGCCGAAGCCCAGAGCCGCCAGGCTGTCGATGGCCTTCTTGTCAAACCGTTCGTTTACATTCCACATAGGACTTTCAGCGTAAACAATCCGTGTCCCGGTGTAAAGCTTGACGAATCGGCGAGGCCTGTCCACTATTCCTGCGATGAACGGAGAAGCCTGGGAAACTTTCCGTCTGTCTCCTGGTTTTAGAAACGAAATACGATTAGATAAGTTCGCAACAATCTGTAAATAATGGATGGAGGACTGGATGACCAAGGGCTTCACACTTTGTGAAGAAGGTGGAAGGAAATTCCTTTTGTTGCAAGGACCATGGACCGATGACATTGGCTCATTCATGCGTCCGAGGAAAATAGACGGACTTCGCTTGAGCGCATATGCGGGATGGAACGAACAGTCGATAGATTTTCTGAAATCACTTCCTTTTCTTGCGCGCCTTGATTTGTGGACCGCGAAGATCAGGGATTTGAGCCCGCTCTATACACTGCCCAAACTTCGAGCCTTGTCTCTAAATGGAGTGAGCAAGAAAATTGATTTTACTAAAATCCAAGGACTTGAAGATCTCCATCTAAGCCAGTGGAGGGAGGCGCGCTTCAATAGCATTTTTGAGTGCAAGATGATCAAAAACCTGGCTGTCACCGGATACTCTGGTGTTGACCTTAAGCCGTTCACGCGCATTGCCACCCTCACGAACCTCGCAATGAGTTTCTCGAAATTGTTGAGCCTAGAGGGGGCTGCCGCTTTGCCTGCGTTGGTACGCCTCTCTCTGGCCAGCACGAATCAAATCGATACACTGAATGGAATCCAGACCTGCAACAAATTATTGCTCCTCTGGGTTGAAAGTGCGAGAAAACTCCGGAACCTCGGAGCTATCTCATCTATAAGGTCCTTGAGGACATTAAATCTTAGCGATTGTCCTTCCCTGGAATCGATAAAACCTATGGCGCGGCTACCGGAGCTGGAGGCGGTCTGGTTTTACGGCTCGACAAACATTCATGATGGAGACCTCTCCCCGTTGACAACCCTTCCAAAACTAAAATATGCGAAATTCGTCGATCGAGAGCACTATTCGCATGCCAATGTCATCTTCCCCAAATCGCTGCCAATTTTTCAGTAGTTGGAAACTGCGGACAGACGAAACGTCTGCATGGGAATTGTCCGACCTCGGCGGCAGACGGGACGATTCCAAATTTTGATTTCTCTCGACAAGATCGGCGAACTTCCCGTTTGACCCCCAATTACCCTTCCCGGATTACTTCCTCCAATTTACCAATATGCTTGCGAAGAATAGGGAAAGATAGCCGCGAGGGGGCATACCATCCAATATTCGAGCTGGGCTCCTACGGTGTATAATTAGCACATGGTAAAGCACGTGATACACATGTCAGAGAAAGAAGCTGCCGCCACCGACGTGGCCAAGCTTCTGGCCCATGTGCGCGCGGGTGCAGAAGTGGTCATAGAGGACGGGGAGCGCGCGCTTGCCGTTCTGCACGCTGCTGAACCTCTGCGCGGACGTCCCATCTCTGAGTGCATCGCTCTTGCCGAAGCACATGCGAAAGAACTGGGCTACGAGCCCAAGATGGACCCGGACTTCGCCGCCGACCTAGAAGAGATTATCAACAGCCGCAAGCCTCGCAATGTCTCGACATGGGAATAATCCTGGACTCCAGCGTGCTCATCGCCGGGGAGCGACGCGGAGAAAGCGTGCGTCAAATTCTCCAGAGAGTTCAGGCCGCTCTCGGGGAAGTTGACTCCGCCCTCTCGGTTGTGACCATCGTCGAACTCACCCATGGTATCTACCGGGCCAAAACCGACGCGGACCGCGAACGGCGGCGAGCCTTTAGCGAAGAACTCCGTCGTGACATGGTGGTGCATTCAGTTACCGTGGAAATCGCAGAGCTTGCTGGCCGCGTTGAGGGCGAACAGGCGGCCCGTGGAGTCAGCGTCGCCTTCGAAGACTTGCTAATTGGCGCCACTGCATTGCACGTAGGCTACGACGTCGTGACACTCAATGTTCGACATTTCCAGATGATCCCGGGCCTCAGAGTCCTGCACCTCTAGCCACCAGCGATTTGGAAACACGGGACGTTTCCCGGCATGTGGCCACTCGTCGCTTTCATCCGGGAACTACACCGCGTAAAATGGAGTTTGGGGAAAAGCCAATGTCAACCAAGACGCAGCCGTTGACCGGACAGTCGCCGGCGGCGAGCCTTAGTAATGAAGAGATACTTCGCTACAGCCGGCACTTGATCATGCCTGAGGTGGGCATGGAGGGGCAGCTGAAGCTGAAGGCTGCGAAGGTGCTGCTGATTGGGACGGGCGGACTTGGCGCGCCGCTGGGCCTTTATCTTACGGCGGCGGGCGTTGGAAAGATTGGGCTGGTGGATTTTGATGTGGTGGATTTTACGAATCTGCAGCGGCAGATTACGTTTGGCACCAGCGATGTTGGCAAACCGAAGACCGCGGCGGCCCACGCGCGGCTGAGCAATCTGAATCCGGACATTGAGATCACTACGTACGAGACTCGACTGACCAGCGAGAATGCGCTGGAGCTGTTCAAGGATTACGACATCATCGTTGATGGCACCGACAATTTCCCCACGCGCTATCTGGTGAATGACGCTTGCGTGCTGCTTGGCAAGCCCAATGTGTACGGGTCCATCTTTCGATTTGAAGGGCAGGTTACGGTGTTCGGCATGCCC
>DATHOY010000255.1:0-9596 GCA_035484435.1 Vulcanimicrobiaceae bacterium | reverse complement strand
CAATTCGATGGCACTTACCAAATCGGCGCTCTCGCCGTAAACCACTCTTACAAAATTTATGCCGAACCTCTCAACGGCGCTGTCGGCCCCGCCGAAGTTTCCAACGCAATCGTCAGCCTCTGCCGCAATTCCACTACTGACCCCGGCTGGCCCCCGCTCCAATCCTGCGTAGTCCCCGCTCCCAACCTGGAATTCACCACCGCCGCCCGCTCGTCCCCCTAGGCGCCGAGCCAGTAGCACAAGTCATTCCTGCCCGCCCTGAGCGGAGTCGAAGGGGTTGTGCTCTTGGGTTTTCTTGCTCTTGAGTTTTCTTCTATTGTCATCCCGACCGGAATGGCCGATCTTTTCTTCCGCGCCGCAGTTTGGCGCGTCGGCCATGAAGTGGAGGGACCATAGCAGCACTTCAACCCAACCCAGTTCACTGAGACCATCAAACTTTTTTTTGAGTGCGAGAGCGAAGCTCTCGCTTTTACGATCGAAACCAGATCACCGAAATCTACCTCTCCACCGCTCCTCAACTCCCCACCGGCACCATCCATCCACCGCCAAACAACAACCCCGGCGCCAGCGAAGCCAAAAACACGGCCGTCCGCTCGCTCGCAAGCTTTCCCGCCGCTTTTTCAAACGCGGACTGCAATGTAGCACCGCACATCGAAGAACCCAAATTCCCCTTCGTTACCGCAATCGGTGGAAACGCGCTCGTCGCCACGCCTAGTTGCTTCGCCAGCAGCGCCACCAGCCGCGGGTTCGGCTGGTGCGTCGCAAACGCTCCCACCTTGTCGCGCGAAATTCCGCTGCGCTTTTCCACTTCGCTCAGCACCTCTTCCATGCGGTGGACGGCCGCACGCGAAAGCGCCTCCCCGTCAAACTGAATCTCCAGTCCACTGCCTGCCGTGTCGGTGATGGAAATCGCTTCCGCATATTGCGC
The DNA here is from genome assembly GCA_035484435.1 of Vulcanimicrobiaceae bacterium. Taxonomy (GTDB): domain Bacteria; phylum Acidobacteriota; class Terriglobia; order Acidiferrales; family UBA7541; genus Acidiferrum. The sequence goes on along the minus strand of DATHOY010000255.1, from coordinate 8,668 downwards.
CGCGCATCCAAAAAAGAATTCTCCGAACCGGTACGCAAACTTTCCTTTTTCCGGCAGCTTGCTCGACAACAAAAACGCGCTCGCTCCATCCCCAAATAACCCGCCAAATTCTCCGGCGGTCCGTCCCGGCCCCAGCGTCCGGCTATGCACATCGGCCGTCGCCACCAGAATCTTCTTCGCCTGGCCCGACATCAGCATCGCCTGCGCCACACAAAGCACCTGCAAAAGCGCCAGGCAGCCGCTGCCCACGTCCAGCGCCGTCGAGTGCTCCCGCATTTTCAACCGCGCATGAATCTGCGCCGAAAGCGAAGGGTATGCGTGATCTGTTTCGCTCGCCGCAATCACGCCATCCAGGTTCTGTGCATCTTCCCCGCACTGTTCCAGGACTTTCCGGCAAGCCCCCGCGGCCAGCGAGCCTTCCGTTTCATTCTCAGCCGCATACGCCACCGACACAATTCCGGCTCGTGTCCGCAATTTCCCCGCGGGCATCCCAAACGCCTCATCCACTTCTTCCGAAGGAATGATGCGGGATCCAAACTCGCTCGCCGCGCCGGTCAAATAAACATTCTTCTCTTCCAAAACGTGAGCCCCTTTGTTCAATAGCCTTCTCTCTCATCCGCCTAGCCGCAATCTCGGACGAGAAATCGATTCTCTTCCATCATCCGGCACCGCGCGCTTCTTTTCCAGCCCCGAGACAAATTAGTTACTCCCGCGTAGCGGCCACCTTCAGGCGGCCCTCCGACCTTTGAGTGCGAAAGCAACGCTTTCGCTTTTACGGGTTAAGCCCCGCGATCCAACCGATTTGCGACCACCAGGGCGTTACCAGGAACGCCCTGCCCCAAGGCCATATTGGGCGCAGCCACCCTCGCGCATGCTATCTTGGAAATACCCGCGCCTCGCAGCCCAAATCCAAACGTCAGGTATCGCATACTTTTCTTGGCAATGAACGCTAAACCGCTCCCAATCCGCCTCGCTCTCCTGGCCGCACTCCTCTGCCTCGCGGCGGCAATGCCCGCCAGCGCTCAACGCCTCCGCGGCGAACTCCATCTCGAAGTCCGCGACCCCAAAGGCTCTAGCCTCGCCGCCAAAGGCGAACTCCTCAGTGAAGGCAACAACTTCCAGCGCCGCTTCCAGATTCCCCCCGACGGTCACTTTATTCTTCAGGACCTGCCCTTCGGCGTCTACCGCCTCAACCTCGCCGCCGAAGGATTCGCCGCCTGGAGCGACGTCGTCGAAGTCCACTCCGAGGTCCCCGTAAAACTCGGCATCACTCTCGGCGTTGCCCCAGTCACCACGCAGGTTCAAGTCACCGATGAACTCACCCTCGTCGATCCCACGCGCACCGGCACACTCTATTCCGTAGGTAAACAATCCATCCGCGAACAGCTCAGCCTCCAACCCGGCCGCGATCTTCTTGACCTCGTCAATCAGGAACCCGGCTGGCTCTACGAAGGAAACGGCGTCCTGCACCCGCGCGGTTCCGAATACGACGTGCAGTTCGTCGTCGACGGCCAGCCCCTGGTGCAGAATCGTTCGCCCGCGTTCGCGCCGGACATGGACTCCGATTCCGTCGAATCCCTGCGCCTGCTCACCGCCAGCTATCCCGCCGAATACGGCCGCAAACTTGGCGGCATAGTCGAGCTCACCACCGACAAAAATTCCCTGCTCGGCTGGCACGGCGATTTCGCCGCTTCCGGCGGCAGCTTCGATCAGCTAGACGGCTCCGCCGCGATCTCTTACTCCCGCGAAAAGGACCGCTATTCCGTCCGCGCCTTCGGGCTGCACTCCGCCCGCTATCTCGACCCGCCGGTCACCAACAATTTCGGCAATGACGGCAACTCCGGCGGATTTTCCGCCGCATACGAGCGCGATTTCTCCGACAACGATCGCTTGCGCGTCACCGTCGCCCACAATTCCCTGCGCTACGAAATCCCCAACGATTTCGTGCAGCAATCGCTGCTGCAGCGGCAAGACGCTTCCAGCTCCGAAACCAGCGGGCAGCTCTATTTTCAGCACACCATCTCTTCCAATCTCGTCCTAAGCTTTTCCGGCGGCGTGCGCGACTCCAGCTTTTCCCTTCGCTCCAATCCGTTTTCCACGCCCGTAATAGTCAATCAGGATCGCGGCTATCGCGAAGGCTACCTTCGCGGCGACATCGCCGGCCACCGCGGCCACCACGACTGGAAAGCTGGCGCCGACTCTTTCTTCACTCCTGTTCACGAAGCATTGCAGTACCAAATCACCGACCCCTCGCAATTCGATCCCGGCACGCAGCTGAATTTGAATTTCGCGGCCAGCAAGTGGGACGTCGAGCCATCCTTTTATATTCAAGACCAGATGCGCTACGGCGCGTGGAACATCAGCGCAGGCATGCGTTTCGATCATTACGGTTTCGTGGTTCACGATTCAGCCGTCAGTCCGCGCCTCGGCGTTTCGCGCTACGTTTCTTCCCTCAATCTGTTGCTGCACGCTTCCTACGACCGCGTCTTCCAAACTCCCGCAATGGAAAACCTTCTCCTCGCCAGTTCTCCGGAACTGGATTCCGTCAATCCCGTCGTGTTGCGCCTTCCCGTTCCTGTCGCACGAGCCAACTACTACGAAGGGGGCATCACGAAATCCTTCCTCGGCAAATTTCGCATCGACGCCAACGTCTTCCGCCGCGACTTTCACAACTATTCCGACGATGACGTGCTTCTGCAGACCGGCGTGAGTTTTCCCATCTCTTTCACGAAAGCACGTATCTTCGGCGAGGAAGTGCGCCTTGATGTTCCGCACTGGGGCCGCTTCTCCGGATTTGTAAGTTATGCCAATCAATCGGGGATAGGGTATGGGCCAATCAATGGTGGGCTATTCATCGGCAGCGATGCCAGCGCCGGACTCACCGACACGGGCAAATTTGGCATTTCACAGGATCAGCGCAACACGCTCCACACCCGCGTGCGCCTCGACGCCGGCCACGGTTTCTGGTTCGCCGCCGGGGCCCAATACGGAAGCGGCTTGCCCGCCGACCTCAGCGATAACACGGACGTCCCCACGCTAGTCGCGCAGTACGGCACCGCCGTTGTCTCCCGCGTAAACTTTACGAAACAACGCGTCGAACCAAATTTTTCCGTAGATCTGGGAATGGGTGCACAACTCTATCGCAAGGAAGCCCGCTCGCTGCAATTCCAGATTCAAGCCACCAACATCACCGACCGTCTCAACGTCATCAATTTCGCTAGCATCTTCTCCGGTACAGCCCTAGCCGCGCCCCGCAGCGTCTCCGCCCGCCTCCGCGTCTCGTTCTAGCGGCGACGAACTTTGCTTAGCAGGCGAAGCATTTCCATGTACAACCAAATCAGCGTAACCATCAGCCCGAACGCGCCATACCACTCCATATACTTCGGCGCGCCCATCCGCGCCCCGGTTTCAATCATGTCGAAGTCAATGATCAGGTTCAGCGACGCGATAATCACCACGAACAGGCTGATCCCGATCCCCAGTGGCGTGCTGGCATAAAGAAACGACATCTGCGAATGCCCAAACAGGCTCATCATCATGTTGATGGCGTATACCAATGCAATTCCACCCGTAGCCGCGATCACGCCCAGCTTGAATCCTCGCGTCGCCTGCACAATGCGAAACTTGTACGCCAGCAGCATCACAAACATCACCCCAAACGTCAGGCTGATCGCCTGCACCGCAATGCCGGGGTACGACTTCTCAAAAATAGCGGAGATGCCGCCCAGCACCAGTCCTTCGAGCAAGGCATAGATTGGCGCGCTGATCGGCGACCATTCCTTCTTGAAAATCGTCACCAGCGCCACAACCAATCCACCGACCAAGCCGCCCATCATCCACGGATAAGCCGCTCCCGGCGTTTCGGAGTGCGCCAAACCCCATGTCCATGCTGCCGTGGCAACCACAAACAGCAGCAGAAGGCCCGTCTTGTTGACCGTGCCCTGAATCGTCATCGTCTCCCCGGTGGGAATCGCACCGGCGAACGCACTTTCTTTTAAAACAGGATTCGTGGAACGCAGCAAATCAGCCATGGGCGGTTCCTCCTCGGAAGCTATTCTGTGCGAGTGTTAAGAATATCACTAAGTGGATGGCAGCGTAATTCGGGAGGGAAATGTTTGGTACCGCTAACGGGAATCGAACCCGTATTTTAGCCTTGAAAGGGCTACGTGCTAACCGTTGCACCATAGCGGCACTTTTGCGTGAACTGCAATCCCTTAATTATACGGAAATCTTCAAATTTGCGCTACGCGGCTTTAGCTCTTCCGGTCTTCCCATTCCTCGTGCCACGCCGCCTGAATCGCTTCCAGCTTGCTCTCGTTGGACTTCTGCGGATCGCCGGTGAACCCCACCAGTTCGGTGATCCACTTGTGCATGTCGGTGAACCGCACTGTGTACGGATCAAGGTCCGGGAACTTGTCCGTCAGCCCGATCGCGATGTCTTCCAAATTGTCCCAATCAAACGTCCGCGCCATCTCGCTCCTCAAATGCGCCCGCTTCGGAAAGCGGCCACTACTAAACCTGGACCATAGGCGACTGACTCTTGCTTCCTGTTATCTGATCGCTGCTATCTGTTGCTGCTTCCCTCAGTGCCCGTCCAGTTCCTTCGCATAATTCTTATTCCACTCCGGAATCTCCACCACGATGTCCGTCGTGCCGTCCGGCACCGTCTGGCAACCCAGGCGCGACTTCGGCGTAATCCCCGGCGCTTCATCCAACTCGTCCAATTCCGCGTCCGTCGCTTCGTTGCACGATTCCAGCCCCTCTTTCACCATCACGTGGCAAGTCGAGCAGGCGCACACTCCTCCGCAAGCGTGATCGAGCCCCATCTTGAAGCCCTCGGCAATGTCCAGGATGCTGCCCGGTATCCCGTTGTGGCCGTAGGGAAACTTCTCCGGATCCACTTCCACGGTTTTCCCGCTCGGCAGAAACGTCACCTTGAATTTCTGCGTCGCCTTCTTGTATTTCACTTCTTCGATATACGGATTGCTGCCGCCCATAGCTTCTCCCTAAACTTCCGCCAGTTTCTTGCCTTCCAGCGCCGCCTGCACCGCGGTGTTCATCAAAATCTCCGCCAGGTGCTCCGTCGCATGGTTCAGCTCATCAATCTTTTTCCGGATCAGTTTGTAGTCCGTGCCCTTCACCGATTCCTGCAGCGCCGCCACAGTCTGCTGCACTTTCACCCGCTCCGGTTCAGACAGGCTCGCCGCCTTTGGATTGGCCAGCGCTTTCAGCGTCGCCGTCAGGATCGCTTCCGACTCCGTGCGCGCTTCGATCAATTGCCGCTCCGCGAAGTCCTGCTCCGCATACTCGATCGATTCTTCCAGCATGCGTTCAATATCCGCGTCGTTCAGCCCATAGCTCGGCTGCACTTCGATCAGATGCTCTTCCCCGTTGCGCAAATCCTTCGCCGCTACTTGCAAAATGCCGTTCGCGTCAATCAAGAACTTCACCTCGACGCGCGGCAAACCAGCCGGAGCCGCTGGAATTCGCAAATTGAATCGCGCCAGCGACCGGCAATCCTTTGCCAGCTCCCGCTCGCCCTGCAACACATGAATATCAATGCCCGTCTGGTTGTCCACGCCGGTGGTATACATCTCCTGCGCGCTCGCCGGAATCGTCGAATTGCGTGGAATAATCTTCGCCACCGCGCCGCCATACGTCTCAATCCCCAGCGATAGCGGCGTCACGTCCAGCAGCAACATATTCTGAACGCCGCGATCCAGGATGTTGGCCTGCACTGCCGCGCCCAGCGCCACCACTTCATCCGGATTCAACTCCGTGTGCGGTTTGCGGTCAAAGAATTCCTGCACCGTGCGGCGAATCAGCGGCGTGCGCGTAGTCCCGCCGACAAGCACAACTTCCTCAACCTGCTTCGGGCTCAACTGCGCGTCTGCCAGCGCTTGCCGTACCGGCGCCATCGTGCGGTCCACCACGGGGCGAATCAGCGCTTCCAGTGCGCCGCGGGTGAATTCGTGTTCGAACACCTTGCCGCCCGGCAGCGGGAAACGCAAAGTGGCTTTGTCCGTCGCGGACAAGCGGTGCTTCAATGCGATGAGTTCCTTGCGCAACTCCTGCGCCAGTTCACCGTGCGGCGAAAAATCGATCTGATCGTCCTGCAGAATCTCCTCGTGTACGAACGCCTGCAGCAAATTATCGATATCGTCGCCGCCCAGGTGCGTGTCGCCGTTCGTCGAAAGCACCTGGAAAATGTCGCCTTCGCTCGTCGAGATCAGCTTCAGTACGGAAATATCAAACGTGCCACCGCCCAGGTCGTAAACAGCCACCGTGCCGCGCTGCTTCTCGTGCAAACCATAAGCCAGCGCCGCGGCAGTCGGTTCGTTCACCAGTCGCAAGACTTCCAGCCCAGCAATCTTGCCGGCATCCTTCGTCGCCTGCCGCTGCGCATCGTTGAAATACGCGGGCACGGTGATCACCGCGCGGTCCACCGGTTCGCCGAAGTACGCTTCAGCCCAGTTCTTCAATTCGCGCAGAATGAACGACGAAATTTCCGGCGGAGTGAAAATCTTTTCGCCAAGCATCACGCGAATCACGCTCTTACTCGCGGGATCGATGCGGAATGGGAATAGCCTCAGTTCGGACTGGACGTCGGCCGGCCCGCGGCCCATCAATCGCTTCACCGAGTAGATCGTCCGCTCCGGTTGCGTCAGCAATCTCCGCCGCGCCGGTTCGCCAACAATGATGCTGCCATCCGCATCCAGGCTCACCACCGAAGGGCAAAGCGTGCTGCCCGCCGGCCCCGGAATGCACTTCGGCTCACCCGTTTTCGCGTCCACATACGCGACCAGGCTGTTCGTCGTCCCAAGGTCGATTCCGACTGTGCGTCCCATAGCAGTAATCCGAAAACCCTGTAGCTCACCCCTTCAGGGGTGAGGCCTTCCATCACCCATTCGACCAATTCAACCCGCCGGGAAACCCTCAGGCCTGAAGGCCTGAGCTACAGCAATTCCTTTTGTACGTTCACGACAAGGTTCCGAATGTACGACCGGCGATTCAGTAGTTCGTTCAACTTCGCCATGACGCTCTTCCGCTTTGCCTCATCAGCATTCCCATCAACAGCGGCGTCCCATTCTTTCGCAACAGCCTGCATCTCGCCGTCAACTTCCTCGAGCTTGCTCTGAAAATTCTTCTGTGCCGACTCCAATTTCTGTTTCAGCGCGGTTGTATCGCCGGCGGAACTCCTTGCTTCCCTCAGTTCATCCAACGACTCATTCAATTCAAAAACCTCTTCCAGTAGTTCCGGCGGTGCCTGCTGCTTGTTCTTTCCTTCAACGCGCGCGCCCTCAATCGCCAGCAGGTACTCTACCCGCGCCACAGGTTCCCGCAGCGTCCGGTACGCATCGTTCAATTCCGAACTCCGCTTCAGCGAAATCTCCCGCTCTTCCGGCGTGGCATTCACATAATTGTCCGGATGCAACTTCCAGCTCAGCTGCAGGAATTTTTTTTCGAGCGCGCTCATCTCGATCCACAGTTTGCGCGGAATCTCAAACATCGCGAAATAATCGCTCTTCTCGGGGAGCTGCAGCATCTTTCCACACGACCCGCAGAAGTGCGTGCCGATGGTCCGCTCGTGGCAACTCCAGCAAACCAGCGGCGAATCAGTGATGGGGAACGGCATGCTCATTTTCAGTTCTGTCGAACCAACTCCAACACAAAAAAAGTGGCTGGCGCACTATGCTGCCAGCCGGAATTGCTTACGTCCCCTGTGCTGGGTCAGGCCAGCTGACAGGCTGAAGCCTGTGCTACTTCTTACGCCGTAAAGCTGCTACCGCAGCCGCAATTGCGTGCCGCGTTGGGGTTCTGAAACACGAATCCCTGCCGCATCAGCGTTTCCTCGTACTCCAGGGTCGTGCCGCTCAAGTACAGCAGGCTCTTCGGATCCACAAACAACCGCGCCCCAAACTCCTCGAAAATCTTGTCCCGGTCGCGGGCCTGCGTATCCAGCCGCATCGCGTACGACAATCCGGAGCAGCCGCCGCCCTGCACGCCCACGCGCAGCCCGCCAACCTGCGGCGACACTCCATCCTTCTCCAGCAGCGCAATAATCTTTTTCGCCGCCTTCTCGGTCAGGTGAATCGCCGGCCCGGCCTTCTCTTTTTCCGCTGTCTGCGTTGTGATTTCCGCCGTCATATCCTGCATCTCCAACTATATTTCTGGAGCGAATCCCTGGACAGCATCCTCCGACGGTCGCAATTCGCCGCCGGAAGACGCCACTACCCCCGCTTAGCCTCGCAATTAGTGCGACGACTTTTCGTGCGCGGGAACTTCAATACCGTGCTTCTTCTTCCAATCGCCGATGGCCGCCTTGATGGCGTCCTCGGCGAGGACCGAGCAGTGAATCTTCACCGGGGGCAGCGAAAGTTCGCGGACGATGTCCGTGTTCTTGATCGCCAGCGCCTCTTCGACGGTCTTTCCCTTCACCCATTCCGTGGCCAGGGAAGAGCTCGCGATCGCCGACCCGCACCCAAAGGTTTTGAACTTGGCTTCTTCAATCACCTTGGTGTCTGGATTGATCTTCATCTGCAGCTTCATGACGTCGCCGCATTCCGGCGCGCCGACCAGGCCGGTCCCGACGTTGGGATCTTCCTTGGGCATGCTGCCGACGTTGCGGGGATTGTTGTAATGATCGACTACTTTTTCGCTATATGCC
>DATHOY010000254.1:0-12096 GCA_035484435.1 Vulcanimicrobiaceae bacterium | reverse complement strand
GGCCGCCCCGGCGATCTTGGCGTGGACACCGAAATCATCATCCGCAAGCACCACCTGCCGCACACATTTCCTGGCGAAGTTTCGCACGAAGCCGAACAACTCGCCCGCCCCGTCGCCGAATCCGATCTCGCAGAGCGCGAGGATTTTCGCAAGCTGCCCATCGTCACCATCGACGGCGAAACCGCCCGCGACTTTGACGACGCGGTCTATGTCGAACGCCGCGACGATGGCGGCTGGCTCTTGCAAGTCCATATCGCCGACGTCGCGCACTACGTGACGCCCGAATCCCCGCTCGACCGCGAAGCCCGCCTGCGCGGCAACTCCGTCTACTTCCTCGATCGCGCCGTCCCCATGCTTCCCGAAGCCCTCTCCAACGGCATGTGCTCCCTCAAGCCCCGCGAAGATCGTCTAGTCCTCAGCGCCATCATGCAGTTTGATTCTTCCGGCCGCATGCTCAGTTCGCGGATGACTCCCGGCGTTATCCGCTCCGCCGAACGCATGACCTACACCAACGTCAACAAAGTCCTCGAAGGCGACGCCGAAATGTCCGCCCGCTACGCTCACCTGAGTCATCACTTCCGCGCCATGAAAGGACTCGCGCTGCTTCTCAACGCCCGCCGCGCGGAAAACGGCTCCATCGATTTCGATCTCCCCGAACCCGTCATCGAGTTCGACGACCAGCAGCAAATGACCAACATCGGCCGCAGCGAACGCAACATCGCCCATCGCCTGATCGAAGAGTTCATGCTCGCGGCCAATCGCGCCGTCGCGCACTATCTCATCCAGCGCGGGCTGCACGCACTTCATCGCGTTCACGAAAAGCCCGACGCCCGCAAAGTTTTGGAGTTCGAGGAACTCGCCCGAGCCTTCGGCTACTCGCTCGGTGTTGAAGATCTCCACCAACGTGAAGTTGCCGTCCGCCACGGCAAAGTTCCCTCGCCCGCCAAAGCCGGCCGCCCCGACTCCCGGGGCCACGGTCGCGAGCGCCAGATGCTCGCCGTCCTTCCCGCCTCCGACATCAACCTCACTCCGCAGCACTACCAGCGCCTGGTCAAAAAACTCTCCGGCAAGCCCGAAGAGCGCATCCTCTCCTACCTGATGCTTCGTTCTCTCAAGCAAGCTCGCTACTCCGCCGAAACGCTCGGCCACTTCGCCCTCGGCTTCGACGAGTACACGCACTTCACTTCGCCCATTCGCCGCTACCCCGACCTGATCGTCCATCGCATCCTCAAATGGGCGCTCGCGAATCCCAAAGCCCCCGCGCCGACGCACATCAAGCCGGTCATCGGCACCGAAGCCGCCGTCTATTCGCTGAAGCATCTGGAGGAAATTGCCGCGGAAACTTCCGAAACCGAACGCCGTGCGGCCGGGGCCGAGCGCGAACTCATCAGTTGGAAAACCGCTCAATTCATGGAGCAGCATCTCGGCGATGAGTACGATGCGCTGATTATTTCCGTGCAAAAATACGGCTGCTTCGTGGAACTCTTTGAAGTTTTTGTGGAAGGTCTGCTGCCCATCACCGCGATTGAAGAGGCCGCCGATGCCCGCTGCGTCTATCGCGAACGCGACCACGCCATCGTGGCCGTCTCCGGCGGCGATTCCGGCCGAGGCCGCCGCTCCTCCCGCCGCAAGTCCACCCTGCAACTCACCTGGAAACTCGGCGACCGCATCCGCGTCCGCGCCGAACGCATCGATCCCATCCGCCGCCGCGTCGAATTCGCCCTCGCCTCCTCTTAATTGTAGGGCCCGCCTTCCGAGGCGGGCCGCTCGATTATGGAGTGCGGAAGCGAAGCTTCCGCTTTTACCCAGTAAACCCCGTCACCCAATTCAGCGCGGAGCCCCACAATTCAGCCCAGCCGCCGCTTCCTGCTCGCTGATCGCTGCTAACTGATCGCCTTCTTCTACGGCTTCGGCAACTGCAAAATCATCCCGCCGCCCTGTCCCGTCTCCACCGTCGGCAGCTGCCCGTTCCACTTGTCAATCAGCGCCCGCGAATTCTCGATCCGCCGCAGATCCAGCAACTGAGGCGTCAGCGAATTCTGACGGATGCGGTTGGCATCCGCTTCGCCCTGCGCCCGCGTCACCAGTGACTTCGCATCGCCCTCGGCCTCGGCAATCTTCTTCGCCGCTTCCGCCTGCGTCGTCGCCAACTCATTCCGCGCGCGTTCCGCCTGCTGGATCGCCTGCGCCTTCGCGGTGATCGCCGTCGCGATCACTTGCGGCACGCGCGGCGCACCGATGAACCCAAACTGCTGCACGCTGACTCCTACTACCGTCATTTTCTGTTCGATCTTTGACTGCACTTTACTCAGAAACTCCGCTTTCTTTTCGCCGTAAATGTCTTCCACCACGTACGTCGAAGCCACCTCGTTCAGCGAGTTTCGCACCACGTCGCGCAGGATCCCGTGCGTGAACGCCTCCATGTCCGCCAGCCGGTACTTCACGTAGAAGTCCGGCGCCTTCGCCGCTTCAATGGCATACGACAGCGACACGTCCACGAAAATCTCCATCCCTTCTTTCGAGTTGAACCCCATCTCTTCGTTGATCGGATGACCTTCGTTGGTGTCCCGCGTCCACTTCACCGTCTGCACGTACGTCGGAAACTCGATGATCTGCGTGGTCAGCGGCGAGTACACCACCCATCCCGTGCGCACCGGAATTTCCGACGCCCCTCGCTGCGCGCCCGCCAGGTTGATCTCCACCCCCACGTGCCCAGCCTCGATGCGCGTCACGCGCACCGCAAACGAAAGCACGAACAAAATCACCAGCAGCACCGCCGCGCCAATCACAATATTCCGCAACCCTGGAATCTGCGGCCGCAGCGTAAACTCTGAATTCTCTCCGCGCCCCTGCCTGAAAACGTCCATAATTAGTTTCCTCCCAAAGACACACTAACCGCTCATGTGGGAGTGTACTCTGATTGACTTAAGGAAACCCTAAAGCGCCCGCCCGGCCAGTTTTCGATCATTCCGCCTGCCACAACGCTGTCATCCCGACCGGAGTGGCCGATTTTTTCTTACGTTCGCGCCGCGCGAACGTCGGCCACGCAGCGGAGGGGCCATGGCAAGATCTCAACCAAATCGTGAATTGGGTGCGAGCAAAACCGTAACGCGCGCACTCTTCCCCTTGAACTCTTAAACTTCCCAACTCCTCAACCTCATCCCCTCACACCGGTTTTCCCGTCACGCTCGACACCGTCACCGACAACAGCGAATCCACCGCAGCCTCGCTCGGCGCCGGCGCCTTCAACACCTGCTCCACCGCCTCGGCCATTCCCTGCGTTTCCTGCTCCTTCGCCTTCAGCCAGCTTCCAAACGTAGCCTTCTCTCGCGCCACGCCATCCAGGTTCCGCCGGATGCGCTCGCCATAGTGCGCTTTCACCAGCTCCAGTTCCGCTTGGATCTGCAGATTCTCTTCCGCCTTACGCGCCCACTGCGCCTCCGCGTGCTTCCGCTGCTCCGCCGCGTACGCGTCCACCGCCTCTTGCCTCACCTTCGCGTCCTGCAGCACTTCATCCACCGTCACGCCCGCCGCGTCCAGCGCCATCAGCACCGCCGCGCGCCGCAACTCTCTGGACGCCCCGCGCAAATGTTCGCTGCGCAGCATCTCCACCACTTTGCCGATGCTGTACCCGCGCCGAGGACTGGTAATCCCCGCCACGCGATAAATATCCTCCACCGGCAAAAGCTCGGCTTCGAACCCTCCCGCGCTCTCCCCCAACGGACCCGCTGGCATCGCCGGCGGTTTTGCCGCCGCAGGACGCTCCGTCGCCCGTTCCAATCCCCGTTCCGAACGAGGAGCAGCCTCCGGCGCCCTCTGCGCCGGCTCGTTTGGAGCGTTATTGCTTCCGTTCGTCCCGAGCATCGCTTCCTCGTCTCCCGCAAACCATTTGAGTTTCATAATTCCTCTCCCCTTCTTCGCTGCCTTCTTCTCTCTCTTTTTCTCGATACCGTTTCCCGCTGAAACTTGTTGTGCCACATTCGCCGCAGCCACCGGCGGCGCGCTCCCCGGCGCCTCTCCGGGGGGACTCTCTGTCCGCTGCACATCGTGCTCCATCAACCGCGCCGCAATCGGCTCCTCAACTCGCGCGATGAACTCCATCGCCACATCGGACGCTGTGCCCCCACTTGGCTCAGTGAACCGAAGTCGAACACTGTCTCGCTCCGGCTCAGCCGTTCTCTGCGCCATCCACTCCGCGTCCCGAGTCGCGCTACTCGCCGTAGTCGCACTACCCGCCGTAGTCGCACTACCCGTTCTTGCCAGATTCCCCGGCCCCCGCGCCGCGCTCTTATTTTTAAATGGTGCGCTGGCCTTCGTTTGCCCCTGCGTAGTTCGTGATTCTGCGAATTCCGCTCGTCCCGCTGACCTTTCCGCTTCCCGGCTCGGATCATTCGCCGGCATCGGCCCCTTCGGCATTGGCCAACTCACCGCATCCTTTTCTATCCCCACCAGAAACTCTTTCCCATCCACCCGGCAATGCCTGGCAATCCCCGAAAACTGTTCCCGGTGCGAACGGATGTACAGCCGCATCCCCACTCCCACCTTCACCTTGATCCGGATGCACGCCCCATGCGCCGACCGGTTCTCCATCCGCGCCGTCACCGACCGCAGCGTCCCCGCGCTGTCCAGCCACGACGCCTCCACCAATATCATCACCGCCGTCCGTGGCTCTTGCGTAGCTCCGCCCATGCCAACCTCTATCGGCAAAATAAAGGAGCATTTGAGCGGCCATCCGCCACGCAGTCCCAACTCGGAACACTTGTTTTTTCTTATCTGTCATCCCGAGTGGAATGGCCGATTTTTTCTTTCGTTCGCGCTGCGCGAACGTCGGCCATGAAGAGAGGGACCGCGGCAATGCGTGAAGTCCTACTGTGCTCGATGGAAGACCTTCGACGCATCCCTCCCCTCCACCCGAGATTTTCCTGAGACGTACTACGGTGATATTCTCTCCTCAAAGAAACACGAACGAGATTGCCGTATGCAAGCGACGTTGTTCGACATCGGACGCCGTAATGGAAATGGTTTAATGGGTATGTTCAAGGGGTATATGGATGAGAGCGACTCTGGCGACAAGGCGATCCAAGCATTCGTCGTGGCTGGATTCGCGGGCAAAGCTGCAGAATGTGATCGAGTCGAAAGAGTATGGAAGGAATTAGTCAAACCATTAGGCGAATTTCACGCCAAGGATTTTTTTAAGCGCTGCGCCAATGGTTCGATGGCTGGACCGTACAAACACCTTTCCATCGACGAGGCAGAATCATGCGCATTTTCCCTAATTAATCTGTTGAGTACCAGCCAATTGGAGTCGATTGGTATGGTGTTGGATTCCAGATCCTACTTGATGCTTTCAGAAGATGAACGACGATGGATGACATCTGCTGTTAACTATGGCAAGTCTTGGCCAATGGAAGGGGCGCCGAACGACCCATATTTTACCGGCTACCACTATTGTCTTACCTCCGCAAACGAATACACACCAGAAGGGGAAACCATATACCTCACATTCCATCGACATAAAGCTCGGGAAGGAAACGCCAAAAAAATCTACAACGAAATGAGAGCGTTAGGAGGCAAATGGGGTGAGCGCTTAGCCGAAACAGTTCTATTTTCCTCTCAGTATGAAGCCGTATTACTTCAAGCAGCAGATTTGTTGGCACATTCTATAGGGCAAGCTATCAAATCAGAAAAAAAGAGAAATAGAGTTACAAATGTCGCGCTGGAGAAGTTGGCATTCGGACGAGAATACATCAGAGTTATGGACGTTCGGTCACTTGATGCACATCTCCGAAAATGTCCATTTAGAAGAACATTTTGGAAGGGTTTCCAAAGCGATCCTGACTTTTTTGAGCAGCTACGGGCCCAGGGGGCGAATGTTTTGGCGATCAAAAATCCGGAGGGTCTATACCTTACCCATCACATCAGGAGAGAGAAAGTTAGAGTCGTTCAGGAGATAGAACCAATGCCCGTGCCGGGCTTGGGCGCTCGAAACCTGACAGATCGTCGAGACGACTCGACCACAAACAAACGAGTATCCGGTGAAAACTCCGTCGATTCATGACAGCCGTCGCAAAGAATGGCGTAGCTCCATGGAGCAACCAGGCCTAATCGCACTTGGGTGTCTTCGCTTGGCGCTTCCCAAAGGGGCAGGAATGCCCAACATTTCCGGCAGAAAATTCCGCAGTAGAAAAAGCTCGTAGGATTAGGGGATCCCTTGTCCAAAACGGACTCCGAATGTCAAAACCAAAACAATACATTACGTGAGTTGGTTAAAATCTTAAACAGCGGATTACCCGCACTATGAAACTTCTCTTTTTGATCGTCTTGCGTAGACGGACGGGTGGCCTAGGCGATAGTTGATAGACTTGAATCGCAAGCGAAAAACGCATTCGCGGCTAGCGCGAGCCCCTTAACCAAAAACCAACAAGAGTACCCAACATTCCGAAGGCCCAGTGCTTTGAGTTCGGGTCGTAGCCACTGGAAAGAACTACAAGCAGACAGGAAGAAAGCAGTGAAACCGTGACCACGATTTGCATGGTCATTTTACTCGCCCGGTAGTCCCAATTAGGGGCGGCGTACATGTTGAGTACTCATTTCTTCGTCCCCTTTTCAACGTCAGAAATTTTGGGCGGAGGCGGGATGGTCGAGTGCTTGTCGTAAGCATTGCTAGAAGCAAGACCCCACACACGCAGGACTTCGGCGAGAGCCTCGCCACTAAGTGGCGGAGGGTCTCCGCCGGGAAGAACACCCGACTTAGTTGAGTAGGCATCCAGCAATGTTCGGTTTGCAGCCCGCGCATGACTGCCTGCGTCCGGTTCTGACGATCCAGAAGGAACTGGACTGGTGTTCTGTGTGGTCGCACATTTGACGGCCAGGAGCGCCTCATAGAAGGCGTCGCGGAAGGCATACGTGCCTGGGGCGGTCTGCCGAATTTTTCCTTGTGCTTCCAATCTTCCAAGAACAGAGTGGATGAAGCCGAGTGGGTTGGCATATTTACCGAGTTCGTATCCGAGTTCCACCATGCGGTCGCGAATATTGCGAGCCGTCAACTCGTCTCGTGAGTTCCTGAGAATTGTGAGCACCGCCTCGGTGAAGCCGATTCGCGCTGAAAGATTTTCAATAGTCTCGTTGGATCCTGGCGCCTCGTTCTCGGTCGCGCCGGTCAGTACTTTAACCAATTGCTGCAGCCGGACGATTTTGAGGTTCAGTTCGTCGCGATCATTGACAGCTTGGACCAAAGCAGCCTGTGCCTTTTGAAGTGCACTCAGATAGATGTCTTCCGACATAATGCAACTAATTTATTCATTTGCATAATCCCTGTCAATAATAAATTGCGGGCGTATTGTAACATTCTTAAAACAATATGGTTAGGCCGATATGACTGGGGGACCCAGGGCCGGGTGCCCCGGCGAGTCGGTGTCAGCGGGCGGCCTCGACCGTGAGCTTCAGTCCGATGGCTTTGGTAACGGCAACCAATGTGGACAATCTTGGATTTCCCCGGCGGGACAGGGCGCGGTACAGGCTTTCCCGCTCGATGCCCGCGGCTTTGGCGACCTTGGCGATTCCGCGCGCCTGCGCCAGATGGCGCAGGGCCAGCAGGAGAACGAGCGGCTCCTCGGTGTCTTCCAGCGCGGCCTTGACGTACTCGGCGGCAAATTCCGGATCCTTTCGGAGCCGGCGGATGATGGCTTCATCGTGAGAGGCGCTGGTCTTGAGCTTCACGTAATCCTGATCCTTTCGCGATAATCCTCAAGATGGCGGAGCGCCCGCTGAATATCCGCGGTCTGCTCCCGTTTGTCCCCACCGCAGAGAACCAGGAGGGAGGCCCTTCCGATCCGTGCGTAGTAGACCCGATAGCCCGGGCCCCAGTCGATGCGAAGCTCCCACACGCCGCCGCGCAAAGGCTTGCAGTCACCAAAATTGCCCGCGGCCAGGCGATTCATCCGGGCTGCGATTTTCGCCTGCGTCCGGGGATCACCCAGCCGCCAAAGCCACTCGTCGAAGACGTCCTTGCCGGCGCGGGTCAGGTAGTGCCGAATCTCAATCAGCTTTTCCATTGTAACTTATAAATTACACGAACGCAAGCGGGTGCCCCACCCTTGGTGTTTAAGGGTGGGTCTTGGGCTTCCTCTTTTCCTGATTGCCGATCGCTGATTACGGATTACTGTCCTCGTCTCCTGCCGCGCGTTCGAACGCCCCGCCGTTCGAATACAGTACCACATAATTAACTATTGACAGCGTTACTATTTCCATGATATGATCGCTTCTGACGCTTGGGCACAAACTTGTCCCGGGTCCCCGCCGCGATGCTCTGCTTCCCGCTGTTCACTCACTCTTGTCAGCAACTCCTTCCATTCGTCTCTCCATGTTTTCAGACACTTGCGCACTCTTTCATTTTCCGTATCACACCTATCCCACATCTTTCCCACAGTTTGCGCACTCTTCCGCAAAAAACCGGGGGTACACCCCCACCTGGTTTGCTCCGAGGAAAAACGAAGGGCCAATCCGCCGTAGCTTCACCGAAGATAAAGGGCCTGTCCGCCGTAGCCTCAGCGAAGGAAGAGGGCCTGCCCGCCGTAGCTTCAGCGAAGGAAGAGGGCCTGCCCGCCGTAGCTTCAGCGAAGGCGGGCTAACTCCTTTCACTGCGTCTCTTACGCAAAAACAGGGGGGGAGGGGGTCTGGTCATACCACGCATCACTCTCAACCCCGCCCGCCTCAGAAGGCGGCCGCTACACAAGAACGGAGCGGGATGGGCAAGCCCATCCCCTACAAAACGAGCACGCAGCGCGAGCGGGGTCACGATTCTTGCCACTCGCCTGCCCGCCGAAGCTTCAGCGAAGGCGGGTCTGCTATTCTATTTGCCGGAGGGTTTTCTTACTGTGAGCACGACTACTGCTTCTCCCCGCGCTGCCAAGCGGGCTTTCAATTTTAATGCCGGGCCGGCGGCGCTGCCGCTGCCTGTGCTGGAGCGCATCCGCGAAGAGCTGCTGGATTACCGTGGCACCGGCATGTCCGTGATGGAGCTTTCCCACCGCTCGCCGGAATTTGAGGCGATCAATAACACGGCCGAGGAAAACCTGCGCAAGCTGCTGGCGATCCCCGACGATTACGCCGTGATTTTTGTGCAAGGTGGCGGCAGCATGCAGTTCACCATGGTGCCGATGAACCTGGCGCTGCCGGGCAAGCCGGTGGACGTGCTGCACACCGGCGCATGGACGGCGAAGGCGATCTCCGAGTTGAAAAAAGGCCCTTTTACCAATGGATCGGGGCACAACATTGCCGCGTCCACCGAAGCCGCGAAATTCACCCGCGTGCCGCGCCCGGACGAAATCAAGTTGTCCGCCGACGCTTCCTACACCCACATCTGCACCAACAACACCATCGAAGGCACGCAGTATCACGCGCTGCCCGCCTCCGCCGCGCCGCTGGTGGCGGACATGTCTTCGGACATCGCTTCGCGCCCGGTGGACGTGGCGAAATTCGGCCTGATTTTCGCCGGCGCGCAGAAAAATCTGGGGCCCAGCGGCGTCACGCTGGTGATCGTTCGCAAGGATCTGGCCGAGCGAGCGGACAAGAATCTGCCCACCACGCTGCAATACCGGACGCACATCAAGGAAAAGTCGCTGTACCACACGCCGCCGACGTTTGCGGTGTACACGCTGGCGCTGGTCACCGAATGGATCGCCGCGGAAGGCGGCCTCGCGGGAATCCAGAAGCGCAATGAAGCGAAGGCCAAGCTGCTCTATGACACGATCGAAGCGAGCGGCGGCTTTTACACCTGCCCGGTGGAGAAAGCTTCCCGCTCGCTGATGAATGTGGTGTTTCGTGTAGGAGGTAGTTCTAACCAAGTGGGTGATGAGAATTTAGAGAAAGAATTCGGCAAGCAGGCCGCGGCGGCGAACCTGGTTGGCACGCCGGGGCACCGCTCGGTCGGCGGCATGCGCATCTCGCTTTATAACGCGGTCGGCCAGGACGCCGTCGAAGCGCTGACGCATTTCATGAAGGAGTTTCATCGCGCGCGTGGCTGAGCCGCGAAGCGCATAACCTGTCATTCCGAGCGAAGCGAGGAATCTGCTTTTCGCTAGTGGAGCTCGGGAGAAAAAGCGGATCCCTCACCCGCAAAAGGCGCGGGATTCGGGATGACAAGCGTGAGAGTCGGTTACACGGCCGGGTGTCGGGTGCCGTACCCTTGGTTTATAAGGGTGCGGGTTTTTCTGAAAGTAGTCCGGTAGACTGCTAAGACTATGACCTATTATTCGCTCGCTCTCTTCTTTCACTTCCTCGGCCTCGTCATGCTCTTCATCGGCTACGGAGTCGAGTGGATCGTCTCCGCGTTCCTGCGCGGCGCCACCACCACGGATCAGGCGCGCGCGTGGCTCCGCGTCTATCGCACATCGCTGCCGGTTTCCGGCCCCGGCCTGCTAGTGCTGATTCTAAGCGGCGCCTACCTTGCGCAAGTTTCCGGCGCGATGAAAAACGGCTGGATGTCGGTTTCGATGCTGGTGATCGTGCTCGCGCTCATAATCGGCTTCGTGTTCATCCTGCCGCGCGTGAAGGCCATTCGCGCCGCCCTGCCTGAGGGCAGCGCCGCGCTCCCCGCCAGCGCCACCGCGCTTCTCCGCGCACCGGGATTGCCGACGCTGATCCGCGTTCGCGCCATGCTAGCCCTCGGCATCGTCTATCTCATGACGGCCAAGCCCGACAGTTTTGCGTCATCTCTGCTCGTCCTCGGAGCCGTCATCGTCCTCGGCCTGCTCGCCTCCGCCCCCACGTTTTCCAAGCAGAAGGCAGCGTGAAGAAAAACAGCCGACAGTCTCCAGCCAACAGTCATCAGCTGAAGACGGGAAAAACAAAAAGGGCGGGATTTCTCCCGCCCGCACAGATCACGGATGAATTTCCTCACTCACACCAGATCGAAGAGCAACACTTCCGCATCCTCAACGCCGGTGAGTTCGAGGGCCTTTTCTTGCGAGACAGCTGCGCCATCGCCGGCGGCGAGCTTCGTGCCGTTGAGCGTGACGCTGCCGCGCGCCACCTGCACATACGCGTGGCGTTCCGGCTTTAGCACGTGCTTCACGCTTTCGCCGGGAGCGAGTACGGTGGCGTACAGTTCGTTGCCCTGGCGAATCTTCACCGAGCCTTCGCGGCCATCAGGGGAAACTACGAGGCGCAGCTTGCCCTGCTTTTCGGCGGCGCTGAAGTGCTTCTGGTCGTACGCCGGCGTGTGGCCCTGTTTATCCGGGAACATCCAGATCTGATACATGTGCACGGGAGTTTTATCCGAGGCGTTGAATTCGCTGTGCGCCACGCCCGTGCCTGCGCTCATGTACTGCACGTCGCCCGGCTTGATCACGGAACCATTGCCCATGCTGTCTTTGTGGGCGAGTTCGCCGTCGAGGACGTAGGTGACGATTTCCATGTCGCGGTGCGGATGAGTGGGAAAACCCCCGCCGCCGGCGATGCGGTCGTCGTTCATCACGCGCAGGGTGCGGAATTCGACGTGTTGCGGGTCGAAATATTCGGCAAAGGAAAAGCTGAAGCGGGAATCAAGCCAGCCGAGGTTGGCGTGGCCGCGGGTATCGCTTTTACGGATCTGAATCATGGGAGGTCTCCTTGACTGACGAGTGAATAATACTCGTTATAACGACTATTGTCAAGAGGGTAGTCCGCAACGCATTCTCCTGCCCGTATTTCCTTTGCCTTGAGGCTTTTGCGATTCCTTGCAGGGACGCTGTGACGTTTGGGCGGCCGGACCGACACCGTCGCGCTCCATTTCCCCGGTTTCCTGCTTTGGTGTAAAGTGATAGGCGATGCGGCGGAAGGCTCGCCGCTTTCCGGTGAGGTACTGTGTATGGACTCGGCTCTTCCGACGACGCAAACCAAGACTTCCGAAACCGGCGCCAGCCGCCGCGAGACAGTGACGATCACGGACAACCGCACCGGCAAGAGCTACGAACTGCCCATCACGCACGACACCATCAAGGCGATGGACCTGCGGCAGATCAAGGTGAACCCCGATGATTTCGGGATGATCAGCTACGACCCCGCGTACAACAACACGGCATCGTGCATCAGCCGGATCACCTATATTGACGGGGA
>DATHOY010000253.1:0-7568 GCA_035484435.1 Vulcanimicrobiaceae bacterium | reverse complement strand
GGGAGTTGCGTGATGGTTCGAATCAGACGAGTTGGTTTTGCACTTTTGTTGACGGCTGCGTTTGCCGCGGCGGCTTTCGCCGGACCGCGCAAGGTCATCATCGATACAGACCCGGGGACGGACGACGCCATGGCCATTATGCTGGCGTTGAACTCCCCCGAATTCGACGTGCGAGCCCTGACGGTGGTGCCCGGCAACGTGACAGCGGCACAGGGACTGGAGAACGCGTTGCGCATGGTCTCGCTCGCCAATCGCTGCGACATTATCGTCGCCGGCGGTGCCCAGCATCCTCTATTTCAGAAATTGGTCACCGCGGAATTCTGGCACGGGCAAAACGGCCTGGCGAACGTAGAACTTCCGCCCAGCAAGTGCAAAAAGGATCCACGCTGGGCTCCGGACTTGATTATCGAGATGATTCACGCGAATCCGCATGAGATCACTCTGGTGCCGATCGGGCCGCTGACGAATATCGCGCTGGCGATCGAAAAAGATCCGTCCATCGTTCCGCTGGTCAAGGAAGTCATCATCATGGGCGGCTCGATTACCGGCGGCAACGTGAACGCCGCGGCGGAGGCCAACATCGCAAACGACCCGGAAGCCGCGCAGATTGTGTTTCAGGCCGGCTGGCCGCTGACCATGGTCGGGCTCGATGTGGGCGACAAGACGCTGCTGACGCGCAAGCACATCGAAGCCCTCAAAAAGAATCCGGGCCCCGAGAGCGATTTCATCTACAAGGTCGCGGACTTTCTGATCGGACTGAGCGAAAAATTCGGCGAATCCGGCACTCCCATGTACGACCCCCTGGCGGTTGGCGTGGCAATCGACAGCGCCCTGGTGAAGGCTCCCACGATGCACGTCGACGTCGAGACGCGAGGCGAATTCACGCGCGGCGAAACGGTGGCGAACCGGCGCGGCGCCAACGAACGCAACGTGCTCCATCATTTTCCGGATGGCGACCGCTACGTGATCGAAGGCATCGACAAAGTGGAACCCAACGCGAAAGTCTGCACCGAGGTGAATGCGGAAAAGTTTCTCCAGATGTTCGTGAGCCGCATTCAAGGGAAGTAGTGGAATCCGGAGGCACGAGGAGGTTTTTTCTGGTTTCCGATGGCAAGACTAGCAACACGAAAGATTTACTCGGCTCAAAGTTTTTGAAGCGGCGGAAGTTCCTCGGATTGCTCGGGCAAGCCGCCGCCGTTTCGCAGTTCACACCTTTTGTTTTTCTTCCGGCCGTTCTGGAAAATCCCGGACGCGCCCTTTCGACGGGGACTATGCACTGGCCAAAAGACATTGGAAGCCCGGTACTGGATAGCCTGCGCTACGCGATCGAAAGTTCGCGCGACGTGCGCACGAATTACGACAAAATCGTGGAAGTAGCGTCCTGGATGGCCTACGAAGAGTTGCCAATGCCGGAATACGCGCTACCCTTCGGCCTGAGCCAGGGCGATCCGGATGTGGCGCTCGATTTCGTTATGGTGGCCGATTCGATTGACACGGCCTTCACCGATTTTGCCAAACACGAAAAATTCCAGGTGGATTTCGCCGGACAGCATTGGTCGGACTCCGAAGCCGAGTTTGCCTGCATCAAGCGGGCGATGGACAATGGCGTGCCCTTTCTCGACGGCAAGTTTCTGGCAAAGATCACCCGGCCCGAGCTCAACAAGGTCTTCGAGGGCAACATTGAAATGCCCATGCTCGATGAAAAGCTGGCCGTTCTGCATGAAGTCGGCAAAGTGCTCGCGGAAAAGTATGACGGAAAGTTTCACAAATTTGTCCACTCGTGCTCGCCGAAGCTTTACGACAATGGCAACGGCCTGATCGACCGGCTGGTGAAAGAGTTCCCGCGATTTAACGACATCAGCATGCTGGACGGCCATGAAATCAAGTTTTACAAGCTGCCGCAGTTAGGCATCTGGATGCTGTATGCCACGCTCCACAAAGCGGGCAAGTTCCGGCTGGACGATCCCCAGAAGATGACCGCCTTCGCCGATTACATCGTGCCCGTCGCACTGCGGCTCATGGGCATCACCAGCTATTCGAAAGAGCTGGAGCATGCGATCAATACCTATCAGCTCATCCCGCGCGACTCGCGTTGGGAAATTGAACTCCGCGCGCATTGCCTCTATTCAACGGCCCTGATGGCCGGCGAAATCAACAAATTGCGCCCGGCGAACCTGCAGATCATCATTCCGCAGGTGGATGCGCGGCTCTGGACGCACTATCACACGACCACCTGGCCGCATCATTTGACCCAGACCATCATGTATTAGGCAGGTATCCCGATTTTTGTTTCATACCCCGAAAGGAATTACTTCATGAAATTGCTGGCAAGGATTTGCGCGTTTGCATTTGTAATTCTGAGTTGCGCTTTAAGCCTGAACGCGCAATCCAAGAAAAAAGTGATTATTGATCAGGACGCAGCGGGCCCGGGCGGCACGGACATGCAGGCGATTCTGGCACTAGTGAATTCACCGGAGACGGAAGTGCTGGGCATTACTGTCGTGACAGGCGACGCCTGGCGCGATGAAGAAGTCCAGCACACTCTGCGCCTGATGGAAATCATCGGCCGTCGCGACATTCCCGTGCTACCCGGCGCCGTATTCCCGCTCGTAAGCAGCAAGGAGTACATCGCAAAGTGGGAAACAATCCACGGCAAGGTCGTCTACCAGGGCGCGTGGAATTTTGGCCCGGGAGGAAAAGTGCACGGCCCCGCGGAAATTCCCCCGATGAAGGAAGGAAATCCGACGATCAAGGCGGCCAATGAGGATGCCGCGCATTTCATGGTCCGGATGGTGCGAAAATACCCGCACGACGTCACGATTTACGCCGCCGGGCCGATGACGAACCTGGCACTGGCGATTGGGCTTGACCCCGAATTTCCCTCGCTAACCAAAGAGCTGATCATGATGGGCGGCAGCATCAATCCACAGACGGACGATCCGGAATTCTCCCTGACCCCCACGCGGGAATTCAATTTCTGGATGGACCCTGAGGCGACGCACGCGGTCCTGCACGCAAAATGGCCCCGCGCAGTTCTGACCACGGTGGACATTTCGGTAAAGACCCACATGGAAAAAAGCCTGATCGAGCAGGTCCGGAAAAGCACGGAACCCGCCGCGCAATATGTCGCGAAATACGCCGAACCCGGCTACTTGTGGGATGAACTGGCCGCGGTTGCGTGGCTCGACCCAGGCATCATTACAAAATGGCGGAAGCTCTATATGGATATCGATGTCGATCACGGCGCGGGATACGGCAACACTCTGGCCTGGACGCCGGGGCTCCAGCCCGGGCTTGGCGAAGTGCTCGTCGAAGTGCAGGATGACCTCGACAAGCAGAAGTTTTATAAAGAGTACGTAGACCTCCTGTCTCGGCCCACGCCCAACGCGAAGGACCCGGCAGGGAATTAAAGCCGGGGAAGCAGGCCGGCAAGCATGAAAGCACTGACAAGATTGCTGTTTCTGGTGGTTGGCACCGGGATTTATTTCGCGCTGGCCGTCCTCGGCTGGGGCGGACCGGCGACCTTCTTCGCGCACCCCGCACTTGTGGCGCTCGGCGTGGTGTCCGCGGCAATGGTCGTGGCGGCGTTCTTTGCCGGAGGCAACATCAGCTCCGGTGAACGAGAGGATCGCGGCAACCGCTGGGTGCTTGCGGCATTTGGAATCATCGGGCTGCTCGGCGCCTGGCTTCCAGCCTGCTCGGACCGAAAAAATTTCTGGATCATCGACGGCGATGCGATTCGCTGGGTGGGTGTGGCTCTCTATACGATGGGAGGCGCGCTTCGCCTTTGGCCGGTCTATGTGCTTGGCAACCGGTTCAGCGGCCTGGTTGCCATCCAGCCCGGCCACACGCTTGTCACCGGCGGCATCTACCGCGTCATTCGCAACCCCAGCTATTTGGGGCTGCTCCTCAATTCATTGGGCTGGGCGCTGGCCTTTCGCTCGTGGATCGGTGTGATACTCACCGCGGTGACACTGGTGCCGCTGGTCGCGAGAATGAATTCGGAAGAAAGACTGCTGCGCTCTCAGTTTGGCGAAGAGTACGACGCCTATCGTGCCAGAACCTCGCGGCTGATTCCTGGAGTCTATTAGCGAGCGTTAATGTACCGGAAACTAGGCCCGGTGGTATCCTAAGCAATTAGCATTCAAAGGTAGCGCGGGTTTGTGGAGACAGGGCATGGACACGCAAAGACGGCCTAAATTAGAGATCACGGACCGGCAGGGAACCCGGATTGTCAGCGAAAATTCCGCGGCGACGGCGATCGCCACGCTGCAGAGTACTCCGCTCGGCGCGAATCGCGGCACTTCGCTCAATCTGGACTGGGTGGAGAGCGTCCGCGTAAATCTAAGCGCTGTGGAGCGGCGGGCGGCCACGATCGGGACGCGACGCACGGTGAAGAAAGACTGGCAAATCGCGTGGCTCCTGCGAGCGATCTCCTGCATGGACCTCACGACCCTGAGCGGGGACGATACGGATGATCGCGTGCGGCGCCTGTGCGCCAAGGCGCGGCAGCCAATCCAGCAGGAAATTGTGGAAAAGCTGGGCATCGAAGAGTTGCAACTGCACGTGGGTGCAGTCTGTGTCTACCACCTATTTGTGGAGACCGCGCGGCGCGCTCTTGAAGGCACGAACATTCCCGTGGCCGCGGTTTCAACTGGTTTCCCGGCCGGCCTTTCGCCGCTGGAGGAACGCATCGCGGAAATCCGTCGTTCCGTCGAAGCCGGCGCCCAGGAGATCGACGTAGTCATCACGCGCGCGCACGTCTTTGGCGCGAAGTGGCAGAAACTCTACGACGAAATCGTGGCCTTCAAGGACGCCTGCGGCCCCGCCCACCTGAAAGTAATTTTGGGAACCGGAGATTTGCTGACCCTGCGCAATGTGGCGCGGGCCAGCATGGTGGCGATGATGGCCGGCGCGGATTTCATCAAAACATCCACTGGGAAAGAAGCAGTAAACGCCGTTTTGCCGGTGGGCATCGTCATGACCCGGGCGATCCGCGAATATGCCGAAGAAACCGGAATGGCCGTGGGTTTCAAGCCCGCCGGCGGCATTCGAACGGCAAAGCAATCGCTGGAGTGGCTCGCATTAATGAAAGAGGAGCTGGGGAACAGTTGGCTGGATGCGCATCTGTTCCGGTTTGGCGCCAGCGGAATGCTCGCCGATATCGAACGGCAACTGGAATTTCACGCGACCGGACGGTATTCCGCGGAATACCGGCATCCGATCGCGTAGTAGAAATATGAAAATGTGAAGAGCACAGCGAAGAATCGCTGTGCTACATGAGGCGGAACATCGATGGGGAAAAAAGCGAGTTCGAAAGACGCGGAGCTGATCCTGAAACTATATGAGCTGCGGCGGGAACCGGAATTGCGCAAAGCGCGAGACTGGTGGCTGTGGACATTTGCGCCTCTCAATGCGGACGACTTTCTGAAAGTGGCCAATGCCATGGGCTCGCAGGAGAACAACTGGCTCCGCCAGGGCGCAAGTTACTGGGGAATGGCCGCGGCGCTGGTCCGTCAGGGGCTTGTGGACGAAGATCTGTTCCTGCGCCCGGCTTGCAGCGGAGAGATGTTCTTCATCCTCGCAAAGGTCTATCCCTTCCTGACGGAGCTGCGCGAAAAACTCGGCGACCCGGAAGTGTTCCTGGATGTCGAAAAAGTGGCCACGGGAACAAAATGGGGGCGCGAGCGGCTGAAGTTCATCTTGAAGCGCATTGAGTCGATGCGCGAGAAGAAGGCGAAGGAAGCCCAGGCCTAAAAGTTCCAGCGGAATTCCTCCGCGAATTTGAAGGAGCAGATAATCGAAATGAGCGTCGTCGAAAAATTCAGAACCATGGAATACGGTCCGGCGCCGGAGGATCCCAAGGAGTCGCTGCTGTGGCTGGACCGCCATAACCGGAAGTTTGGCCATTTTATTGACGGCGCGTGGCGGGCTCCCGCGGAAGGAAAATATTTTGAGACGGCGGATCCCTCGGCCGGAACTCTGCTGGCGGAAGTGGCGCAAGGCAGCTCAGCGGACGTGGATGCGGCGGTGAAAGCCGCGCGAAAAGCTCTCCCCGGATGGCAGAAGCTGACGCCCCACGCGCGGGCCCGGTTTTTGTACGCGCTCGCCCGGCAGGTACAGAAGCATTCGCGGCGCCTCGCGGTTCTGGAAACGCTGGACAACGGCAAGCCCATCCGCGAGAGCCGCGACATTGATATCCCGCTGGTGGCGCGGCATTTTTATCATCACGCCGGCTGGGCGCAACTCCTGGACCAGGAATTTCCGGGTTACACCGCTTGCGGAGTAGTCGGGCAGATCATTCCCTGGAATTTTCCGCTGCTGATGCTCGCGTGGAAGATCGCTCCGGCGCTGGCCACGGGGAATACCGTGGTTTTGAAGCCGGCGGAATATACGCCGCTGACCGCCCTGGCGTTCGCGGAAATCTGCAACGAAGTCGGATTGCCAAAGGGCGTCGTCAATATCGTCACAGGCGACGGCGCCACGGGCGAAGCCTTGGTGAAGCATTCCGACGTCGACAAGATCGCCTTCACCGGCTCCACGGAAGTCGGGCGCGCCATCCGAAAAGCCACCGCAGCAACGCACAAGAAACTTTCCCTCGAGCTCGGCGGCAAATCCCCATTCATCATTTTTGAAGATGCAGACTTCGACGGCGCGGTCGAAGGACTTGTCGACGGAATCTGGTTCAACCAGGGTCAGGTCTGCTGCGCGGGCTCCCGGCTGCTGATGCAGGAAAGTATCGCCGAAAAAATGACCCACAAGCTGCAGGCGCGCATGAGCACCCTGCGGGTCGGGGCGCCGCTCGACAAATCAATCGATATCGGTGCAATCGTGGCCCGCGTGCAGCTGGACCGCATCGACCGGCTGGTGAAGCAGGGAATCGCGGAAGGCGCCACCTGCTGGCAGCCGGAAGTGCTGATGCCCACGCGCGGCCTGTATTACAAACCAACCCTCCTGAGCAACGTGCATCCGACATCGATTGTGGCGCAGCAGGAAATTTTCGGGCCCGTGCTCGCTGCCATGACCTTCCGCACGCCGCGCGAAGCCGTGGAACTAGCGAACAATACGGCGTACGGCCTGGCCGCAAGCGTTTGGAGCGAAAGCATCAACGTGGCGCTGCACGTTTCCGCTCAATTGAAAGCCGGCGTGGTGTGGGTAAACAGCACAAACCTCTTTGACGCGGCCTGCGGATTTGGCGGCTATCGCGAAAGCGGATACGGCCGCGAAGGCGGACGCGAAGGCCTGCTGGAATATTTGGAACCGGCATGGTTCCGCAAGGCGCCGGCGTTGAAGAAAAACGGCGCAGGCAAAAAAGATCATGCGGAGGTAGCGAACCCCGGCATTGACCGCACCGTGAAACTCTACATCGGCGGCAAGCAGGTGCGGCCGGACTCCGGCTACAGCATCGAAATCCGGGGGAAAAAGGACGAGTTACTGGGCGAATCGCCGCTGGGCAACCGCAAGGACGTCCGCAACGCAGTGGAAGCAGCGCGCAAAGCAGAAGGCTGGGGCCGGGCCACGGCACACAACCGCGCGCAGGTCCTCTATTACATCGCGGAAAATCTCTC